>RGVP01000001.1 GCA_010027235.1 bacterium
GCGGGGGGCGGCGTCGGCTGGGGCGCGCGTGGAGATAAATTCACGGATGACTTCCTCGCGGGCGCGTTGTTTTTCCTCCTGTTCAATATCCCCGGCGCTGCGTTGCTCCTCTTGTTTGGCAAGGGCCTTCCGCATTTTGGAGAGGGCGAGATTTTGGAGCTGGCGAACGCGTTCGCGGGTGACGCGGAATTTGGCGCCGACCTCCTCCAGGGTGAGCTCGTCGCGGCCGTCGAGGCCGAAACGGTAGCGGATGATCTCGGCCTCGCGGGGGTCGAGGGTGGCGACGAGGGCGTTCAGGGCGGTGGTTTGACTATTGGCGCGCAGCTGCTCGAAAGGTGTGGTGGCGTTTTCGTCACCGACGAGTTCGCCGAAGGTGGTGGAGTCGCCATCTTCGCCGATGGGGGCGTCGAGGGAGGCAGGGCGCACGCTGACTGATTTCAGGTGGGCGACCTTGCTGGTGGGCACCTGAAGCTCGATGGCGATTTCCTCGTCAGTGGGCTCGCGGCCCAACTCCTCCGTGAGGGCTAGGGCGGTCTTGCGCATCTTGGAGATCTTATCGACCAAGTGGACGGGCAAGCGGATGGTCTTGGACTGGTTGGCGAGAGCCCGCTTGATCGACTGCTTGATCCACCAGGCGGCGTAGGTGGAGAGTTTGCCGCCCTTGGTGGGGTCGAAGCGCTCCACGGCTTTGATCAGGCCGATGTTGCCTTCGCTGATGAGGTCGAGGAGAGGAAGGCCGAAATCCTTGTAGTCCATCGCGATTTTCACCACGAGGCGCAGGTTGGCGCTGATCATGTGGTCGCGGGCGGCTTTGTCGCCTTTCATGATGCGGTTCGCAAGGGTGACTTCCTCTTCGATGGTCAACAGGGGCGTCTTACCTATTTCTTGCAGGTAGAGCTGAAGATTATTGCGTTCGGGGGTTTCGGCGGGTGCGGCGGCGGCGCGGATGGGCTCCAAGAAGGAGGGCGCGGCGTCTGGCGCAGGGGCGGTCAACAAAGTGTCACTCGAGGCGCGGTCGGTTTGGGACAGAGTGGTCATGGTAGTTGTAGGGAACCATCTAAAGCCTAGAAGGATTTGTGCCTAACGCACGGGTTTTGAACGTATAGTTTTGGGAACCTCGGCAGGCGTGAGGGTTCCGTGAAATTTAATTTAATTTAGCTGAGGCTCGATGCGGCTAGGCCGAATACGGTAGGGTCAAGCTGTCTCAATCGTGCTAAACGTGCGGGTCAGGGTAGGGCGGAACTGGGCGGGCTGGTGGGCGCGGGTTCCCAGATGCGCTGAAGGGCGAGGGCGTCTTCGTTTTCTGGGTGTAAACGCAGAGTTTCCTTGAGGATCAGGCGGGCATTGGCAGGGAAGCTGGGATAGATCTCGCGGGCAAGGTGAAGTAAGTTTTCTGGCGCGAGTGTGTCTCGCGCGAGCATTGCCCTAACGAGGAATTGGAGGAGGAGGGGGTCGTTGCCGCGGGCGCGGAGGGGGAGTTCTAGGGCTTCGAGCTCGGTCCGGTGTTCCTCAAGCCAGTCGGGTTGGGCTCGACGTATGTCGGAGAACATCGTTATAGCCTCGTTCGGGGCGGAGTTTACCCGAGAATCAAAACGAGCCTTGAATTCTTGCCAGGTTGGCATGTTGGCGGCCGCGCTGGTTGAGGCTGGTGTGACATTCGCGGTGGCGGCCAGAGCGGCGTCGATACGGGACCGGAGATCGCGCAGGGTTCGGGCGTCCGCAAAGGGTCCCTCGGCTAGCACCAAAATCTGGCGGGCGGTTTGAGTGCGACCAGCCTCTAATAAGGCAGAGATGAGAGTTTGGTAGAGCACGAGGGCGCCAGGGTGGTCTCCGACGATCTCGATCAGGGAGCGTTGGGTGCCGGAACCGCCTTCGAGGCAGGCGCGGGTGAGCTTATCCATCGTGTCGAGGTAGACTAGTTCATCGGTCTTAAGACGGGGCCCAGGAGAGGTTTTGAGTCGCTCGATCAGCCTCGCGAGTTCAGGCCATTGTTTCCTTTCGGTAGACAATTTTAGTCGGGCCCAGAGCACAGGGTGGAGGCTTAGGCCTTGCTCGAGGATTTCACGTTCGAGGCGATCGAGTCCTTCGTCGTATCCTATCTCGTGAAACGCGTCGCTGGCGGCTGCGTAAAACACCTCCGAAGCGCCGTGGCGGAGAATGAGGCGATCCAGGGTGATCTTTGCGAGTTGCTCGCGTCTGGTCTGGTGGTATTGTGA
This sequence comes from bacterium, assembly GCA_010027235.1. Taxonomy (GTDB): domain Bacteria; phylum Verrucomicrobiota; class Verrucomicrobiia; order Opitutales; family Opitutaceae; genus IMCC26134_A. The sequence continues at coordinate 2,217 of RGVP01000001.1, forward strand.
GACACGAAAGAGGAGAGAATCGGGATGGGCTGAGTCTAGTCGGTCCAATTGGTCGAGAGCGGCCTCCATACCGGCAAAGTCGTTTGATTCACGTTCGGCGATGGCCAGCGTTCGCCAAGCTAGAGGATCGCTTGGCAACACAGTCGCCCAGTGCGTGGCGAGCGTCGTGGCCTCGGTTGGTCGTTTGGTTTTGATCAAAGTTTCGGTCAACAAGCGGAGTCGGAAAGCGTCGTCGTCGGGAAACCTCGTCTCGGCGATCTGCATGGCATCCTCCAATCGTCCCGCGTCGATTGACGCAGTGACCAAGCTTTTGTCCAAAAATCGTTTTTCTTCCACCGTGCGCTCCGCCTCCGGAATGGCTTCGAACTGGTTCAAGGCGAGTTTGACCGTTTCCAAGCTGACCTCAGGCTGGTCGGACATGGTCAGCAAGCCAAACAGCAATTCTAGGTAGGCTCGCCCAGGGTAGCCGTAGACTAATCCTTCCCGGAGCAACTTGATCGCCTGCGGCTGTATACGGATGCCAGTGTAAATGCGGGCAACATCTAGCCGGGCGGAGAAATCCTCGGGAGTGCGTGCCAAGCCCTGGCGCAGGAGGGAGAAGCCTTGCGGGCCCTTTTTATTGGCGATGAGCTCCCGGCCTTGGGTGATCAGGGCCTTGCCTCGTTTCCGGTTTAGATCGGGCCAGCGGGTGGGCAGGGCGACGTCGAGGTAGGAGAGTTCAATCTTCGGGTAGCGTGATTCGAGGCGCTGATGAATGACGACGACCCCGAGCAGGTAGCCCGAGATAGCGAGGCCGAGTAACCATAATAAAAATCCGCGGAGGCTCACGTGGAGGACGTGATTACCTCGCTCGCTCAGTTCAATGGGGGTAGGTGTGGCTGTCTTATCTTTGCCAATACGTTGATCCAACTTCAGGTTGACCAACGCTAGGTGCCAGCGACCACCGGGCACGGTGGGTGTTCCCCAAACTATAAGAAGCGGTTGCGAAAACATGCCAGCAACCTGCGAGCCCCTTCGGCCCTCGGGCAACTCCGGCGAAAGCGTCCACGTTACGAACCCATGAATTGAGTTATATTCGGGTAACGATCAGGTAAAGAAACGGTTATTAAACATGTATTTGCAATAGCATGATCTTCGCCAACCGCAGGCTCAAGGAGCTGGAGAAACCCCTTCCGAGGTCATAACGACACGTTTGATCGAGCCGTCAGGATTATAGTGGAGATAATCGATGCAAACCGAGCGGCGGTAGCTGCCGCCGTGGGGCTGGATGGCGCCGTTGTGGTAGATGAAGTAATCGCGACCCTTGAACGTGATGATCGCGTGGTGGTTGGTATTACAGTTGCCGGCGATTTCGTTGATGATCCCGTGCTGCTTCCATGGGCCAGTGGGCGAGTCGGATGTAGCGTAGGTAGTCTTCTCGGGGAAGTCGGTCGAGTAGGTGAGATAGTAGGTGCCGTTGCGCTTATGCAGCCACGGGGCCTCGGTGAAACGCTTGAACTCCTCGACGGTGTGGATGGGGCCGTCCAGCTGCAGCAGGTCGGGCGTGAGTCGGGCCCAGCGACACTTGGTGTTCCCCCAATAAAGGTAGGCCTGGCCGTCGTCGTCGATGAATACGGAGGGATCGATGTCGTCCCACCAGATTTTCACGTCGGTGGTCATGTCGTTCGTCACGAGGGCCGAGCCGCGGGCGTCCACGAAGGGGCCGGTAGGCGAGTCGGAGACGGCCACGCCGATGGCCATACCTTGGATGGTGGCGTGTTCGACGGTGGCGAAGAAGTAGAACTTGCCCTTGTGCTCTACGACCTGACTGGCCCAAGCGGAGCCCTTGGCCCATTTAAAATTGGTCGCGGCGAGAGGGGAGCCGTGCGGGGTCCAAGTCACCATGTCGTCGGACGAGTAGCACAACCACCGGTTCATTCGGTAGTCGCTTTTGTTGTCGGGCGCCTCGTCCTGGCCGGCGTAGAGGTATACGCGCCCGTTGTGAACGAGCGCGGCGGGATCGGCGGTGTGGACGTCGGTGATAATGGGGTTGGCCCCGCGGCTGGACGATAAGCCGACCGCGGCCAGAACCAGGGTAAAGGTCAAGGCGCGGGGCAGGCGGTGAAGTAGGGTGGTCATTGTTGCGAGCGAGGCGCGGACGGACCAAAGGCTCAAATTCATTGCGGACGAGCTGGGCCGGCGGGCAAAGAGTGTGGACGATGGTTCAAGGATCCTTTGGCAGCAGGGGTCGGGGAGGGGGCGAATGCCCCCGTCACCGCCAGGGCAAACTGCCGGTATGCGATGTGCACCGTGGCCTCGTCCGCTGTCACCTCTGCCGAGCGCCGCCCGCCGCTCCTCGGGCGCGAGCTGGGCCAGATGCGCGTGCACGCGGGGCCTTGCTGGGTCGGGGATGGTGACTTGGATCTGCATGGGCGCTGGGTTTAGGTGGGTTGACTCAGCGGGCGGGGCAGGCCCGGGCAGGGTATTTTAGTTCCATCGGTAACGCCGCTTTTGTGGTGGGCATCCGGTGGAGCTTAAGGGGGAGCACTCTTTATGGGGTGGTCCCCTTCTTTTTTCCACATAGAGACCAAGCGGAGGGGCTGAGCGTGATTAGAAGCGGGCGGTGATGCCGAGGCGGATGGCGAGGGGAGAGCCGGGGCTGATATTGTTATTGCTGTGCGCGTTGGCGTAGTAACCGGTGTCGAAAAGGTTCTCCACATTGAGCTGGGCCTGGAGGTGCTGGTTGAAGCGGTAGAACAAGGCGGCATCGTAGCGCACGAAGTCCGGCAGGGTCACGGTATTGTCGGCGGCGGCGAAGAGCTCGTCGCGGTAGATCAGGCCCAAGCCCGCGCCCCAGACGGCGGTGAATTCGTAGCGGTTCCAGAGGGAGAATGTGTTACGCGGGAGTTGCGGGATGCGGGTGCCGGCCGGGATGGCGCCGTTGTCGGATTGGCTTTCGCCGTCCTGATAGGCGTAGCCGGCGTTCACGGTCCAGCGGCGGGTGAAGTGGCCGGCGGCGCTTAGCTCGACTCCGCGGACCTGCTGACCGTCCACCAGGATCAAGGTGCCGACCGGAGGCCCGCCGGCGGTGCCGGCGGCGGGGTCGGTGATGGCCTGGTGGAAGCGGTCGAGTTGGTAGGCGGCGGCGGTGAAGGCGAGCTCGTTGGTCGCGTCCCACTTCGCTCCGACCTCGAGGTTTTCGAACCGCTCGGGTTCGAGTGCGGCGTTGGTGACGGAAAGGCCGGCAAGCTGCTCGCCGGCGCGAGGCACGAAGGCGAGGGTGTGGCTGGCGTAGAACGAGACGTGTTCGATGGGTTTGTAGACGAGTCCGGCGCGAGGGGACACGAGGTCGTCGGAGGTTTCGAGCGTGGCGCCGGTGCGGTGGTTGGAGAAATCCACCGTGAAGTGATCGAGGCGGGCGCCGGCGACGAGTTGGAGCTTGGGAAGGAGCTGAATCTGGTCCTGGAGGTAAACGGCCGCGACTTTGGCCACGCTGTGGTTGTCGGCGTCGGTGGCGCTCTGGCGGAAAAAAAGTAGACCGGAGTAGCGCGGGTTGGCGGTGCCGACGCTTCCGAGCGCGGTGAGGACGGCGGAGGTCGAGGAACCGCTGGCACGGAAATTGTTGGTTACTTGGCGACCGAGCTCGAGGCCCAGCAGGACTTTGTGTCCTATCGGGCCGGTGGCGAAATCGACTACGTAGTCGGTCTGATTGAAGAGATTCTCGCGATTGGTGGCCTGGTTGTAGGCGGAAATGGCGACGAGGGTGCCGGCGGGGTTCACGGCGTCAGGGAATACGTTTTGGTAGAATTTATCGTAGGTGGCGTGGCGGGTCGAATTGCGGAAAGTGGCGCCGTTCTCGAAGCCGTGGTCCAGCGAGGCGGAGAACGCGACGACATTGGTGTTGGTGGGACTGCGTTCGGGGTCGCCGAAAAAGGTGCCCGAGTTGGTGGCGAGCGGTTTGCCGTTGTAGGAAGGCACGCCGCGGTCGGCGACGCGCTCCTCGTGGAAGTGTTCAAAACCGACGCGCAGCACAGTGCGCTCCCCGAGGCGGAAGCCGGCGGTCGGGTTGAGGCCTTCGCGCTGGAGCTCAACGTCTTCGCGATAGCTTCTGGAATTCTCGTAAACGCCGGTGAGGCGCAGTGTCGCGTCACGGGTGACGGGCTGGTTGACATCGAACGTGGTGCGATTCTGCTCCCACGATCCGGCGAGGGCGGAGAATTCGTAAAAGGAAGCGCTGCCCGGGCTGGCTTGTTTCGTCGCGCGATTCAGAATTCCGCCTGGTCCGCTGCGGCCGAACATCATGCCGGCGGAGCCCTTCAGGATTTCGAGCCGCTCGAGGTTGTAGAAGTCGCGGTAGTATTGGACGTCGTCGCGCACGCCATCGACAAAGTAGTCGCCGGTGGAGCTGTTGCCTCGCAGGACGATGGTGTCCCGGTTGCCCTCGCCCTGCGCAACGCCAACGCCCGGCACGTAGCGGGTGGCTTCGCCGATGCTGGTGATTGCCTTGTCCGCGAGAAAGTCCTTGGAGAGCACGGAGACGGACTGCGGGGTGTTAAGAACAGAAGTGGCGGTCTTGGTCGCGACGGTGGTTTCCTTGACATTGTAACCGTCGGCGCGGGGGGAGTGGATCTCGATCGGGTCAAGCACAAGGGGGACGTCGGCGCTCATCTCTGAGGCGGTGCACGCCGAGCCCGTGAGCAAACTTAGGGCGAGGGTGCCAAAGAAAAGAACATGAGATGAAATGAGACATGGTTTCATATGGGATTGAGACTCCATATCAAATATAGAAAACAGTCAAGTTGGTTTTGAGACTCAATCTCTATAAAATTGAGTGATTGCTCGCGGACTGTGAAATAAAGGAAATAGAAATTATGGATATCCTCGAAGATTGCCGTCCGCCGGTGACTGTTTTTTGCGGTTTCCTCGGTGTGGGTAAAACGACTTTGCTCAGGCACTTGTTAGGGCAGGCGGCCACGGCTGGGCGTGAGGGTGGGGCGGCGCGGTGGGCGGCGGTGGTCAATGACGTGGCGGCGGTGAACATCGACGGCTCGCTGGTGAGGGCGGAGGCGGCGGAACAGCGGGCGCTGGGCACGAGCGGGGCGGCGGAAGTGGTGGAGTTGGGCAACGGTTGCGTGTGTTGCTCGGGGGCGGACGATCTCGGGGAGGCGATCGCTCGGCTGGCGGATAGAGGGCCTTACGACCATATCTGGGTTGAGACGAGCGGGGTGGCGGATCCGCGCGGTGTTGCGACTTTGTTCACCCGCAAAAATCCATTTGGACGGAGTTTGGCTGACCGAGCGCGGCTAGCGGCGTTGGTAACGGTAATTGATGTAGTCGCCTTCGCGGAGGAGGCGGCAAAGGCGGGCGGGCGGGGGCGCAGCGTGGCCGGGAGTGGGCAGCGACCAGTATTTGAACTGATGCTGGAGCAGATCGAATGCGCTGACGTGGTGGTGCTTAACCAGTGCGATCGGGTCGAACTGGGGGGCGCAGACTTGGCGAGGGCGGAGGCACTGGTGGCCGGCCTCAATGCACGCGCAGAGCTTGTTCGAACGGAGCATGGGCAAATTTCGGCGGAGTTTTTCACCGAAAGGATGCGTTTTGATGGGGGGGCTACGCTGAGTGCGGCCCGTTGGGTGCGGGAATTAAACCGGGTGGCGGTAGATCGGACTGGAATCGCGGTAAAACCCCAGACGATCTTTGGGACGCCGCGTCATGAGGCGAAATATGGCATCACCAGCTTTGTTTACCGAGCGCGAAGGGGCTTCGACGGCCAGCGTTTGCGAGATCTTTTTGTCGGCGGGCTGCCGGGGGTCTTGCGGGCAAAGGGGTTTTTTTGGACCAAGGAAATGCCGGATGAAATGGGTTTTGTTTCGGTAGCTGGCGGGATAATTCGCTGGGAGGCGCTAAGTGTCTGGTGGGCGGCGCGTATCGCCATGGGGCGGGCGACTTTGGCGGACCGGCCGGAAAGTGTAGTGGCGAACTGGGCTGAGCCCCAAGGCGATCGGCGTCAGGAAATCGTTTTAATTGGGGTGGATATGGATCAAGCGGCCTTGTTTAAGGCTTTGGATCAATGTCTTGCGAGTTAACCTCTAGAAAATCGACCAAAGATCGTGTTGATTATTAAAGATACAGAAGGTTGAGACGTAATGGAAACTGACATGGAATCTGCCCCTTCTTCGAGTGCGCCTGTTTTGAATCCCGCGCCATCGATCTCCACCGGGCCTGCTTTGAGGCCATCTACCATCCTGCTGGTCGAGTATGATAAGCTAAGTCAAAGACTGGTTACGATGACTCTGACCGCCTCAGGTCATGAGGTGTTAGTGGCGGGATCGATAGCCGAGGCCATGGTCCACTTGCGCAAAAATCCGCTGGTGGATCTTGTGGTTTTAGACAACCAGTTTGGCCTCGAAAAAGGCTTTGGTCTTATCGCTGAGATACGTCGACTAAAGTTCTTAAATGACATTCCTTTAACAGTTTATACTGATACACGTGACCGCGATGTCGTTCGTCGCTACTTGGAACTAGGCGTTCAGGGATTTCATCTTAAACCTTACAAGGTGGAGACTTTGCTAGCCGAGTTGCAGCGGGCGCATGCCAAGGGCAGGTTGGAAAGTTTGATTGAGCCGGCGGAAGTGGCCTGCCGCAGGCTCAAGGTCACGCTAGAGCAATATGCGGGGTTATTAAACAGCGGGGCGGGGGCCGCCGAGGAGTGTTGCCAGACCGTGCGCCGACTTTTGCTTTCCGCAGATGATTCGCGGGTATCGATGGCGTTTCGCACTATGGCGAAACAACTTAACCAACTGGGTGTGCATATAATCGAGAAGCTTGGCGCTCAGGCTGAGGACGAATTGCGAAGGACAGAATACTCGGCCTGCACGGAGACCCTCGGAACCATTGATAACGTCGCGATGTTTCTGCGCAGGCGTGCACTCGACTACCTAGCCGTGGGCAACTCCGTAGTTAACGGTGTTCCTGGCGGCACATTAGTTCCCTTTGGGCAGCGTAAAACCCAGCAAGCACCCACGCCTTCGGTTTTACGTGATAACTCAATAGCGCCCTACGTGCGGGCGATTTTATCGCAACCAATAGGTAGCTTCGGCACACAATCTATCTTGCGCATTATGGAAGCCCCTTTTGCTGGGGGCGAATTAACTCCATCGGGCTATAATTGGATAAATCACCCCTCTGTTCTCCTTTGGTTTGACGTCATATCCTGGCTGCATGGCGTGGAAAACTACGTCGATAGTGATGTCGTTTCCATGCTGGAGTCTTTGCGAGGGTTTGAGTCGACTATGGAAGCGGTGCTCAACCGGAGCGAAAGCAATACCGTGCCCGAAGGGTTTGAGGTTGATTACAAATTTGCGGTCAAGAAATTGGGGGTAACCAAGGGTGCGATACTCGTGGCAGCGGGTCGTATCGCACGTGGTGGGCTAAACGGGAATATTCCACTTAGCCTTTTAAGGCAGCATGCTATTGTGCTTATGCTCATCGGTTTCGAGTTTGCGCGATTGCTCAAGGTCACACTGCCCCACAAGGTGGCGATTGCGGCCCTTTTGGACAAGATTGGGTTGTGGACGGTGGCCTTAAACGAACCCCTGTTAGCTGCACTCGCTCTGGCACGCACGCAGCACGTAAGCAGTGCCGTAGAAGCAGAGGAGGAGGTTCTTGGGATCAGCTTTGGTGCGGCTGGCGCTCTATGGATTAAGGCTGCCGGGGTAAGTAATGACGCTCTTTACATGGATACCGCCAGAGGGACCAGTTCCGTGCAAGAGAACGGAGTCACTGTGGCCTTGGTCCAAGCGGTGAAGCAGTTGGCCTTAGCGGCCTCCCATGGGGATACAGCTTCGCTCAACGTCGTGGCGGACGCAATGCGTGCGCCTGATTACCCACTTTGGGAAACATTGAAGCGTCATGCAGTTCCGCTGCCCGCGGAACCGCTTGAGTTAGTTGAACTGATTTTACCGATGGCTAAATCGGTGGTTTGGATCTCCGAGCAGATGCTCGGTATGCGCAGTAACTCCTGAAGCGCTGGCGTGACGCGGGGGCGCTTGGCCCTACAGAGCGTGCTCCTGCGCGATAAGGTTCAGGCGGACTTGCCGCGCAGCAACGATACGAAGAATAGCACAAGGAACAGAATAAACAAAACCTTGGCAATTGAGGCAGCGGTGCCAGCGATGACACCAAAACCGAGGATTCCTGCGAGCAAAGCGATGACTGGCGGATCCTTGCCAATAATCGTAAGTAAGACGGCGCTCTCAATTACCCCAGTGGCGATGGCGTGCCGGGTGAGGCCGGCGGTGTCGTGAATGCCTAGCTTATCCATCAAATGCTGACGGTGTTTTTCCACAGTCTTGATACTGATACGCAGTGTGGCGGCGACCTGCTTGTTCGCGGAGCCCTCCGCAACGAGTTGGAGCACCTCGTATTCACGCGAGGTGAGTCGCTGGGGGTCGCTCTTTGTGGGACCTTTGTGATTACGCGCCAAGGAGGCGATACTGGCGAGTCGCCGAGAAATGGACGGGCTGTAAAAAGTATGGCCCTTGGCGACCGTGCGGATGGCCTTGGTCAGGACTTCAGCGGAGCTTTGTTTTTCCAGGAAGCCAACTACACCTGCGGTAAGCATGCGTTGTATGTATTCGTCGTCGTCATGGGCGGAAAGAACGACCACCCGGGCAGCTGGATTGGTTGCAAGGATCTGACGTGTAGCCTCGAGGCCGTTAAGGACTGGCATGGCGATATCCATGACGATCACATCGGGACGCAGGGCTAGGGCGAGGGAAACGGCTTCGCGGCCATCGCGGGCCTCGGCTACAATTCGGAAGCCTCCGTCGGCCAGCAGTAGGGCGCATAGACCCTGGCGCACGATCGCGTGGTCGTCCGCGAAAAGAACGGTAATGGGCTGGGTCGTTTTCATGAAGATTTTTTCTGGGCTGCCGGCGTGATGTCCTTGGCGGAAGCAAGGGGGATTTCGGCGCGCACCACCGTGCCGATACCTGGGGTAGATTCGATTTTCAGGCTGCCGCCGATCATCTCGACGCGCTCTTTCATCCCGATAAGGCCGAGTCGCTTGGGATTACGTGCGCGAAAGGTTCTTTCGACCGCAAAGGCCCAGCCATTATCGGCGATCTCCATGCGAATCGCCCCGGGTATGGCGCTGATAGCCAGTCGCACTTGAGTGGCGTGGGCATGACGGACGACGTTGGTCAGGGCTTCCTGAGCGACCCGGAAAAGCACGGTGCGCTGGGCGTTGCCAAGGGCTTCGACACCAGCGAAGGCTGTCAGGTGAATTTTGATTTTACGCCTTTCCGCCACGCTCCGGCTGTAGGAATGAAGGGCGGGAATGAGTCCGAGGTCGTCCAGCACCGCCGGACGCAGTTCCCGGGCAAAGCGATGAACAGCGTTTACCGAATTTTCCACCAGTTGGTTGGTGTGCGTTATTTTCGCCCGGAGAGCATGCAAGCCGACAGAGGCGGTTTTACTCAAGGCGGAGAGCTCCACATTAATGCCTATGAGAGTCTGAACGACTTCGTCGTGCAGTTCACGGCTGATTTCCTTCCGCTCCTCCTCTTGGGCGGAGATAATCTGCCGTGTCAGCAAGCGGAGCTTTTTTGCATGAGATGAGATTCTTTAAGCAGGCCTCGGTATTCTTCTCGGCCAGCATGTAAGCGGGTCTCGGACAGGCGCCGTCGCACGATCTCGCGCTGCAAAAGTTTGTTGGCACGAGCCAGTCTCGCGTTGTTTAAGTAGAGGGTCCTGCTGCGAATCTGTAGCCGTCTACCTTTTGTCACCGAGGCCCGACGCGCGGCTTCAAAAGGCACCATTGCCTGGGTGAAAAACCAGCTGGCCCGTCGGAGCATCCGGGAACGGGAGCCGTCAGGCTCAAAAACCGAGGCGAGCGCTAAAATAGCGCGCTCATGCATATTTACTAAGCCTAGGCTATCCAGTCCTGCACCGAGTGCGGCGCGGGCAAAGGTTTGCACCTGCCCAGTAGAACCGCGCCGGCGGGCGCTCAAGCAACCGCTAAGGGCATCCGTATAACGGCTATTCCAGAGGAGGTAGTTGGCAGCAGAGACGACACTGCAGCGAGGAGTGCTCATAAACTTTGGAATGGCGGGTGGAAAGAACGACGGTTCTCGTGATTTTAAAGGAGTCGAACGGGGTTCAACGAAGGTCACGCTGTAGTCATGGAGACCACTAACAACGGGCCTTATTTAATTATCCAAGGCTGGGCGTGAACGCGTAACTTAACTCCGGCTGATCCGATGCCGTCTCTGCTATCAGGGGTTGCACTGCCCGCCGCGGTTCCCAGGCAATATTTTCCCCTGGGGTGTTTGGGCTCCATTAGTCGAATGGAATTGGCGGTAATCTGGATTTATTAAAATCTTTAATCGCTATAAATCAATAGATAACATAAGTATACCCAAGCTTGGCAACTACACTGCTTAGAGGTCTGAGCCATGTCAGACGACAACGATAAAGACCAAAAAACCGAAGATCCGACCGAGAGGCGTCGGAGTGAGGCGCATGGTCGTGGCGAGTTTGCGCGTTCAGCCGAACTAGGGGTGGTCTTTTCACTGGCGGGGGCACTGTGTGCATTGAGTGTTGGTGCGGCGAGTGGTGGCCGTGAAATCGCTCAGTTTACGGCTGGTTTGTTTGCTCAGTTGCACACTATCCGGTTTGAGGGCGGATTTCTGCCGTTGCCGGTTTACTCAGCCGCCAAGATTTTTGGAATTGTAGTGCTGCCGATGTTGGCGGCCAGTGTGATTGCCGCCTTACTTTCGGGGGGCCTGCAAAGCGGGTTTCAACTCACGCCTGACACCTTGGGTTTTAACTTGGATAAACTGAATCCGCTACCCGGGTTTACCCGACTTTTTTCAAAGGCAACGGCCGTCCATGGGTTAGTCGATTTCCTCAAAATGTTAGCCATTGGATTTTGCCTATGGCTTGCGATGCGCAACCTGCTGGAAGATCCACTTTTCAGCACGCCAGTGGAAGTATCCTACTTGGGTGAATTCATCCGGAGGGGCACTCTTGCGCTGCTCTCCCGGATTATCTTGGTCCTCGGGTGTGTTGCAGGGCTGAGTTATGCTTACGAAAAGCACCGCACGAACGAGAACCTCATGATGACCAAGGAGGAGGTCAAAGAGGAACACAAGCAGGCGGAGGGTAACGTAAAGGTGAAGATGGCTATCCGTCGTCTGGCTCGCCGATTGATTCAGCGCCAGATGCTCAAGGCGGTGGCTACCGCAGATGTGGTGATTACCAATCCTACGCACTATGCAGTCGCCCTGAAATATGAGCGTGGCGTTGATTCTGCACCTGTGGTGCTGGCCAAAGGGGACAATGCCCTTGCTCGTCGTATCAAGGCGCTCGCCGCTGAGCACGAAGTCCCGATGGTCGAGAATAGGCCTGTGGCCCGCATGCTTTTTGCTACGGCAACCGTCGGTGAACCGATTCCCGCTGAATTATTTCAGGCTGTGGCCGGTATTCTGGCCTTTGTGTATCGAACGCATCGTTACTATTTCCACCGCCTATCGGCTCGCCGCGCTGGGTTCGTTAATGGAGAGGCTCTCGGTCAATGAGCACCGCGGCCACCACTACCACAGGCGCTACTGTGCTTTCGCCGCTTTTCCAGCGGCGTGCCGACCTCATTTTCACGGCGGCGTTATTCGCCACGGTCATGCTGTTGATCATGCCGATTCCGACCCTGCTGTTGGATCTATTATTGGCGATGAGTCTTGGGTTCTCGCTGCTAGTTCTGATGGTGGTTATTTACGTAAAGGATCCGCCTGAATTCTCTGGATTCCCGACTATACTGCTCGCTTTTACGCTTTTTCGTCTGGCGCTGAATATCTGCACGACTCGTCTAATTCTAACCAAAGGTGAGGCTGGTGGTGTGATCGAATCCTTTGGTCACTTTGTTATTCAGGGGAATTACGTGGTGGGCTTCGTGGTGTTTATCATCTTGGTTTTGATCAACTTCGTGGTTATTACTAAAGGTGCGGGACGTATCGCGGAAGTGACGGCAAGATTCACTCTGGATGCCTTGCCCGGAAAGCAGATGGCGATCGATGCCGAGCTGAATGCCGGCGTAATTGATGAAACCACGGCGACCGCCCGCCGTTTGAAGGTTCAAAAAGAGGCCGATTTTTATGGTTCGATGGATGGAGCTTCGAAATTCGTGCGCGGTGAGGCCATCGCGGGCATCCTGATCACCCTAGTCAACATCTTGGGCGGTTTTGCTATCGGCGTGCTGCAGATGGATTTGTCGCTTAACGAGGCGCTCGCTAAATTCACACTTCTTTCCATCGGCGACGGTTTAGTGGCGCAGATTCCAGCACTCATTGTATCGGTCGCGGCGGGTTTGCTGGTCACGAGGGCATCGGAGAATGCTAATCTTGGTGCGCAGATCGGAGGACAACTCGCGAGCTACCCGCGCGCTTTGCGTGTCGTGGGCGTCATGCTCGGTTGTTTCGGTCTTCTACCGGGCATGCCGCTCTTGCCTTTTGCCCTGCTGGGTGGCCTAGCCTACTACGTAGGTCGGCAACTGGCGCAGGGGCGCCCGGATGACTTTGCCGAAGCCCCGTCTTCCGCGCTGGCAGTAGGAGGCAAAGGGGGAGGCACGAGCAAAGCAGGCGAAACCGCTAACAACACCACTACCGCTGGATCGGGTTCCGGAATTCCTGAGGATTTCCGTAAGGTTATTGACCAGGATGTTTTCGCAATCGAGGTCGGCTACGGTCTGCTCTCTCTTGCCGATGCCTCTCGGGGCGGCGATCTCCTTGTGCGTATCACTGGAGTTCGCAAGACCTTGGCACGGGAACGCGGAATTATCGTTCCGCCCATTTCGGTCCGCGACAATCTAGAGTTGGAAACCAACGACTACCGGTTTCTTTTACGCGGTAAAGTAGTTGGTCGTGGCGTCGTGCATGCCGGGCGATGGATGGCGATGAATATTTCAGGCAGTCGTGTCGCTTTGCGTGGCACTCCTTGCCGCGAGCCAGTCTTCGGCCTAGATGCGGTATGGATAGAGGAGTCTGAGCGCAAGGTGGCCGAGCTCAATGGCTATACCGTGGTGGATGCCGCTTCTGTGGTGATTACCCATCTGTCCGAGATCCTAAAAACCAACGCGCACCTGCTACTAGGACGCCAAGACGTGCAGACGTTAATCGATCATGTGAAGACCTCGCATCCTGCGTTGGTCACGGAGCTTCTTCCTGATCTGGTAAATCTTGGAGTCATTCAGCGAGTCCTGCAGAATTTGCTTCGCGAAGGTGTTCCCGTGCTTGGCTTACCGGTTATTTTAGAATGCATAGCGGATTTCGCTTCCGGCACAAAGAACCCCGATGATCTCAGCGAACTAGTCCGCAGGCGCTTAGGTCTGTATTTCGTAGGCGAATTTGAGAGCCGTCCGGGCGTAGTCCGGGCGCTTACCCTAGATCCGCGACTAGAACAGGCGCTAGCCGGTCGCGTGCACCGCGCACCGGGCGAAGTTGGCCTGGCGCTCGACCCCACGCTTGGCCGGCATTTACTGGAGCATCTTTCTAAGGGGGTGGCGTCACTTACTGAAAGTGGCGGTTCGGCTGTAGTGGTTGTCGGGGCCGAAATCCGCCTTGCGCTACGCCGGTTTCTAGAGCCCTCATTTCCGCGAGTTACGATTCTTTCGTATCAAGAACTGCCGTCCTCCACGGAGGTCGAAAACGCGGGCATCATCCCTATCCCGCCTGCCCTGGCTAATTCCGGTGCGCCGTTGCGCGTCGCCGCTTGAAACGTATCAAAGCCATGGTCCGGACAAAACCCGATTCCACTTCGCCTGAAGGTGCTGCCGGCACCTACCGTTTCTCGGTCGGCTCTGCGGCCGAAGCCGTTGAAGTCATTCGCGCCCGCTTAGGCCCCGCCGCACGCGTGGTTTCCGTTCGTAATGAAGCGCGCAACGGGTTGGGGCGTCTTTTTGGCTCCGCCCGATTCGAAGTGGTTGCAGAGGTGCCGGCCGAGCCTGCACCGGTTCCCACCGCCTCGCCTGCGGACGAGTCATTGGGGCATGTGGAGCCGCGCTTGCCTGCCGTGTTGCGCCGGGCTGGATTCCCGGAGCGACTCATGGGACGACTGGAGGCCTCGCCAGGTTGGCGCAACGCCGCCCAACGACCTCTCCATGAAGCCTTGGCTGATCTCTCCCGCGATCTACGAACCGCTGCTCGGCCGCCGAGCTTATTACCTCCACGCGTGGCATTTCTTGGCGCTGCGGGGGTAGGGCGGACCTCTGCATTATGCAAGTGGCTGGCGCGTGAGGTATTCGAACAATCCCGAACAGGCACGGTTTGGAAGGTGGAGTTTGATCGGCCGAACCCGGCACCTTCTCTTGAGGTTTTTTGCGAAGCGCTGGGCGTGCCGCTCGAACACTACGCAGCCGGTGCGACAGCTGAGCCGAGTGGCGACTTTCTTTTTGCGGATTTACCCGGTTTGCCGGCGCCTGGCAGTCGGGCGGAGCGTGAGTGCTCGCGCTTTTTGGAGCGTGAACGCATTTCCGGCCGGGTTTTGGTGTTGAACGCGGCCTACGATGCCGACGCCTTGCGCGCTGCTTATGCCCGCGGGAGAGATTTTGGCGCTACCCATTTGGTCTGCACGCATCTCGATGAGGCACCGCGTTGCGGACGGCTATGGGAATTTTTAATCGAGGGTGAACTTGCCCCGCTGTTTCTTGGCACCGGTCCAGGCCTCACCGGCGAACTGGAGACAGATGTTCTAGGCGCGGTCCTTCGCCGCACCCTTCCGCTACACGGAGATTCGCGATCATGAAATACTTTGTGCTAGGTGCAGGCGCACTCGGATTTGCCGTGGTGGCCATAGCAGGCTATACGGCAGAACGCCTGCCTGACCTTGTGCTTCGCGATGCGGCCTTGGCCTGTTTAGTTACCGCATTTGTCGGGCGTTGGTTCTGGAGTGTGTTGGAGCGTGCTTTTGCGGATACCGTCGCCGTTCGTCGCGCTATAGCTGAGGCGGCGGAGGCCGCCGAAGAAGCCGAGGCTGCTAAGAAAAAACAGGCGGCCGCAACAGTGGCACCCGCTGCCTCCGCACATACGACTCTCGGCCAACGCAATTCCACTCCTGCGGCTCAAACTTCCCGCTAAAATTCTTAACCTATATCCGCTATGAACTCTGAAGCCTCCCCCGCTCCTGTCGTTGACGCTCGGCCCTCGCCAGCATCTTCCGCCTGGCGAGCCTACCAGTCCGCAGGCGGCACCGTTAATGACAACGAGTTAATAGAACGTTACTTGCCTCTTGTTCGTAATGTGGTCGACCGCATGAAGCTAACGCTTCCTGCGCATGTGGACGCCGATGATCTCTACAGCGTGGGCGTCACTGGCCTCATCGCTGCAGTAAAACGTTATAATCCAGAACAGCAGAACACCTTTGCGGCTTACGCGACAACACGCGTCAGGGGCGCGGTGCTGGACGAGCTACGGCGCTTGGACTGGTTTCCCCGTCGCGCGCGAGCTAAAGCGCGTAAGATCAAGGCTGCGATTAGCGATCTTGAGCAGTCGTTAGGCCGGCCTCCTTCTGACGAGCAGATCCGCGATAAACTCGGGTTATCCCAGAAGGAATATGATCATTGGATGGTAGAGGTGCGGCCCATTAGTTTCATAGCGATCAATGACGCGGGCGAAAACGATGAATCCGGAACCAATCGTCATGAATTAATTGCCGATGAGCAGGCTATTCCGGTGCAAAATCGCATCGAGCAGGAGGAGCTTTCTCAGCTTATTGCTCAAAAAATCCAAGAACTGCCCGATATACAGAGACGTGTCCTCTCGATGTATTACCACGAAAACATGCGTTTGGCCGAGATCGCTGCGGTATTTAAACTTACCGAATCACGTATCTGCCAAATCCATTCGCGAGCCATCCTTGGACTGCGTGCGACCATCGATGCAGCCCGGGATCGTTAAGCGAACCTTTCGTTACCCAATATCATGTTAATCCTTGTCGGCGCATTTATCGTGATAGCCGCCGCTCTGGGTGGCTTCATGCTGGCGGGAGGTAACCCACTGGTGCTGCTGCATGTCTCCGAGTTTGTCGTGATCCTAGGTATAGCCGGGGGAGTTTTGGTCATTGCCAGCCCGGCCCATACGATGATCGACCTGATTCATAAAATTAAATTAGCCATAACGGGCAAACCGGCAGGCAAATCCGATTACGTCGAGATTCTCAAATTTCTCTACGAAATCTTCATGGTAGGCCGGCGTAATGGCCTTATCGCCCTCGAAGAGCACGTGATGAATCCCGCCAAAAGCGCTATTTTTGCAAAGTATCCTGTTCTGAGTGCCCATCCTGATCGATTAAAATTTCTGCTCAACGGAATGAAGCCCGTCATCGAGGGTAAGATTAAGCCAGACCAGATTGAGATGCTGATGACGGCCGAGATGAACTCGAAAGCCGAGGAGAGCTCTCACCCGGTCCACCTCATGCAAATGGTGGGGGATTCGTTGCCGGCCATTGGCATCGTGGCTGCCGTGCTTGGCATCATCAATACGATGTCTGCCATATCGGAGGGGCCTGCTGCGGTAGGTGAAAAGGTCGCCGCTGCCCTTACTGGCACGCTCTTGGGCATTTTCGTGGCTTATGGCTTCGTCAATCCCATCGCTTACCGCATTAATACACTTAATCTAGGCGATACTCAGATACTGCGTTGCATCATGATCGCCGTATCCGGTTTCGCCAAGGGGCATTCTCCTTTAATTGCGGTTGAGATAGCCCGGCGCACGCTGGAAAGCACCGTGCAACCTGATGGAGACGAACTTGAAAACATCCTGAAGACTTTGCAGTCAGGCAAATAAACTCAGTTTCCTCGCGCCGTGCACACTCCGTCAGCCCAATTTTATTCCCGTCATGGCCGGTAAAGGTGGAGCTTGGAAGGTCGCTTATGCCGACTTCGTGACCGCCATGATGGCATTATTCATGGTTCTTTGGATTTGTTCCCAAGACGAAAAAATCCTCGATGCGACTGCCCGCTATTTTCAGAACCCATTTACCTCTAACGTTGATGGTAAAACCGGCATCTTGAATTTCGAGAGTAATCGCCCCTCTAAAGCTACCGCTGAAAGTAGAAAAACGGAGGGTCCTTATGAAGTGGAGTCCTCCAGTGCGCGCTCAATCGACCTCAATTTTCTAAACTCGGTGGCGAAAGATTTTTTTCGGCTGCTTAATCTGGACGAAGCTATGGCGAACAAGCCAATCGACGTTCAGGTCTCTAGCGATGGTTTGCGCGTGGTCCTTTATGATCGTGCGAAACAACCGCTCTTTGCGGGCAAGACCGCTGATTTGACCCCGTGGGGTGATTTCGTGATGCAAAGCCTGGCCTGGATGATTGACCGCAATGGTTTCAATGTCGTCATTGAGGGTCATACTCGCTCCGGTCTCGAGTTTCAGGAATCTTACTACGGCCCTTGGGAGTTATCATCCGATCGTGCCAATGCCGCACGTCGGGCGATTGTCCGCTACGCGGTAGACGCCCAGGCTATAGAGCGCGTGACCGGTTACGGGGACACCCGTCCACTTGCCCTGACGACACCAGATTCAGAATCCAATCAGCGCGTAACTTTGAGCCTGCGACTTGGAAAAAAAGACTCGGTCCCAACCAAATCCCGCTAGCCATGAAATCCTTCCTGACTGACCGTCAACGGGTTAACACGCCCGCTCTGAACGTCCCAGCCCCAGTGCCATTTGTCGCCGCCGTGGCTGCCGGCGGTAAAGCGCCGCCCGCGCTCGGCCGTCCCGGAACCCACGGTCACGCTGCCGGAAGTCATGGTGTTACCACGAATGTAGAGTGCGTGCGCCAAGGCGACCGGGTTATCCGCATCATTGTGACTTGTGCTTGCGGGGAACGCATCGAAGTCGATTGCCTCTACGCAGCTGAAACCTGACCGATCTAGTTTATAGATTCCGTTCCTTTTTTCACGGTGAGCGGGTTAAAAAGAGCTAGCGGACTATGTGCCTAGCCCTTCATTGGTGGCTTAAATCTTTGGGTTCTTGCGATTCGCTGGCCATTACGGGCCTCCACTTTTTCAGCTGTAGTTACGACACGGCATTTTTTTCCTGTCGCCTTGGTGGAATTCATGCGAGAAATAATTATTTTTTAAGTTATTCAATAAGAGAATTTAATGAAACTGGCATCTGCTATGCTTAACGGTAGGCATGAACGTCGGTCTATACCAAAGCGCAGCTTCTCTCAGTGCCCTCGAGCGCTGGCAGGATGCCGTTTCGCAGAACATAACGTCGAGCGAGATGGCGGGCTTCAAGCGCCGCACGGTGCAGGTGGCTTCCGAATCAAATGGTGAAGTCTTGGTAGATCCTGGTGCTCGCCCTGACCGGGGCGAGGGTATGCCGGCGTTGTTTCCTCAGACACGTTACGCGATATCGTTTTTACCGGGTGAAAATCGGCCCACGGGTCGCAATCTTGATTTTGCCATTTCTGGCGAAGGCTTTTTTAATGTGCGCACTGAAGATGGCACCGCTTACACGCGTTGCGGGCAGTTGCAGGTCCGAGCAGACCGCACTTTGATCACGAGTCAGGGGACCGAGATACTTGGCGAATCAGGGGAGCCGATTCAGCTTCAGCCCCAAGGCGGACCTCCTCTAATCAACGAGGAGGGTTTTGTTCGTCAAGGAGATGCCATTGTAGGAAAAATCGCAGTATCCAAGGCGACCTTTCCAGCACGACTCGTTCCGCTTGCCGGTGGTCTTTTTATGCCCGGTGCCGGAGCCGGCATGGTTCCCGTGGAGAAGCCCGTAATCCTCCAAGGCTACCAAGAATCTAGTAACGTCGCGCCTCTTCGCGAGATGGTTGATTTAGTCAATATCGCCCGAGCCTACGAGGCCAACCAGAAGATGATCCAGAGCCGCGACAAGATTATGGAGCGCACGCTCGAAACCCTTACCTAAACGCAGCCTTTTACGAATCGCCATGAACTTGTCTCTCTACTCCGCCGCTACCGGCATGGAAGCCCAGCAGCTTAACTTGAACACGATTGCCAATAATTTGGCGAACGTGAATACTCCTGGCTTCAAGCGCAGCACGATTGAGTTCCAAGATCTGCTTTATCAGAAACCTCGCAACGCCGGTTCGGATGCCGGCGGCGGAAATCAGGTGCCGACAGGCATAGAGGTCGGCAATGGTTCACGCGTAGCCGGCACCTCCAAAGTCTTTACCCAAGGCCAGCTGACCAATACAGGTGAACGACTCGACCTTGCCATTCAAGGTGATGGATTCTTCGAAGTGCAGCGCCCCGACGGCACCGTGGCCTATACTCGCGCCGGCTCTTTCAAACTGAACTCCACTGGTCAGGTAGTCACTACGGACGGTATGCCTGTGCTTAGTGGGTTTCAAAATGTTCCCGCAGGAACAACTGCAATCAATGTAGCGGAGACCGGTGACGTGACCTATCAGACCTCCGCCGGAAGTCAGACTTTCCGCCTCACCTTGTCGCGTTTTGCTAATCCGGCGGGCTTGGCTAGCATGGGCGGTAATCTCTACTCCGAGACCGGATCTAGTGGAACAGCCGAGACCGGCCAGCCTGGCGTCGAGGGTTTCGGCACCGTCATGCAAGGTTATATCGAGACCTCGAATGTGAACATAGTGGAGGAGATGGTGAATTTGATCACCGCCCAACGCGCCTACGAGGTAAACAGCAAGTCGATCCAAACTTCGGACGAAATGCTTCAAAACGTGAACCAACTGAAGCGCTAAGCATTATGAAGCCCTTCCGTATTAGCCTCTTTCTGTTTCTACTCGCGGCAACATGTCCTCCGGCAATGCCAGCCGATGTTACGGCGTCTGCACTGCATACCCTGTCTGTAACTTCAGAGGACTCATGGTTGGTTACGATTTCTGCACTGCTCACCGAGCGTTACAACGCCAAGGGCACCCTTGTGCTCAATTGGAATCGTCCCAGACCCTCGGCAGCACCGGCGGATGCTGATCTGGAATTAATCGACGCGCCTTCCGAACTAGCCCCTCAACTATTACTCGGTGTGCTCGCCACCACTGCTGACGGGACTCGAACCCGCTACACTCTCGTTCTGCGTGCCGAGCTATGGCGGATTGGCGCAGCCCTGCGCATTCCGGCGGCAGCGGGCATGCCTTTACTCAGTGAAGATATTGAGTCTCGTCGTTATGATGCTCTGCGGGAGCGTGATGTGTTAATGCTTGAGGAAGGCAGCGAACTTGATTTTGCCCGCGCGGTCCCCGCTGGGCGCCTGCTCACTTCGCGGGACGTGTTACGCCGCCCTTTGGTCCGCCGTGGTCAATCGATCGATGTAGTTGCCTCCGATGGATCGCTTACCGTGAGCCTTCGCGCTATCGCGCTTCACGATGCGGCGCGTGGCGATCCAGTGCGGGTTCGTAATCCTGATTCCAAGCGGGAGTTTACCGCCAATGTAACCGGCCTTTCGGTCGCTGCGATCCGTTTCTAATCCAGACCATGACCTCATTTCCTCCTATCCTTCGTGTGGTCGTTTTCTTTTCCCTTTTCGCGACATCCATCCGTGCTGGTTCCCTATGGTTGGCCGCCGGTTCGCGCGAGCAGGGATTGGCCTCAGATATCCGGGCCGGACGCGTTGGTGACATCCTCACCATTATAATCGCGGAAAACGCGGCAACGAGCTCCACGCAGAATAAGAGCACTACCACCGATGCCACATCGGAGGCTTCCGTTTCTCAGTTTTTATTCCCTCCCGGGGTGGATAAATTTGGCACCCGCGGCGGGCAGACACCCGGCATCAAGTTTGGTGGTAAAAATGCGTTCGCTGGCGGTGGCCAAGTGAGCAACAGCCAGTCGCTCAACGCTCGCGCCGCCGTGTTGGTCACCGACGTTCTGCCAAATGGTAATCTTGTCATCGCTGGTGCCCGCAAACTCACGTTCTCGGGCGAGACACAAAATGTAATTCTGCACGGATTGATTAGGCCGGCCGACATCGGTTCAGGTAACACTATTCTTTCAACTAACATCGCCGAGGCCCGCCTTGAGTTTATTTCGGATGGAAACCTTACCGATGCCCAAAAACGCGGTTGGTTAAGCCGTTTATACGAAAAAATCCGCCCGTTTTAACAGCTATGCTTCGCTTGATTCTTAGTCTTGCTCTTGCCTTCACACCCCTCGCCCTGTCGGCGGCACGGGTAAAGGATCTCGCACGCTTTGAAGGCCAGCGGGAGAATCAACTCGTGGGCTACGGAATCGTGGTAGGTCTGGCCGGTGACGGTGATTCCAATGCCCTAACAACCCTACGCTCGGTAGCAAACGCGCTGGAACGCAACGGACTAAAACTTGATCCCGCCCAGATCAAATCGAAGAACGCCGCCGCCGTAATGCTGACCGCGGACATAGCCGCATTTCTGAAGCCCGGTGCTCGTATAGATGTGACGGTGTCTTCGGTCGGCGATGCCAAATCCCTCCAGGGTGGGGTGCTGCTGCAAACCCCGTTGCTAGGCGCCGATGGGCGAGCCTACGCGGTTGCCCAAGGACCTATCGCGGTTGGCGGATTTCTCGGTGGTGCCGGTGGTGCCGGTGGTGCTACTGTGCAGAAGAACCATCCTACGGTGGGGATAATAAGCAACGGTGCGATCGTTGAGCGAGAAATAGCCGCCGATTTTGTGCGTGATGGGCGCCTTGCACTATCGTTGCAAAACCCAGACTTCACCTCCGCTGCCCGAGTCGCGACCGCGATCAATCGCGCCATACCTGCATCTCTCGCTGTAGCCCGCGACGCCGCGACGGTGGATCTCGTTTTGCCGGAGAACTACGCTGGACGTGACGTGGACTTTCTCTCCGACGTTGGCGCGGTTACGGTTTCCCCTGACAGCCTAGCCCGTATCGTAATCAACGAGCGCACCGGCACCATTGTGGCGACGTCACCGGTTAGCCTTTCTCAAGTTGCTATTAGTCATGGAGCTCTGACGATCACTATAGCATCCAACCTTTCGGTCTCGCAGCCAGGTGCTTTTAGTCCAGGCGGCCAGACCGCAGTCGTGCCCAATACTCAAACCAGTATTAAAGAAACGAAAGGCGGCTTTACCGTGGTCGAAGCCACTTCTTCCATCGATCGACTGGCTTCGGCGCTCAATGCCCTCGGCGTCAGCACGCGTGAGATGATGGCTATTTTCCAAACGCTAAAGACCTCCGGCGCACTGCAGGCCGAGCTTATAATTAACTGATCTCATCATGAGTCCCCTCGCCTCTATTTCTCCGGTAACTCGTCCCCTTGCCGCATCCGCCCTAACTTCCGCAGGTGCTGCTGCATCGTCCGCTCGGCCATCTCCAGCTGATCTGCAAAAAGCGTCCCGCCAATTTGAGGCTATCTTGGTCCGCCAGATGATCGGTCCTGCAATTGAGCCGATGATGAGCGGAGGCAGTTTGGGTGGGTCGGAAGGCTCTGGCTCAGGCGGTGGCGTCTATGCCTATATGCTTACAGATGTGCTCTCAAATTCCATCACGACGGGCGGTGGCCTCGGTTTATCGGCCGTAATCAGCCGCCAGCTTTCGCCCTCCAGCGCTGACGCTGCAGAGTGAATCCATCTCCCCTATATTCTATCCTGCCATGAACGTTCTTCCGTTCGTCCCTCTAGTGGAACTTCTCCGTTCCGAGCTTTCCGCCTATGGTGGGCTGCTCGCTCTTTTTGACCAGCAACAGGCATTGCTCTGGAGCCGTGAAGTTCAGGCGGTTGCCGAGACTTCAATCGAGATCGAGTCTCTGGCGAGCGAGTCTGCCCGCCACCGTGAAGCCCGCGAACTTTGGGTCTCTCGTTTCGCCATTAAAAACTCTCGGCCGGCTGATTCGAGCCTCCGTCAGTTACTTCCGCTATTCCCTGAGGATCAGCGCGCCTTGCTTGATGCTTTAATCGTGGAGGTTAATCATCTCATTCACCGCGTGCGCCGTCGCGCCCGTCAAAATCACAGTTTGCTCGCCCGCGCGGTCGAGCTCCATCGCGAGGCGATTGCGACCCTTCATCCTGCTGCTCGTCCCCGCACCTACGCCGCCAGTGGCAGGGTAGGCGCCTTCACCGGCCCTGCTGCCGCCTTGAGCGCCACCGGTTGATCTTCACTCGTTATGTCCGGACTTTTCTCCAGCCTTTCCCAATCTGTTCTCGCTCTTAACGCGCAATCGCGAGGAGTCGAGACCGCCGGCCGTAATCTGGCCAACGTGAATAATCCCGATTATTCACGACAGCGCGTGCTCTTTGCCAATCGCGGCTCTGTCCTTACTCATGATGGGGTCGAATCGATTGGGATTGAAGCCAAGAACATCCAGCAGGTGCGCGATAACCTGCTCGATCGCCAACTCGCTCGCGAGCTGGGCCTCACCGCCGCTTTAGAGGCTGAGGATTCTGCCAATTCTCGAGCCCAAGCCGCCTTAGGCGAATCCATCGATCGAACAGCCTCCACCGACGCACCAGAAGTTTCCGCCCAAGGTATAGCTGCCGCCTTAGGGGATTTCTTTAATGCATTTCAGGCTTTCGCTGCCCGCCCTACCGATCTCGGCGAAAAACAAAATCTGGTTCAACGCGCAGACATCTTAGCCCAGCGTTTTAACCTAACAGATGCCCGCTTAGCGCAAATCCAGACTGATCTAGATGTGCAGATTCAAGCCGGCGCGGAGGACGTGAATAATTTACTCGCGAATGTCGCGGCGCTGAACGGCCAGATCGGTCAGCTCGAGGTTAATGCACCTGGTGCCGCGGTTGATCTCCGAGACCAACGCCAATCCCGCATTGAGGAGCTCGCTAAGAGCATAGGCGCCGAGACTCGCGCTAACGCCAACAACGCTAGTCAGGTCGATGTTTTTGTCCGAGACAGTAACGGCACGCCCGTCGTGTTAGTCTCTGCTGCTTCTGTTGCGGCAAGTGTCGCCTTTGACCAAGTCCACATGACCGCCACAACGCCATTGGGGGTTCCGATCAATCTCAATCTTACGGGGGGTTCGATCAAGGGCGACCTTACGGCAAGAGATGGCTTGGTATCGACTCTTCGGCAGCGCCTCTCCGACTTTGCTGGGCAATTGGCTAGCTCGGTGAACTCGGCCTACAATCCCACCGGCACCGGGGGCAATTTTTTCACGGTGGATCCTGCCAAACCCGCCGCCACGATCACACTGGCTACCTCCATCAACCCCACCGCACTCCAAGCCTCTGCTGGTGGCGCGGCCGGCGACAATACCATCGCTGCTAATATAGTTAATTTGGCCACCCAGAGATTTTCGGTCGCCGCCGGCGATAAGATCAATGGCACCTTTTCTCAGTATTACTCGGGAGTGGTCTCGGAATTTGGTCGAACAGTCGCGGGCACAGAGGGACGCCTCGAGGATCAAAAAAACATAGAAACGCTGGTCAAACAACAGCGCCAGAGCGTGAGTGGCGTTTCCATGGATGAGGAGATGGCTGATTTGCTGAAGTTTCAGCGCGCTTTTCAGGCTTCCTCGAAAGTCATTTCTATCATCGACGGCCTTTTGGATACCGTTGTGAACGGTCTCGTTCGCGGCTGATCTCACTAATCTGGCTTTTTTTATCATGCGACTCTCCTCCGCTACTACTTCCGATGCCGTTCTGGCTCAACTTAAGCGTCTGAGCTCAAGACAGGCGGAGCTCCAGAATCAGGTTGCGACCGGTCAACGCATCTTTCAACCCGGAGACGATTCGGCTGCTGCAGGCCGCGTAATTGGAGACCAACTCGAGCTCCGCTCTCTTGCGCAGTATTCAAGCAATGCAACCTCGGCGCTCGAATACTCTAAGACCTCCTACGCCGGACTAGACCAGATCAAGAAACTCTCTGACCGGGCCGGGGAGCTCGCGGTGTTGGGTAACGGCAGTATCAACGATCAGGCCATGCATGCTTATGCAGCCGAGGTCGACCAGTTGCTCGAACAGACCGTGGCGCTCGGGAATACCCGCTTTCGCAACGATTATCTTTTTGCAGGCACAGCCACTGACCAGGCCCCCTATGTGCCGACCCGTGATAGCAATGGTCGCATCTCCTCGGTTGCCTACGCTGGCAACCAAAGTCGACTATCGGTGCCGATCGGGGACGGTGCCTCTATTCATCCGACCCCTGACAGCAGCACTAACTTGGGGATCGCCGATTTTATGACTCGGCTCGTCGCTCTTCGTGATGCGCTTCAGAGTGGTAACACCGCCGCCGTGCAGGCTGTGCGTCCGAATCTTGAGAATTCTGAGGATGTCTTGGTTACTTCCCTGAGTGGACATGGCGCCATTCAAATGCGAATTGAGGTGGCTCAGTCCCAGCAACGCGCGCGCATCGATGAACTTGGACGGCAGATTTCAGCGGAGGTGGATGCCGACCTACCTGCCACGATTGTTCAATTAAACCAGACAACCCAAGCTTATGAAGCGGCCCTTAGCTCCTCCGCCACTATTCTCAAAATGTCGCTTCTCGATTACATCCGTTAACTTAACCGGCGCACTATCCACTCACTTTTAATATGAAAGTCCTCCCTGATAAAACCCCCGTGGTCACGCCCGAAGCTTCGCCGGATGTGCGTGAAGTCCATTTCCCCGTTGGCATTGTGGGTTTCCCCGAACACCGCCGCGGCGAAATCTTTCATCTTGCCGATCAACTGCCTTTTCAGTGGTTGCGCCTTCATGGTCCTGACCCGCTTCATTTCGTGGTGATTGACCCCTCCGGCCTAGTCGCTGATTATGCCCCCGAACTTTTTGATGACGACGCACAAGCCCTCGGCATCGCCTCGGGTGAAGATGCGCAGGTCTACAATATTGTCACCGTCCGAGACGGACCTACTACCACTGCTACGGTTAATCTAGTTGGCCCCGTCATTATGAACCGCCACACTGGGATCGCCCGTCAGGTCGTGGTAGCCAACCACGGCCAATACAGCGCGCGCCACCCACTTGTAACCGCCGGCTAAATCCGCCCGTCATGCTCGTCCTCACTCGTAAGGTTAACGAAGCCATTGTTATAGGCGACAACATCGAAATTCGCATCACGCGGATTGAAGGTGATTTGGTTAAGATCGGCATTAACGCACCGCGCGAGATTCCAATCGTGCGCAAGGAGGTGCTTGAATCGATCGCAGCCAATAATCAGGCCGCCGCTGTTCCGCCCATGGCCAGTGGTCCTTCCGGCCTACCGGCCTTGCCTCGTCTCGCCAAACTCACCCCGCGCCCTTGACCCGGCAACCTTAGTCAATGTCCTCGTTCAATATCCAAAACCATGCGTCGAATCTGGCTGCCGGCCTTAGCCGCATCCAGAATTCTACAGATGCCGTCACTACACGGATCTCGTCCGGTCAACGTCTAGACCGACCTTCGCGGGATAGCGCCGACACGGGTTTGGTTGCTAAATTAGATAGTCAGCAATCACGGTTTGGCGCTGTTGAAGTGAACTTACAGAATGGGGTCAGCCGCATGCAGGTGACCTCCAGTCATCTCGAGACCCTGGCCCAAGTGGTTACTCGGCTCAGTGAGATCGCTACCCTCAAGCAGAACGCATTGCAGAGTGCTTCCGAGCGTGCGCTCTATTCGGAAGAGACCGCTCAGTTGCTCAGCCAATTACGCCAGACTATTGGAGGCACGCAGGATGAGATCGGCGGCACTACCGCCGTGGTTAGTCCCCTCGGTCAGTTCGATGGCGCCGAGTTGTTTGGCGGTGGCAATCCCCAGACTCTGGCCATCGGGGTTGGAGCTAACGACGAACTCAAACTGCCGGTCTTAAATTTCCGCACAGGAGCGCTAGCGGCGGTTTTACGGCAGAATGCCACTGGGGCCTTTGTCTTTAATGCTGATGACTCCGGTGCGATTTCGGCACTTGGTGCAGCGCTCGATCAAATCTCCCAAGCCCAGGCACAAGTTGGTTCTGTGCAGAGTCGACTGGAGTTCGCAGCCGGCGTCGCCACCACGGCCCGCACCAATCAGGAAGCGGCACTGTCAGTTATCCGTGACGCGGATATCGCCGCGGAAACCACCCTAAAGGCACGTTTGCAAATTTTGTCTGAAGGCCACACCGCGATGCTAGCCCAAGCACGAGATGCCACGGCCAAACTCTTGCCGCTGCTCTCCAGAAGCTGAAGTATTTGATAGCAAGGATTCTATTATTTACCTGCATGGGGCTTTGGCCTTGTGTCCTACATTTCCGCCCGAACATTTTTTACCCGTAAGCAGCCCAGCGCCTTGCCCGAGCAATCGGCTTCAGCTAGTAGGTGAAAAGCCCTCGCCGATCACGGTCGGGTAATTTTCGATGGAGTGAATTGCTTGCGACTATGCATCGTAACAGGAAGCTCGCAAAGGTTAGTAGGAAAGCTGCCTCTCCTTCCTATTAGTCAAATGCGCTGACTACTGGACGTCCCCAGAAATGAGCAGGCAGTGGCACGCCAAGCAGCCACAGTGCGGTCGCTGCTGTATCGTATTGCAGCACTGGGGCAGTGACCGTGTAGCTGGATTTAACACTTTTTCCTGCGGCGACCCAAGGAATGGTGACATCGTCGGAGGTGGCATCGCCGTGGGTGCCAGGCTGTGGGGCTAGTCCGCGCTTCGCGCGTAATTCGTTTTCCTCCGCTGAACGGTCGTGTCCGCCGTGGTCTGCGGTGAGGATAAACACACTGGAATCGGCTAGGCCGGCCTCAGCGATGGCGGCTTGGATGCGACCAAAGGCAGCATCACAGGCGGCCAGCGCCGCGAGTTTTTCCTGAGAACGCACACCGTGGAGGTGGCCGGCAAAGTCGGGGTCGCCGAAGTGGATAAACATTAGGTTGGGACGGGTTGCTTTTATCGCACGGATGGCGGCTGCGGCGATGCCGTCGCAAAGGTAGTCATCCGGCAGTTCAAAGAAATCGATACCTCCCGCTGCCTCGAAGGTTTTAAATTTTTCCTTTGAGGCCACGAGTGCAGTCGAAAGGCCGTGGGTGCGGGCGAGTTGAAAGATGGTCGGAACGGTTAGGATTGGTTTGGCGGGATCCCAGTCGTTCCAGGTGACCTGATGTTTTTGCACACCGACGCCCGTCAACATGGATACGTGGGAGGGGAGCGTGAGGCTGGGCACGATGGTGAAGGCCTCCCAGGTGTGCGCACCTTCGGTGGCAAGTTTTTTGAACACGGGCATGCTGGCTGCCTCAATGTTGAAGGGCGCGGCTTGGTCGAAGCTCACGATAAATACGTGCTGCGCACGTGGTGCCTCCGCCAGCAGCACCGGCAGGCAGAATAAGGCAAACCCTAGGCGAATAAATGCGAAAAAAACGAGGCTGGGGTTAGGCTGCATAAATATTTCAAACTATTCCTTGTCGTTTGCGAGGGCGTTAGCGTCGTTGCGGTGGCCAAAGCCAGTGTATTTGAGCGATTGCTCGTCTGCGTGGTAGCTAGAGCGGACCATCGCCCCGCTTTCGATGACCCCGATCCCTATGCCGAGGCCGAACTCCTTCCAGCGGCCGAATTCTTCAGGGTGGACCCAGCGGGCGACTGGCCAGTGCTGGGGAGTGGGTTGAAGGTATTGGCCGATGGTGAGGATATCGGTCCGGTCTGCGGCGATATCGCGCAGGGTCTGCTCGATCTCGTGTGCTTCCTCGCCGAGGCCAAGCATGATCCCAGTCTTGGTGGTGAAACCCCGGGACTTTGCGTGGCGCAGAATGGCTCGCGACCGATCGTAGCGGGCTTGCACCCGAACGGGTTTCTGCAGGCGCTCAACTGTTTCGAGATTGTGGTTAAAAATGTCGGGCTTGGCGTCGAGAACGACATCAAGCAATTCGATCTGGCCCTTCCAATCCGGGGTTAGGACCTCGATCGCGGTCTCTGGCAGGCGGTGGCGGATGGCACGGATGGTGGCGGCCCAGACGGCAGCGCCGCCGTCCTTCAACTCATCACGCGCGACTGAGGTGACGACGCAGTGCTTCAGGTTCATGGTCGCGACGGCCTCGGCTACACGAGCGGGTTCGCCGAGGTCGTATTCAGTTGGTCGGCCGGTTTGTATCGCGCAAAAATTGCAGGAGCGGGTGCAGATGTTGCCCAATATCATTACCGTGGCGGTGCCGCGCGACCAGCATTCGCCTAGGTTTGGACATTGCGCGCTTTGGCAGACGGTATGCAGCTTATGGTCGTCCACGAGTTGGCGGACGGCGTTGTAGCCGGGACCGGAAGGTAGCTTGGCTCGGAGCCAAGCAGGTTTGCGCGACGTATCCATAGTGCTCAAGGAAGTAGGTTTAACCACGGATTCCACGTTGGGGCACGGATTTTTTCAGATACGGTCCGAGGTTATGAAACCAGGCCAGCGAATTGAGAACTCATCTGCAAAGTCGAGGCTGAGCTGTTCGAAGAATGGGCATAGCGTGCCCAATTCAGTTGCGAGGGAAGTCACGGTGCCTTCGGTCGCCGTAATACCGCAAGGCACTATGCCGCTAAAGTGATGCAGGTCGGGGGCAACGTTCAAGGCGACGCCGTGCATCGTCACCCAACGGCGCACCGATACGCCAATGGCCGCGATTTTACGATTTTCGACCCAGATTCCAGTCAGGCCTTCACGGCGCGCTGCGGCTAGGCCATGTCGGGCGACCACGGCGATGAGCACGTCCTCGAGGAAACGCAGGTAAGCATGCAGATCACGACGGCGATCCAGACTCACGATGGGGTAGGCGACAAGTTGGCCGGGACCGTGGTAGGTTATGTCACCGCCGCGATTGGTAGTGTGCAGCGCAATTTGTTCACGGGCAAGGGTGCCGGCGTCCCAGACAAGGTGCCGATCAGCGCCAGCACGAAGGCCCACGGTAAAGACCGGTTCGTGCTCGGTGAGGACGAGGGTATCTGGAGCAAGGCCTTCGAGGCGGGCAGTTTGCAAGGCCGTCTGGCGGACGAGAGCATCGAGGTAAGCGGTGCGGCCCCATCTTTCTACTGCGACCGCCGACACGAGTTTAGGCATGTTTTGAGGTTCTGGAATGGGACCGGTCACGAAGGTTGAGGTATAGTTTAAACAGTATGCGACGGATTCCTGCTCGTCTCGCCACCTCAATCGTCGGCTTGCCGGGGGCGCGCGCCAAGCTCACGTTGAACTTTTCCATGAGTGACTCCGCCCCCGATATATCCAACGATCAACATGCTGTGCGCCGCCGAAAGCTGGACGAAATGCGCGCTGGCGGCTTTGACCCCTTTCGCGCCAATATCTCCCCAACGCACTTTTCGGCCGACGCTAAGGCGCTTTACGTCGAGGGGCAGGATAATCTGGTCGCGGTTACGGTGGCCGGTCGCTTAGTGACCTTTCGGGTGCAGGGCGGGAGTTCGTTTGTTAAGATTCAGGATCAGCAGGGGCAGATTCAGCTCTACTTTCGCAAGGACGTGCTCGGTGAAGAGCGCTATCTCTTCTTTAAAAAGCAGCTCGACTTAGGCGATATCCTCGGTGTCACCGGCTCGCTCTTTATGACCAAGACAGGCGAGATCACGGTGCGCGTGGACTCCTTTACTCTCGTCGCAAAGGCACTACGACCCCTACCCGAAAAGTGGAGCGGTCTGACTGACGCCGAGCAGATCTATCGCCAGCGTTACCTCGACCTTATCGTCAACTCCGAGTCACGCCAACGCTTGATGACTCGTGCGCGCATAGTGAGCGCAGTGCGACGCTTTTTGGAAGACCGCCAGTTTCTAGAGGTCGAGACGCCCGTGCTGCAAAGTGTGGCGGGAGGTGCGGCCGCTCGGCCCTTTCAGACCCATCACAATGCTCTCGATACCGACTTCGTTTTGCGAATTTCACTTGAACTCTACCTGAAGCGTATGCTCGTCGGTGGCTACGATCGGGTCTTCGAAATCGGACGAAATTTCCGCAACGAAGGCGTCTCACGCCGCCATAACCCAGAATTTACCATGCTCGAGGTTTACCAGGCTTACAGCGATTATCGCGGCATGATGACTCTGGTTAAGGACCTGCTCATTCACCTTGTCAGGGATGTGGTAAAGCCTACCGAGACCGAGGGCGTTGGCGAGAATGCGCCGCGCCGGCCAACCATGAAAATCAAGCACGCTGCGAGCGGCCAAGAGATCGACTTCGGAGCTGAGTGGCGCGAAGTAAAATATAAGGATCTTATTATTGAGAAGACCGGAGACGCCGCTTGGTTCGATCGGTCAAAGAATGAGAAGATAGCCGGCGTGCAGCGACTCGGCCTATATGCTGATCCGAAGTGGGAAGAGTTCGAGTTATCCAATGAGATCTTCGGCAAACTCATCGAACCAACGCTCATTCAGCCAACTTTCGTGACGCACTTGCCTAAGGAACTCTGCCCGCTGGCGAAGATCACTGCTGACGATCCCACAACCATCGATGTCTTCGAACTCATCATCGGCGGCATGGAGGTTGCACCGGCTTATTCCGAGCAAAACGATCCAGACGTGCAGCGTTCGATGTTCGAGGCTCAGGCGGGCGAGGAACAGCAAAAGATAGACCACGACTTTCTACTAGCGTTAGAACACGGTATGCCGCCCGCCGGCGGTATGGGTATAGGCATCGACCGTCTCTGTATCCTCCTCACGGGTGCTGAAAGCATACGCGACGTGATCCTGTTTCCTCAACTCCGCAACGCGGTCGCAGGCGCGGGAAATGCGGGTTAAAAATTCCGAGTTCAAACAGAAGATTGGAAACAATCCTCCATTTGAACTTTAACTTAAGCCTTAACCTTAACCTCGTCGCGCAGCGATGCCCTGGCCGCTATACCTAGCGCTTAAGCAGCTTTTCCCTAGCGGGCGGAGGTTCCCGTTTTTCACGTGCATCTCCATACTCGGAGTAGCGCTTGGGGTAGCTCTGCTGATCGTTTCCATCTCGGTGATGGGAGGCTTCGGCCGTGAGATTCGCAACATGATCGTGAACACTCAGGGTGAGGTGCAGGTGCGGGCGAGCGGCCTGATGGATGATCCTCGCGCAGTAATGGCTGCTATTGAGAAGGTGCCAGGCGTGGTTGCGACCACGCCCTTTGCCGAGGGTGTGGTTATGCTTCAGTATCAAAATAAACCCGCATTTCCCGCCATTCAAGGAGTAGATGCTAACCGGGTGGATCGCGTTATCCCTCTGCGGAAGTTCGTGGTCGCTGGCGACTACGATTCTTTAGACGACGACCGTGTTATTCTCAGCGCACAACTCGCCATGACCATAGGTGCGAGGCTGGGCAGCAAGGTCTCGGTCTATTCTCCGCTACTTTTGGAAAAGTTAAAGGCGGACGAGATCCTCATTCCGCGTGAGCTGGAGGTTTGCGGGATCTTCGAGATTGGCCATCAGCAACTCGATAGTAGCGTAGTGATCGTAACCCTACGCACAATGCAGGAACTCTATGGGATTGGCCGATCGGTCCATGGGATAAATGTAAAGCTTGCGGACGGCTTTGACGCCGACCGCGCTGCCGCGGCAATCAATCACGCTTTGCCAGTGGATGGCGTGGCCAAGTCTTGGATGGATGCGAACCAAGAGTTTCTCTTCGTGCTTCAACTGGAGAAGAACATGATCTTTTTCCTGCTGCTATTCATTATCGTGGTGGCTGCCTTTTCAGTTGCATCGTCCTTGCTTATTGCGGTGGTGCGTAAGACCCGAGAGATCGGACTACTGGGGGCGCTTGGCGCATCTCCCGGGCAGGTGGCTGCTTGTTTTTGTTACCAAGGCGTCATTATCGGCTTGGCTGGCACAGTGTCGGGTCTGGCGCTGGGCTTTGCGGTGGTGCACTTCCGCAACGACCTTGTGGCAGGTTTTACTCGATTAACAGGCAGCCAAGCCGCCTTGGAGCGGTTTTATCAATTCAGCCAACTCCCTGCCTACCTATCGGGCACTGATCTCGCTCTAATCATCACGAGCGCGCTCCTTGTTTCGACATTAGCGGGTCTCCTTCCTGCATGGCGGGCTGCGAAACTCAAACCGGTGGAGGCCCTGCGCAGTGAGTAGCACCGCACCGATTTTAGAGGCTCGCGGCTTGCACAAGAGCTATGTCAGCGGCGAGCGCCGACTTCAGGTGCTGCGCGGGGTAGATCTGGCAGTGGAGGTGGGTGAGAGTGTGTCGATCCGCGGTGAATCCGGATCCGGTAAATCGACGCTCCTTAATTTGCTCTCTGGGCTCGACGCGACCGATGCGGGTGAACTGCGCTGGGAGGGAGAAACTACGCTTTCCGCTACTCGACGTGGCCGCTTAATAGGGCTGGTCTTTCAATCGTTCTACCTTGTGCCCGAACTCGACGCATTGGACAACGTGCTTCTTGCTGCTCGTCTGCTAGGACCTGTGGGAGCATCCGAGCGGGCGCGCGCCGCTGACTTGCTCTGGCGGGTTGGTCTGGCCGAGCGCGCCACCCATATCCCGGCCAAGCTCTCCGGCGGGGAGCGCCAACGCGTAGCCATCGCACGAGCCTTAATGAATAGGCCTCAGCTCATTTTGGCTGACGAGCCCACGGGCAACCTCGACGAGGGTAGCGGCGAAGCAGTGATCAACCTCTTGCTCGCGCTATGTGCCGAATCTGGCTGTGCTTTGGTGCTGGTTACGCACAACGCCGCCCATGCTGATCGTTGCGGCCGTCGACTTTTCCTCCGCGAGGGCGGTTTCCACTCGGTCTAAGTGGAGGTTTCGTGGTTACGATCTGAAGGAGTCTATAATGAGCGTTTTTACATCATAAATTAGGTTAAACTTGTAACAAAAACGCCACGACTCATCAGAGGAAAACGGCTTGCGTGATGGTCCAGTCGGAGGAAACTCCGTTTGCAACGCGCCCTCCGCGCACCTCCGCACTCCCGCTCAACACACCTCCGCTGGCACTGGCCCGCTTTCGTTAATTCGCATGGATGAGACTCCTTCCCCGCAAACGCCCGAATCTAATTCCGGGCTTAACAAGCTAGACTTAACCCAACTCCAAGGGTTCAGCTTTGGCACTTCATGGAGTCAGGATAAAGGCGGAGCTGCCAGCGGTGCGCCTCGACAAGAGCGCCGTGACGATCGTCCCCGCCGCGACGGTGGTGCCCCGGTCGTGCGTGATCGCCGTGGCGATTTTAAGCGTTCTGCCCCTTCACCTGCAGCTCAATCTAATGAGGCCGCAGCTCCCACTGGTGCGGGCGCGCCTTCGGGCGTCGAACGCCCATCTTTCCGGCGCGACGGTTCTTCTGGCGGCCCCGGCGGCTACCGCGGCGGAGAACGTCCGCGTTTTGAGCGACGCGAAGGCCAGGGTGCTGGCGCCGGTGGTGCTCGTCGGGAAGGAGGTCCCGGTGTTCCTCGTGGTGATTTTCGCGGCCCTCCGCGAGAGCCGGTCGGGCCTTACATTAGTCCATTTTTCAACGTCACTTTTTATCCAGAGGATGCCAGTTTTAAGGTCCTATCGGAGGCAATTCGCAAATCCTGCCGGACTTTTGAACTCTTTTATATTGCTCGTTCAGTCGTTGAAAAAAACGAACGTTTCGTCGCGGTCGTGCAGCGTATCCAAGCTGGGGGGAAACCCAGCACGGCCCAGATTGAAGGTGAGGCCACAGCCCAGCCTAACGTCAAAGCGGCGCCGTTTTTCGTATCGGTCCCGGATGGCGTGCCCTTCGACACTGAGGATGCTGCCATTGCTCACGTCCTGGAAAAGCACTTGGGTAACTTCTTCGAATCCAATGATGTAGAAGTTGAAGCGCCCAAGGGTAATTTCCAAGTGATCAACCGCTGCACGATTACAGGCACGCTGCTCGCCCCGCCCAATTACCATCGTTACGCCTCCATCCTCGCTCAGCATCATGCGGCTAACATCCGCATCCCTCTTGAAGCCTATAAGAGCAAGATCGAGACCGTCCGTGATGCCGAGGTAGTCGCGCAGTGGTTGGAGAAGATGAAGAAGACCACTCGCTACACGGTTAAGCCTGTTCCGGTGCGTGCACCCAAGCAGGAAGTGGCGACGATTGCAGATGCTTCCGCGCCTGTTGACGCAGCTCCCGCAACCGACGCGGCGCCCGAGGCGGTCGCTGAAACCGCTCCAACCGCTCCCGCTCTGCCCTATTTCGATTCGCTGGAAGAGGCCCGCCAATGGCTGCTGACCGAGGCACGTGGGCGAGTAGTGCGTTCGGTTGAACAGTTGCGTTTCCCAGGCAAAATCCTAGAGCTTATGCCTGAATCCGGTGAGATCCGCCGCGCAGTCGATGGCGCTTTGGCCAACCAGCGCCGCTTCCCGCTCGATACCGCCAACGCCCTGCGTGGACGCCTGCGCCGAGAGAGTTTCACGATTTTTAAGAAGGGCTCCAAAGGCATCAGCTACGTTTGCGCGGTGAAGCGTCGCTTCCGCGTTCCCGGGCAGACGTTCTCCGATTCGCTGGCATCATTGATCGCCTTTATTGAGGCGCATCCGATGGTCAAAGGCAGTGAGCTCGCGGCCAAACACCTCGGCTTGGATCCGCGTCCAGTTCCTGCCGAAGGCGTGACTCCAGAACCCATTCCTGTCCTCGAACAGGAGCAGTTGCTCAAACTGAAGGGCGACCTTCGTTATCTGGTCAAAGAGGGCTATGTCACTGAATTTGTGGACGGCACCTTGTTCTGTCCTCCTGCGATGGTTGAGGCCCGTAAGCGTGAAATTGAAGCTTCAGATATCGATCCGGAAAACTTCCCCGAGGCGCCTAAGTCTTTAGTATCCGAAGCTCCATTACAGGCTGAGATTACTCCAACGGAATCGGTTGCTGTAGTTGAGCCTCGGTTGGCCCAGGCGGGTGTGGAAGCTGCCGGCACGGATGTAGCTCAGGACAACTCGGCGACCACAACCGAAGCGAGTGCAGGCGATGCGGCACCCCTTGAGTCTGAAGTTAACAAATCGGCAGAGTAGACCCAGTCTTCACTAACTTTTATCTCGATAACGTTTCCGATCCTAGGCTTCGATTTATCGCATGAAGCCTAGGTAACTTATACCCCAAACGTTGACTTATCTAGCTTAGTCGATCCGGATTCGCTAGATTTCCGTTACTTAAGTCGCTGAATATTGAGCTTTAGCGATTTTATTTAGCCCTGCCTAGCAGCAGAACAACTTCTTACCCAGCTTTAATTTAGAGTGGAATGTGGTTCTGTGTTAGCGGTGCGAGCGGGCGGCTTTAGTTGGATCAATACATTGGCGGTCGTGATAAGTCCTCCGCCGACTAATAACGTCCAAGTAGCGGTTTCATTTGGATACTCAACGGCTGCCCATACAGAGAAGAGTGCCGGTAAAAACAGCGCTAGGAGTGAACCGAAAATCGGCTCAGCACAATACACCAAGCCAGCTTCAGTGGCGCTTATCTTTGGTTGCCATGCATTCATCAAACCATAGGCCCCGACTGTGCACACCAGGGTAAGCAGCAAGGTAAGGGCTATCCACGGCCCTGAAGACCAAGGGGCCGCGAGCGCGGCAGACATTCCTGTAGCGGGGGCTAGTCCGAGCAGTAGAGACGTGTAAATCCCCGTCTGAGTAGTGAACATAGCCAACGAGAGGCGGGCAGGGCGGTTGCCTGCGAATTCAGGGCGCTCCAGCCAAAGTATCTGGCCCATGAAAAAGGTCGAAGCAATCAGGGTCTCAATCTCGCCACGGCCCATGTGAAAGTCGCTCCAGCTAAAGCGGCCTAGCACGGCCACGCCGGCGAGCACCAGCGCACAAGAAATCCATACTAAGTATTCCGGACCGCGCCGAGCCCGCCAAGCGACGTAAATCGGGATCAGAATAGCATAGAATTGAGTCAAGAATGCCGACGTCGAGGCGGCCGTGTATTGCATGCCGTCACATTGGAAAAGCATCCCTGCAGTCGAAAATAGGCCGATCACTCCGCCCTGTATCCACTCACCGCTTCGGATGTCACCTGCAAGCAAGGCTCGCCATTGCCAGACGGCTAAAAGAAACGCGCCAAGCGCAAACCGAGGCACCAGCACGTAAGTAGTCACGAACCAAGAGCTGGCTGTAGAATCGACTCTAGTGTGTATCAGCATCAGGGTTTTAATTAACGGAAAACTGAGTCCCCAGAACGCTGTTGCCAGAACTAGCATGGCGATCGCCTGCGAGCGGTTGGTGGTGCGTAAAGCGTCGGAAGCTGGCATCATGGGTCCAAGGTGTCGGCGCCTAATCACGCGCTCCAGCGCAATATCACGGGTCATAGTCGGAGCGCTTCCACTGGTGACCCCTCGGCGCGAACCGAGCTCGACTGCAACTCGGCTTCAGGCCTTAAATAAGACGTGATCGCCTCTGTTGCTTTCCGGAATTTCAAGGCGCTCCGTTCTGCCCGGATCGAGCTCTCACCGTTTAACCTCGTAATCGGGCCAAACGGTTCAGGCAAAACTAGCCTAATCCAAGCGGTGTTGCGCCTCCGCACGCTTGCGCGACTACCGATGTCGCAAGCAGCTACTGAAAGTGATAGAGATTCCGCTCAGATCGCTTTCCGGTTTAATCCGCCCCACGATGGAATTGAAGCGACGCTGACTTGTCGTGATGAGGAAAGCTGTGACCTCTTGCAGTTGACGCCCAGCATCGTTGCTCGAGAGCTGAATGATTGGTCGGTATTACGGGCCCGCCTCCTTACTGCCCGCGCTTACTTGCTAGATTCTAGGTCAATAGTCCGTCCAGTTCAGGCGGGCGCTTCCCACGAGCTCGCATCCGACGGCAGCAATCTGACCGCCTGCCTCGCGGCACTGCGCGAGACTTCGCCCGAAGCCTTTGCCGGACTGCGCGCAGAATTGCTGCAGCTTTTCCCTGAATATGCCGATCTCGTGATTGATACCAACCGCAGCACCTTTGCGCTTCGCCTTACGGGCGGAGGGTCGCCCGTCTTGGTGCCTGCCGATGAAGTTTCGCAAGGCACGCTCTACGTCCTAGCCTTGCTCGCCTTGGCTCATGATCCCGTGCCGCCTGCAATTGTCTGCCTGGAGGAGCTTGATCGCGGTATCCATCCGCGCCTTCTGCGCGGTGTCCGTGATGTGCTTTACCGCCTGACTCACCCCGCTGACTACGGTCATATGCGCGCGCCGGTGCAAGTGATCGCCACCACGCATTCGCCCCAATTGCTCGATCTTTTTCGAGATCACCCCGAGGAGATTGTGATCGCGGATAAACATGGTCGTGCGGCCACTTTTGCCCGGCTCTCAGAGCGAGCTGATTTGACCGAACTCTTGGCCGACGGAGGCACGCTTGGAGACCTCTGGTATTCCGGTATTCTTGGCGGAGTGCCCGAGGCGACATGAACGCGAAGTGTCTGCGTCTGGCCCTAATGGGCGAATCCTTGGTGGATGAAGCCGCGCTCGCCATCCTTGTTGAAGCTGTTCTTGGGCGTTCCTTCATTCAGGTTCAGCCCGGATTGCGGGCGCGTGGTTGGCCTTCCGTGCTTCAGATTCTTCCGGCGGTCGCTCGCCACCTCCATTTCAACACTGATGCTGACGCCTTAGTTGTTCTTGTTGATGCGGACGACACCGAGCCGCATGGTGCCCACCACGAGGTTCCAGGTTATTTCCATCCTCGCTGCCGACTCTGCCAACTTCGGGCGGTTTTTCGGCGCGCAACCCGCCATCTCCCACCTGCGCGCGGCCGAGATCGCATGCTCCGCGCAGTCGGGTTAGCTGTTCCTGCCGCTGAGGCTTGGTATCTCTGTGGTAACGATGAGACGGTCGGCGAAGCTGCTTGGGTAGCGGGCCGCGTAACTGGCCGGGCACCCTACACCCGCCGCGAGCTCAAGGCTCGGGTCTATGGCACTGAACGGCCTAACCTTGCCCAAGCTGTAGTTGGAGCCACGGCAGCGGCTCGGCGTCATGCTCGCGACCCAGGTCGGCTTGAGCACGACTTTCCAGGTTTTGCGGCGCTCGCTACCGACCTTCGCAGCTGGCAATTCAAACTATCGGAAGCCGAATCGAGCTGCATCCCTGCCTAATTTCCTCTCCCTCCATGCGCGCCCAGTATGCACCGTGGTATATCGCCACTCCCCTTCGTTGGTTGGCCCACTGTCTCTACCGAGTTCATTCGCTTCACGTCGTTAGGTTACCCGCAGGTGGAGCTCTTCTACTGGCCAATCACTTGTCCTATGTTGATGTAGTTGTGCTCCAGCTCGCTTGTCCGCGGCCGATACGCTTTGTGGGCCACGAAAACCTAATGGCGGCACACTGGCTTTTTCGGCTCGTTTTCCGCCTCACCGGCACGATCCCGGTTTCACGTAACAATGCGCTTGGTGCTACCCGTAGCGTGGTGGACTGCCTTGGAAGGGGGGAATACGTTCTCGTATTTCCCGAAGGCGCAATTTCGCGCACCGGCCAAGTGATGCAGCTAGAGCGTGGCTTTGAACTCATGGCGCGACTCGCTGGCGTGCCCGTGGTGCCGGTTTACCATGACGGTCTTTGGGGCTCTGTTTTTTCCTTCTCCGGTAACGCCTACGTTTTCAAATCCCCACGTTTAATGCCGACGCCGGTGACGGTGGTTTGGGGTGAGCCCATCCCTTCACGGCAAGCGGACACGGCGACGGTGCGGGCTGCCTTGCTGGAGCTAGGGGCGGAAGCTTTTTCCGCCCATCCCCAGTTACGACGTCATTTGGCCACCGAAGTAATTCGGGCGCTGGCTAAACGACCGGGGAGAATTGAGATTATCGATCGCACCTACACTCGCAGGAAAGTATCTGCCGCCGGCTTGTTGGCGACGGCGGCTGCGCTCTCGCGTCACCTGCGCCGGACTGTGCGCGAGAAACGAATCGGCATCGTGCTGCCGCCAGGGGGAGCGGCGACCATCGCCAACCTCGCGGTGCTTTGTGCGGGAAAAATTCCGGTCAACCTAAACTTCACCACCAGTCGTCCGGCTCTTGAGGCCAGTCTGCGTATCGCCGATATCCACACCATTCTCACGGCTGACACGCTGAGGACAAAAATACGTGAATTCCCTTGGACCGAGGACACTAGGGATTTCTCTGCTACCTTGGACGCGGCAGGTGGTAAACGGGCCGTCCTGCCTTGGTTTATCGCTACCTGGTTGCTGCCAAATCAGTGCCTGCCTTTCCTGCTCGGCTTGCCGTCTACCGGGGGCGATACTGAGGCAGGGCTGTTGTTCACCAGTGGTAGCTCGGGGGAACCCAAGGGGGTGGTGCTCACCCATCGGAACCTAATCGGAAATTGCCGCCAGATTTCATCGCTCGCCATTTTGCCGGACACGGCAGTGATGCTGGGCTGCCTGCCGCCTTTCCATAGTTTTGGCTTCACCGTCACGATTTGGTATCCGCTATTGCGAGGTTGCCGGGTGGTGACGGTGCCGAGCGCCTTGGAATCCCGCCGTATCCTGGATGCGATTCGCGAGGAGGCCTGCACCGTCTGGGTTGCAGCCCCTACTTTTGTCCGGCCGGTTTTAAACAAGGCACAACGGCGTGATCTGCGGACGCTTGAGGTGCTTGTATCAGGGGCGGAGAAGCTCCCAGAAGATCTAGCGGCACTGGCACGGGAGAAATTTCATCTGGAAATCATGCAGGGGTATGGCTCAACGGAGACCTCGCCTGTCGTCTCGGTAAACCAGCCTGATCCACCGGTAACAACTGGCACGGGAGAGGCGCAGCGCGGGCAGTGCCCCGGCTCTGTTGGTAGGATGCTGCCTGGCATGGCCGCGCGTTTGTTGGATCCAGTAACCCTAGCCCCGTTGCCGATTACAGCCAGCGGGTTGGTCGTCATGCGTGGCGCCAACGTCTTTAACGGCTACTTACTGGACCCGGAGCGCTCGGCCCAGGCCTTTCATGAGG
Source organism: bacterium (assembly GCA_010027235.1). Taxonomy (GTDB): domain Bacteria; phylum Verrucomicrobiota; class Verrucomicrobiia; order Opitutales; family Opitutaceae; genus IMCC26134_A. The sequence goes on from RGVP01000001.1 coordinate 42,875, forward strand.
GCTGGTTCATCACTGGTGATTTTGGCCGATTTGATGAGGCTGGATTCCTCTGGATCGAAGGCAGACTATCGCGTTTTTCTAAAATTGGTGGCGAGATGGTGCCGCATGGAACCATCGAGGAAAAGCTGATTGAGCTTTGCTTAGCGAGTGTAACTGCGGAGGGGGAAACCTACCCCGTATTCATTACCGGTGTGCCTGACGCACACAAAGGGGAGGCACTCGTCTTGCTCACCGTTCGAGCGGAACTCACAGCGGAGCTAATCCGAGAAAAACTAGCGGCCGCGGGAGTGCCTAATCTTTGGATACCCCGTATTGTAAAGAAGGTGGAAACCATCCCCGTGCTCGGAACAGGAAAAATTGATCTTAAGGCCGCTCGAGTTCTCGCCGCTGGACCTTGAGAATTGCCTACACTGTTTTTAGGCGCCGGTTTATTGCGCCATCTTGGCAACCTTGTATTCCTTGGGCTTCTCACCCTTGGGTAAAGCCAGCAGGTCGTAGTCACGGGCGCCGGTGATGAGCACATTGGCGAACTCGCCGACAGGGAGGTTGCGTGGCACATAGACGCGACCATCGATGTCAGGCGCATCCGCCTCGCCCCGGGCGACACCAGGTTCCTCGACGAGGACGCGGAGGGTTTTGCCGACGAAACGTTCGCTCACTTCGGCAGCGATCTCGCGCTGAAGTGACATGGTGCGGCGGTAGCGGGCGTCCTTCAGCTTAGTGGCGAGTTGCTCCTCCATCTTTGCCGCTTTAGTGCCCTCTTCTTGAGAATAGCGGAACACGCCAAGGCGCTCGAATTTTGTCTCCTGGATAAATCTGCATAACTCTTCGACGTCGTCCTCGGTCTCGCCGGGAAAGCCGACAATGAACGTAGTGCGCACGGCGATACCAGGAATGCCTGCCCGGATGTGGCCAATTAGGTTCCGAATGTATTGGCCGGAGGTCTCGCGTTGCATCCGGCCGAGCATGTGGTCGCTGATGTGTTGGAGCGGAATGTCGATGTAGCGGGCTACTTTGGGACATTCGGCGATGGTCTTGATTAACTCGTCGGACCAGTGGGCCGGATGAGTATAAAGCAGGCGGATCCAGAAGTCGCCCGGGATAGCGTTGAGTTGCCGGAGCAGGGTGGTGAGCGCGGTGCCGCGGGAAGAATCGACGGGCGAGCGCGGGTTGGGCCTCTGTTCCCAAGTATCCATGCCAAAGTAGGTTGTATCTTGGGAGATTAGATTGATCTCCTTTACGCCCTCGGCGACGAGCTGACGGGCCTCGGCGACGACGCTCTCAACCGAGCGGGAACGATGGCGGCCGCGGATCTGGGGTATGATGCAGAATGCGCAGGGGTGATTGCAGCCCTCGGCTATCTTGATGTAAGCGAAATGCTTCGGGGTAAGACGGAAGCGGGGCGTGTCATAATCGGGTATGTAGGTGCTCCGACCCTCAATGAAATTCTGAGGTGCTTCGCCCTTGGCGCGCTTTACCCCGGTCAGCTCTTCGATGATGGGACCGACGCGAGTGATCTGGTCGAGACCGATGAAGGCGTCTACTTCTGGCAGTTCTTTCGGCAATTCCTTGGAAAAGCGCTGCGACATGCAGCCGGCGACAATCAGCTTTTGACCGGCGCGGCGCTTCTTCATGCCTCGAGCCTCGTGGGCCTCCAAGATATGATTGATCGACTCCTCCTTGGACGAATCGATGAACGAGCAGGTATTTACGATAACGACGTCTGCTTGGTCTTGGTCGGGGACCACTTGCATGCCGGCTTGATGGAGGTGACCGACCATGATCTCGCTATCGACGAGATTCTTGGCGCAACCGAGGGAGACGAGGGAAACTTTGACTACCGAGCTCATTGAGGAAAAGGGGAGAGGCGGAACGGCGAGTAGTGAAAACGAAAAACCGCGGCACTCGAAAGGGCCGCGGTTTTAGGGAAGAGGATGGCCCCTTACTTCTTGGCCTTGGCGGGCTTCTTGGCGGAGGCGGCTGCTAGTTTAGCAGCCACTTTCTTGCGCTTCAGGTAGGCGAGACGACGCTTCTTTTTGATACCTTTATTGTATTGTTGGCCCATGGTGAGATTTGGTTAAAGGGTTAGAATCGCGATAGTCGCGCGCAGGAGTCAAGCTGGGGTTTACAAATCCTCATCATCGGTGGAGGTTGGCGATTCGGATGCAGGCGGATCAATCAGCGGGATGGCGGCGGATACTTTACGACCGTCGTGGCTGAGGGTATACAGCGGCAGCGGAGGATCTTTGGCGAGGCGTTTGACGAGAGCGGGATTAGTTCGTTTCGCCAACTCAAGCCAATGTAGGCCAGACGCGTCGCAGGCTAGGAACCTAGCGTAGGGCTTGAATACCTCGGGGCGCCCAAGTAGGCGAGCGCTGGCTGCAGCGTGGAGCCCAGAGCCGGGGCGGGATTGGTTTTCCAGAACGAGGCAGGAGTAGGCTTGGCTGCGGAGGTCGAGGCCAGCCCGGTGAGCGAAACGGACCCAATCGGGAGAGTTTTGCACGCCTTGGGGCGGACTGGCAAAAAAATGGCACCAGTCGCGGGCGTTGGTTTCGGCAAAGAGCGGGCAATTTTCGCGGTGGGTGCAGGGCGCCACGATTCGGTGGGCGCTGAGGAGTTCATCGCGCACGGCGGCAAGGGCGCGACCGTCGGCGTGGGTGCCTGGCTCCACCCAGAGCACAGCGGCGGCGCGGGTGGCGAGTGCCAGTAGCTCGGCACGGCCCTCTGAGGTGAGCTCATTGAGCACGTGGCTAACCACGAGGGTATAAGGCTCGGTTGGTTCTGGTGTGGTCTGAACTTTAAGCCCCGGAAATGTTACCCGGGCTCGAGCGGCCGCGAAAGTGACCGCTTCCGGGCTATGATCAAGGAGCGCGAGACTTGAAAAATGAGCAGCGCCAAAGGTATCTAACACGCGGCGACCGGCTACGCCTGATCCGCAGCCGAAATCCACTAACGTTGTGCCGGCGGGTGGTCGCCAAGCCCGGAGGCTGAGCTCGGCGAGGAGGGCGTCCCATTTCCAGCCGATGCGTTCTCCGTAGGTGGCGTCATAGGCGGCGAGGGCGGACTGGGTTTGCCAATACGGACCGGAAGCGGCCGCTTCTCGTGCGAGGAAAACGGCACGTAGGCGGTCGAGGGCGTCCCAGTCGAGGGCGGAGAGGTTAGGCATGGCGGTTTAGGCAGTGAGATCGATGCCGAGATGGCGCGCGAGCCGCTGCTCGCGTATGCCGTAGAAGGCCGCAAAGGCCCGAGTGCGGTCGAGCAGACGCGTGCGCTGGGCGGCGAAGCTTGGGTCGCCGATGGCGTGGACGCGATGGGCGGCTATGAGCACATTTTTCGCGGTATGCTCGGTGGAGATGAACTCGAAGACCTTGGTGCGGAAACCGACGCATTCGAGCAACTGCGCGCGCAGGGCGTCGGTCACAAATTCGGACTGACGCTCCTGAAAAATACCGTGTCTTAGGGCATCGGCGAGCACCACGGGTGGGGTGAGTTGGGGCCGCAGTTCCTTCTGGCAGCAGGGAGAGACGACGAGAAGGCGGGCGCCCGCGGTGAGCCCTGCGGCGAGGGCATCGTCGGTAGCAGTATCACACGCGTGGAGCGCGATCAATACGTCCAGCGGTTTCACCGGCGAAGGCGCCACTGGGATGTCCCCCTCGATGAAGCGAAGGTGGCTGGAAAAACCAGCATCGTTAGCGAGGCGATTTGCCGCGGCTACAAGCTCGGCGCGGCGTTCGAGGCCGGTGATTTCAGCGCCGGGGCCGAGCAGGGCGGCAAGGGCGAAGGTAAGGTAACCCTTGCCAGCACCCATGTCGGCGATGCGTAGGGGCGCTGCGTCGCGAATGGCCAGTGTATCGAGACCGGCTTCGGCGAGCAAGTCGCGGAGGAGTTCGGCGAACTTTTCGATCTGTCGAAACTTATGTGCCATTCCATCGCGGGGTTGACCGCGATTGTTGGTCACGCCGAGGGCGCGTAACCAAGGGGCGGTAGGATCGAGCACGCGGTGTTTGCTGCGGTCGTGCCCGGATGGGCGGATAGGTGGGGCCCCATCAATGGTGATTAGGCGGATACGGGCGGGGCGGGCGGCGTCGGCGTTTTGCTCGAGCTGGATGGTTTGCAGCGGGGTGAACAGGTGGGCGTCGAGAAAAGATTCGGCGAGCAGTCCGGCTAGCAGGACAGCGGCCTCGGCTGGCGGGAGGTTTTTCGTCACATCTCGGGTGGCGTGACGGAAAACGAGGCAGACCTGCGGGCCGGTTTTTAGCATCACAGGACGAGCAAAAACGTTGCGCAGCGTGAGGTCTGGCGCGAAGGGGCGAAGTTTACCGAGGGTGAGTTTCACTAGCGTGCCGTCCGCTAGGGCTGCACGCAGCAGGTTTAAAAAACGGTTAGTGGAGTCAGGCTGGGGCATGGAGGGCGGGTTCATTCCGCAGCGGTAGCGAAGAGGTGGCGCACAGCGGAGGTCTCGGGGGAATGAGCGCGGAACTTATGCGCGTCGAGAGTGCAGACGGGCATGACGCCCATCAAAGAGTTCGTGAGAAAGACCTCATCGGCTGCCAGCAACTCGTCGAGGGTGAAGGCGGTTTCGTGGGCGCGTTCTGGGCCGATCAGAGCGAGCACACGTGCTCGGGCGACACCCGGCAGCACACCCAAAGAAAGCGGGGGGGTGTGGGCGTGACCTTCCTTCACTATGAAAACCGACGTGCTCGAACCTTCCAGCACACGGCCGGCAGGTGTGACGAAAATAGCCTCGTCGAAATCGGAGGCGCGGGCGGTCTCGCGGGCGAGGCGATTTTCAAGGTAGTTAAGAGTTTTGAGACCGGTCAGGCGGCCGTCTCGCTCCCCCTGTCGGAGGGTCATAACGCGGAAGCCCCGCAAGTAGTCGGGGGCAGAATAGGGCAGGGTGCGGGCGGTGATGAGTTCGGCGGTGCGGTTTAGTTCTCGGTAGCGGACGATTTTTACGGCGGCATCGGGCAAGCGCACGCTGGCAAGCAGGCGGGTGACGCGGTCGGCTAGTTCCGGCGCCGACGCAGGCACCTCGAGATTGAGCGCAGTGCAGGCGGCGGAAAGGCGGGCATGGTGGGCGGAGAAAAGCAGGGGGCGGCCGCGATGGGTGCGCACGGTCTCGAACGCGCCATGGCCGAATAGAAAACCGTCGGATAAAGCGGAGACGCGGGCCTGTGCGGCCGGGAGGATCTGGCCGTCTAGGAGGACTTGGGGGGCGATCGACATGGGGAAATCTGAAGCACGAAACTCGAAGACCGAAGTTCGTGGGCAAATGTGGAGTTTGTTTAAGGTGCGGTGAGGGCTGCGCGCATGGCGCTGCCTTTGTGCTCGGTTTCTTGGTATTCGGCGGCGGCATTACTATCCCACGTGATACCACCGCCGACGTGGTAATGAGCGCGGCCCTCAGCGCAGGTGATGGTGCGGATGGCGATGGCTAAGTCGGCATCACCGTCGTAGCCTAGATAGCCGAGCGATCCTGTGTAGACTTGGCGTGGCGCTGGCTCCAGTTCGGCGATTATTTGCATGGCGCGGATCTTAGGAGCGCCGGTGATGCTGCCGCCGGGATGAAGAGCGCGCAGGGCATCGAAGCGGTCTAGATTTGGGGTAAGTTCGCCGCGCACGGTGGCGACGAGGTGGTGCACCGTGGCGTAGGTTTCGAGGTCGTGGCGTGCGGTTACATGGACGCTACCAGGCACGCACACGCGGCCAAGATCGTTGCGGGCCAGATCCACAATCATTAACAACTCAGCGTGGTCCTTGGCACTAGCGAGCAGGCGGGTGCGCTGGGCGGCGTCCGCGATGGGGTCGGTGAGGCGGGCGACCGTGCCCTTGATCGGGCGGGTTTCCAGGGTGCGACCCGCTACCCGCAGCAGGCGTTCCGGTGAGCTGGAAACTAGTTGGTGGTCGCCGAAATCCAGGAATGCGGTGTGAGGTGCTGGACTTAGCGCTCGCAAGCGAAGGTGAAGACTGGCGGCGGCCCCGGTAAAAGACGCGGAAAAGCGCTGGGTGAAGTTTACCTGATAAACGTCGCCAGCGGCTATATAGTTACGGATGCGTTTGATGGCGTCGGCATAGACCTCGGGTGTGAGGTCGGCGACGAGTTTTCCCGCGGAAAAGGACTGGGGAGACGGAACTGGAGCCTCGACCAGACCGCGCACGCGGTCGAGGTCGGACGGGTTGGATGCGACGAGATGGGTCTGACCGGTAATGTGGTCGTGCAGGACGGCAGCATCGTAAAACCCGAAGGCCAGCGCCGGTAGCGCGGAGGGCGATCGGGTGGAAACGCCTTCGAGGGCGGAACCGTAATCATAACTAAAATAGCCGATGGCGCCGCCTACGAAGGGCAGGCCGGGGACAGGGGCACAAGCGCGAGTCGCAAGCTCGGTGCGCAGGCGGTTCAACTTCTCGCCGTCGCCTCGCACTACAAGGCTAGGTTCACAGGCGAGGATGCTATGGCGCGCAGTCGCGGACGTAAGGGCTGAATCGAGAAAAACGCAGCCGGGTCTGGTGGAGAAGGTTTTAAACAGCTCGACCGGGAGCGGGCAGGCCCCGGGAGGCAAAGTTTCCACAAGTGGCGGTGGGCGCATGCGCTGGAGTGGCGGCGATCAGTTGGTAGCGGGGCGAACACCGGAACGGTCGAGCCTAGCGAGGTGTTGCTCGATCGTGCGGTCGGCGAGAATGAGATCGGGTGCGAGGTCGTGCAGCGGAACCAAGACAAACGCGCGGTCAAGCATGGCTGGGTGGGGTAGGGTGAGGCGGGTATCTTGCAGGGTAGCTGCACCGTGGAGGAGCAGGTCGAGGTCGAGGGTTCGGGCGCCCCAGCGTTCGCGGCGGAGGCGGCCGCGGGACTGCTCGATGACGAGCAGCGCATCAAGTAGGGCGAGCGGCGCTAAAGTGGTGGCGAGGTGGGCGACGGCGTTTAGGTAATCCTGTTGGCCAGCGGGGCCGAGCGGGGCGGTTTCGTAAATCAACGAGGTAGCGAGCAGGCGGGTGCTGGGTAGATCGGCGAGGGCGATCAAGGCGGCTTCGAGGTGGGCGCGGCGGTCACCTAGATTGGAGCCTAGGGCGATGTAGGCGGAGACGGGGTCGGCGTTTGCTGGCACGATAAAGGAGGCTAAGTCGGCGCCGGATCAGGGCCTCGTCAGCGTGGTGGTAAGGGAAATGCCGGCGTGATCGCCAGGGATGGGGGCGTGGGGTTTGTGGACGGTAAGGGTGGCCGAAAGCACGCGGGGATGGGCGGAAAGAACGGCGGCGAGCAGGCGGTTGGAGAGGCTCTCGACGAGGCAAAAACGCTCGTTTGTCACGATGTCTCGGCAGAGTTCATAGACGGCGGCGTAATTGACGGTGTCGGCTAGATCATCGGTCGCAGCGGCCTGTGCGATGTCTACTTTCAAATCGAGATCTAGGATCCAGGGCTGGCCAAGCACGGCTTCTTCCGGGAGGACGCCGTGGCGTCCGTGGAAACGCATGGATTTTAGGCGGATGGTGGCGAGCATGGTGGCGTAAGGGGCATAGGAAACCATGTAATGGCGGGTTGGCCCCGCGATGGGCACAAAAAAGCACCGGCATTGGGAGCCGGTGCCAAAGGAGGCGTGGCGATCCCGCCGCGCGACCGCTTAGAGTTTATCCACTACGCGGTCGGCGAGGCCATAGGCGATGGCTTCGGTGGCGGTGAGGTAGAAATCGCGATCGGTGTCCTGATTGATGCGTTCAAGAGGCTGACCGGAGGCTCGGGCCAGAATAAGATTAAGCTCGGAGCGGAGTTTCTCCATCTCTTGAGCTTGGATGTTGATATCCGAGGCGGGTCCACTGAACCGACCGCTGATGAGGGGCTGGTGGATCAGGACGCGGGAGTGGGGGAAGAGCAGACGGCGCCCCTTGGGCGCGCCGCTAAGCAGGATGGATCCCATCGAGGCGGCCATGCCGGTGACGATCACGGTGATGGGCGAGCTGATGAGCTGCATGGTGTCGTAAACGGCCATGCCTGCGGTGATGGAGCCGCCGGGCGTGTTGATGTAGAAGAAGATTTCTTTACCGGGGCCTTCGGCTTCCAAGTAGAGGAGCTTTTCGGTGATGTCCTTTGCGGACTCGTCGGTGACGGGGCCCCAGAGAAAAATTTTCCTCTGTTCTATGAACTTGTTTTGGATGCGGGCGGCCAGCGGGGCGGAGTTTTTCTTTATGGCAGCGTCGGCTTTGTCGTCCTCCTTGTCCTCGTCGTCATCGTCATCTGCGCGAGGGGCGAGGGGCTCTTTAAGACCGGTATGGTGGCTGGAGAAATGCGTCATCAAAAGTAAGCTTGGGCGCGGTCGGCCGGCTTGGCAAGTCGGGCGGCGGGTTGGCGCGAGGGTAGTGGCGGGAAAAAAATAGCCCTCGGCAGGGCGCCGAGGGCAGGTAGTGAAAGAATGCGTTATACGTCCGAGTGACTCACGCGAGGGAGACGCCTTTTTTGGCGGCGGCGCGGAGGAGGGCGTCGGCCATGTCGGTGGGGGTCGCCGCGACCTCGATTCCGCACTCTTGAAAGACGGCGATCTTGGCGGCGGCGGTGTCCTCGGCTCCGCCGACGATGGCGCCTGCGTGGCCCATGCGGCGACCGGCGGGGGCGGTAGCGCCGGCGATAAAGCCCGCTACGGGCTTGGTGCAGTTCGCCTTGATCCAGCGGGCGGCCTCGACCTCGGCGCTGCCGCCGATTTCGCCAATGAGGATGATGCCCTTGGTATCGGGGTCTTCGTTAAAGAGTTTAATCACGTCGAGGTGACTGGTGCCATTGACTGGGTCGCCGCCGATTCCAACGGAGGTAGACTGGCCAAGGCCCTTGGAGGTAATCTGAAAGACGGCCTCGTAGGTGAGGGTGCCAGAGCGGGACACGACGCCGACGTGGCCCTTACGATGGATATAGCCCGGGGCGATGCCGATGCGGCAGCCGCCATTGCTCCTATCGCCCGTGCCCGGGGTGACAAGGCCGGGGCAGTTGGGGCCGATCAGGCGAGTCTTCTTGCCGGTGATGGCGCGTTTTACGCGGACCATATCTTTGATCGGAATGCCCTCGGTGATGCAAACGGCGAGGTCGAGCCCGGCGTCTACACATTCAAGGATGGCGTCGCCCGCAAAGGGAGGCGGCACGAAGATGACTGATACGGTGGCACCGGTGATGGCGGCGGCCTCATGGACAGAGTTGAAGATCGGCACCTTGTGGCCGGCGTGCTCAAAGAACTGGCCGCCTTTGCCTGGGGTGACGCCGGCGACAAGCTGGGTGCCGTAATCGAGCGAGAGTTGAGCGTGTTTGGCACCAAAGGCGCCGGTGATGCCTTGGACGAGTATTTTGGTCTGCGGCGTGATGAGAATGGACATGTCGAAAAGGAGTTAGGAGCTAGAATCCTAGAGCTAAAAGTTCAGGGGAGTTCGGATGGATTATGCCACGAGTTTGACCATTTTCTGGGCGGCGTCGGCCATGGTATCGCCGCTGACAAGGGCGAGACCGGAATTGGCGAGGGTTTCCTTGCCCTTCGCGACGTTGTTGCCCTCCAGCCGGACGACAAGGGGGAGCTTGAGGCCGACTTCCTTTACCGCCTCGACGATACCCTCTGCGATCACGTTGCAGTCCATGATTCCGCCGAAAATATTAACGAAGATGCCTTTAACATTGGCGTCACCTAGGATGATCTTGAAGGCTGCGATCACTTTTTCCTTAGAGGCGCCGCCGCCGACGTCGAGGAAGTTCGCCGGGTTGCCGCCGTAGTGCTTGATGATATCCATAGTGGACATGGCGAGACCTGCGCCGTTGACGAGGCATGCGATATTTCCGTCGAGGGCGATGTAGGCGAGGTCGTATTTGGAAGCCTCGATCTCCTTCGGGTCTTCCTCGTTCAAGTCGCGCAGTGCGACGATCTCGGGGTGGCGGTAAAGAGCGTTACTATCGAAGGATACCTTAGCGTCGAGGGCCAAGACGTCGCCGGTGGGCGTGGTGATGAGGGGGTTGACCTCGACCATGGCGGCGTCGGTTTCCCAGAACATGGTGTAGAGATTCTTAATGAGTTTGGCGGCGTTCTTGGCCTCGTTGCCGGTGAGTTCTAGGGCGGCGATAAGTTGGCGAAGTTGGAAATCGGCAACGCCATAGGCGGGGTCGATCAGCACCTTGGTTATTTTCTCGGGCGTTTCGTGGGCGACCTTTTCAATTTCGACCCCGCCTTCGGTCGAGGCGACAATAACAGGGCGGGAAGAGGCGCGGTCGAGGAGGACGGCGAGATAATATTCTTTTTTGATGTCGCTCGCGACTGTGAAGTAGACGGTCTGGACCTTACGTCCGGCAGGGCCAGTCTGAATGGTCACCAGGGTATTGCCCAACATTTTGCCGGCGATCTCGAAGGCGTCGGCCTTTGTTTTACAGAATTTCACACCGCCCTTATAGCCGTCAATGAAGGTTCCCTTGCCGCGACCGCCGGCGTGGATCTGGGATTTGACCATAGTGGGGCCCTCTGGAAGGGAGGCGAGCGCGGTGGCGAACTCCTCCGCAGTCTTGGCGGCGGCACCCTTGGGGACGGGCACCCCGTATTTCTCGAACAAGGTCTTGGCCTGATACTCGTGAATGTTCATGCGGAAGTGTGGACCGTGTCGGGGGTGACACAGCTTGGCACGCCGAAAAGCTGCGGCGTGAGGTAACTTTAGCATGAATTCGCTCGGCCTTGCCTCCCGCTTATAGCTTGGACAAATTAGTGAGATGCAATCGCACGAGTTGCTCAAAGAGGTTCTCAAACGCACCAGCGCCAAGCAGATCGCTGCAGACTTGGGGCTGTCGTTGTCCCTAATTTATAAATGGGCGGAGCCACCGACGGATATTTCTGGCAGCGGCTCAAGCAACCCTCTCGATCGTATTGACCAACTGCTGAGATCCACCAGTGACCCGCGCATTGCCCACTGGGTGTGCGCCCGCGCTGGAGGTTTTTTCATTTCTAATCCCACGGTGCAGGCCAGCGGAAGGGAACTCGTTCCGGCGACCAACGCCATCGTGCAGGATTTTGCCGAATTACTGGGCACGATTACAGCGGCCAGTGCCGACCTTCAGGTGACAGAGGCTGAGGCCCGCGCTATTCGCGCCCGCTGGGAAGAACTCAAAAGTGCCACGGAGGCCTTTGTGCAAGCGGCGGAAAAAGGTGCCTATCGTCAGCGAGCCGAGTCGCTCTCCGGTATCGAAACGACGCTGTCTGCGACGGCACGCACTCGGCCAGGAGCACGATGACGGTGTTCTCGGCGTGGCTTGCGGAGGGGGAAAGGCACTGCATTGTCTGTTGGTATGAATGGTGTCAAAAACGTAAGGGTTTACCAGACCGGCCGACGCTTTCTGGGCTATGCTTTGTCCCTCGGTTGTCTCGGCTTGCTAGTGGCCTGCGCCGGTCCGGACCTGCGCATCAAGCGCAACGCGCAACTCTTCGAAAGATTGCCCCCCGCTGAACAAGGGCTGATTCGCGAAGGCAAAATCGGCATCGGGTTTACCGCTGACATGGTGCGACTCGCCTTGGGTTATCCAGATCAACGCTGGCTACGCACGGATGCGGACGGCCAAACAGAAATCTGGAGCTACACCAGTTACGACGCTTATGACGGCGTGCCGCTTTTTCGTGGTGACTATCACCGCTACAACGGGGGCTTCCCGCTCTATTCTGACCATTTTTTTAACCACCAAGCGCGAGCACGTGAGTATCTTAAGGTGAGCTTCAAGGGCGAATTAGTAAACTCCATCGAGCAGGACGCTCGGCGTTAGTTATAGCGACGCGAGTGGTCGGTAGAGAGATGGTCAGGTCGTATTTCCGCCCTTGCAGGGAACGCTCCTGAACGGTCTTTTGAGCTTTCGCACATGTCCGCCCTAGACTCCGTCCAAGCTCTTATTCCCCACCGTCCACCGTTCTTATTTGTGGATGAGATCATCTCAGAGACCGAGGACGGCTTGACCGCGCGCCGCACTTGGCGGGCCGACGAAGGCTTTTACGCCGGTCATTATCCAGGTGCGCCCATCACTCCGGGTGTGTTGCTTTGCGAAGCGGTTTTCCAGACCGGGGCACTCTTCATGGCGCTTCAGGCGCAACGTGCAGGGGCTGCGCCCGGCGCGGGTGTGCCTCTACTCTCTAAGATCAGCGACGTGCGTTTTCGCACCCCGATCTACCCAGGCGATACCGTCGTCATAGAGGTAAAGCGTCAGGAGGCTGTGGCTGGTTTTACCATGATGCGTGGTGCAGTTAAGAAAACTGACGGCACCCGCGTTTTGAACGTCGATTTTACCGTGGCATGGAAGACGCCTGAAGGCCCCGCGCAAGTCGTGCAGCACGCTCAGCAAGCCCAACAGTGAGGCCCACCTCCAACCCGATGCCTGATTTTCTCCAGTTAACCGGCAAGACCGTTCTCGTTCAGGGCGTGGCCAATAAAAAGAGTGTCGCTTGGCACGTAGCCAAAACGCTCGAGGCAGAGGGCGCCCGGGTGATTTACGCCGTGAGGTCAGAGGCAAGAAAAAAGTCCCTAGAGACCTTATTGGCGGGTAAGCCGGTCTTTGTCTGCGACGTTGAGGAAAAGGGTGCGGCCGATCGCTTGGCTGCCGAGGTCGCGGCGGCGGGGCTCACTCCTCTGCACGGGCTGGTGCACTCGATCGCCTTCGCCAATTACGCGGAGGGCTTTAAGCCCTTTCACGAGACGAAGCGGGAGGATTTCCTCCAAGCCACCGCGATTTCCGCATTTTCTCTAGTCGAGCTGGCCAACGCCTTCAAAAATCAATTTGCCCCGCGCGCTTCAGTCGTGACCGTCGGCATCTCCTCTCTCTTGGTTACACCGGACAATTATGGCTACATGGGACCGATCAAGGCAGCGCTTGAGTCAGCAGTTCGTTTTCTGGGCAAATCCTTCAGTAACCACGGTGAAGTGCGTTTCAATGTCGTCGGAGCTGGTCCGTTAAAGACGAGCGCCTCGGCGGGAATCCCAGGTTATCTGGAGAGCTACCTTTACGCCGAAAAGCTCACCTTCCGGAAACGCAATCTTGCAACTCAGGAGGTTGCCGATCCGGTGCTCTTTCTTTTGAGCGAACGCAGTTCGGGAATCAACGCCGCCACTCTGGTGGTCGATGCTGGCCTGGGCTCGAATTACTTTGACCAAGACATCATCCGCTTGGCCATGCGGCTGGAGGCCAAGTCCTGAGCCGATGCGTTTTTCGCACACCTGCATCGAGTCCCTCGCCACCGCGCTGCCGGAGGAAATACTCACGTCCGCTGCGATAGAGAATCGGCTCTCGCCACTTTACCAACGCTTACGCTTGCCCGAGGGGCGACTCGAATTGATGACCGGGATTCGCGAGCGTCGCGTCTGGCCAGTCGGGACGCGCCCCTCTGATGCCTCCGCTGCCGCTGGGCGCGCCGCACTCGCGCGCTCAGGTCTACGCGCTGAGCAGGTCGAGCTTTTCATTCATGCCGCCGTCTGTCGTGACATGCTGGAGCCGGCCACCGCGAGTTTCGCCCACCGAAAAATCGGTCTTCCCGCTACCGCCCAGATTTTTGATCTCTCCAATGCTTGTCTAGGCTGGCTCAACGCCTTGACCGTAGCTGCCGGTCTAATCGAAAGCGGCCAGATTCGCTGCGCCTTGGTCTGCGCTGGCGAAAATTGTGGTCCCTTGATTGAACAAACCCTGCGCACACTGCTCGCCGCGCCGCTCGATCGCAACGGCATCAAGCCCTACTTTGCTAACCTCACCATCGGCTCCGGTGCGGTCGCTGCGATGGTGTGCCACGAGTCGTTGCTCCCCGCGGGCGTGCGGCCACATCGTTTGCTCGGCGGCGTCGCCCGCGCTGCGACCGAGCACAGCGAACTTTGCCAAGGTGATACCCATGGTGCGGATGCGCTGGCCATGCAGACTGATAGCGAAGCCCTACTGGTCGCAGGTATCGACTTGGCGCGCGCAACCTGGCGCTTGTTCACGGCGGACTTTGGAACCGCCTTCAACCGCACGATCTGCCACCAAGTCGGCAGCACCCATCGACGAAAGCTCTACGAGGCGCTGAGCTTGGATTTGACGAAAGACTTCTCGACCTTCGAAACGTTGGGTAACACCGGCTCGGTGGCGCTGCCAGCCACGCTCTCCGCTGCGATCGAGGCCTGTGCCGTGCATCCGGGCGACCGGGTCGCGCTACTCGGTATTGGGAGCGGTCTCAACTCCCTGATGTTAGCGCTAGACTGGTAAACCTGTCCGTATGACGCCCCTACCAAACTGGCTTCGGCCGCTTTATCCGTTCACACCGTATTCGTTTACTACGCCACGCGGCGCACGCCTCAGTTACCTCGACGAGGGTGGCGTGGGATCCCCCGAGGCGGTGTTAATGCTACACGGCAACCCCACTTGGTCTTTCTACTTCCGCGATCTGGTAAAAACGCTCGCCTCGCGTTTGCGCTGCATCGTCCCAGACCACATCGGCATGGGCCTTTCGGAGAAGCCGCAGGACTACTCTTATACCTTAGAAACCCGGATAGCAGACATCGCCGCTTTGGTGGCTAACCTCGGTTTGAAGCGTGTGCATTTAGTGGTTCACGACTGGGGCGGCGCGATCGGCTTCGGTTTTGCCGCCAAACATCCTGAACTAATTGGCCGTATCGTAATTTTAAATACTGGGGCTTTTCCTTCATCGAGTATCCCGGCGCGCATCGCTCTCTGTAAAACTAAGTTTCCCGGCACCGCGCTCGTCCGGGGGCTCAATGGCTTCGCGAGTCCGGCAGTCTGGATGTCTATGGCTCGTCGCAGTCTCAGTCCGGAGGAAAAGCGCGCCTACCTGCTACCCTACGACTCTTGGGGCAATCGCGTGGCGATCGATGCCTTCGTAAAAGATATCCCCATGGATTCCGCTCACCCGAGTTGGCCTACTTTAAAGGAGGTCGAAGCTGGCCTCGCTCGGTTCAGGGAAACCCCCGTCCTCATAATCTGGGGTGGGCGGGACTTCTGCTTTCATGATGGTTTCTACGCCGAGTGGCGACGGCGCTTGCCTGGATCGGATGCCCATTATTTAGCCGATGCCGGTCACTATGTTTTGGATGACGCGCGAGAAGAAGTCCTGCCTAGGTTAGCAAATTTCTTCCGAGTCTGAAGGAGTCAGCTGCGCCCGTAAAGTTCACCTAATGCGCGTAGGTATTGGGCGGATTGGCGCTGGAGCGTAGCGAGCTCCGCCGTTGTGTAGCGCCACTGCCAGTTGCCGGCGGCTATGCCGGGAGTATTGAACCGAGCCTTTCCGTCGAGGCTGAGTAAATCCTGAAGCGGTAGCACGGCGAGCCGACTGACTGCGGCATAGGCAGCTCGGATAAAATCCCACGAAATTTCCCGACCGTCGATCCGGAGGTAACGTCGCACATAGTCTGCTTCCGCAGATGTAGCTGCAGCATACCAGCCGAGCGTGGTGTTGTTATCGTGAGTGCCGGGATACACGACTGAATTTGCCGTTAGATTGTGCGGCAGATAGAGGTTGGTTGCGTCGCCGCCAAAAGCGAATTGCAGGATAGTCATGCCTGGCAGACCACATGCGTCACGAAGTGTGCGCACACTCTCAAAGAGATCTCCAAGGTCTTCTGCAATCAGGCGGGCTTCGGGCAGGAAAGCGTGGACAGCGCGGAAAAAATCTAGTCCTGGCCCCTGTTTCCATACGCCCGCCTTGGCGGTCTTCTCCTCGGCAGGAATAGACCAGTAAGTATCGAAGGCTCGGAAATGGTCGATGCGCACTATATCGAAGAGCACAAAATTAGCGCGTAGACGTCGCAACCACCAGGCGTAGCCTTCGGTGGCGTGCACCGTCCAATCGTAGAGCGGGTTGCCCCAAAGTTGTCCATCAGCGGAGAAGTAGTCGGGCGGCACTCCCGCGACGGCCAGCGGCAGCCCTGTTGTTTGATCAATTTGGAATAGGTCTGGTCGCGACCACACATCGGCGGAATCGCGGGCCACAAAAATTGGGGCATCGCCGATTAATTGAATTCCGCGCTCGGCGGCGGAAGACCGGACTAGAGACCATTGACCAAAGAACAGGTATTGGAAAAAGGCATGCGCCTCCGCTCGTTGCAGGACCGAGGCAGGCAGGGCGCGAGTCTTGATTCGTTGTTGGAAGCGATATTCGGCCGGCCAGAGCCACCAAGGCAATCCGTCGTGAAGATCCTTTAGCGCGAGGAACAGGGCGTAGCCCTCGAGCCAGTCAGCGTGGGTGGCGCGAAAAGCGGCAAAATCGCCGTAGGGTAGGTGACGGAATTTCCGTAATCGGGCGGCTTTATAGGCCTGGTGCAGCACTGGCCACTTCGTTACATAAAGCCAGCCATAGTCTACGCGGTCGGTTGGCAAACGGCGTAAGTCATCCAAGTCTGAATTCTCGAGCAGACCGGCGGCGACTAAGGCATGGAGGTCGATCAGGTAGGGGTTGCCGGCGAAAGAGGAGAAACACTGGTAGGGCGAATCTCCGTAGCCGGTTGGTCCGAGCGGACAAAACTGCCAGTGTGAGATTCCCGCCTCTGTTAAAAAATCCAAAAAATGCACTGCCTGACCGTCGAGCACGCCTATGCCTTGATCGCTTGGAAGCGCAGTGGGGTGAAGCAAGACCCCGACGGCACGATTCTTTAGCCAATCAAACAAAGGCACCGAACCAGGCATGGAAGCAGGGTAGTGATTAGACATAATATTTATTGTGCGATAAAACGAACCATTTCAAAGCAGATCAATTGAACGCTCGTTAAATGCAATTTACATGCATCGGGGCAATGGGTCAGTCGACAAGTTGCCCTGAAATTGGTTGGCCTTGGTTTCAAAATGAAATTTCAGCCGTATTTTTCTTTCAAAATGAGCGCGAGCCGACTTAAGAATTCTTCACTGGAGAAAGGCTTGGGGAGAAAGCATACGTCCTGCCGCTTAAGCGCTTCTTGTGTAGTGGGATCATCCACAAAGCCAGACATGTAAAACACTGGAAGATCAGGTTTAATTGATAGGATATTTTCGGCCAGCACGCGACCGTTGATACCAGGCATAACTATGTCGGTTATAAGCAGGTCGATTTCGTCGAGTCCGACGTTTCTGACGTAAACCAACGCCTCTTTGCTGCCGGCAAAGCTAATCACTTGGTGGCCTTGAGATTGCGCCAGCATGATGGTGACTGCTCGCACGAGATCATCATCTTCTACCAGCATGATACGGACCGGTGCAGAGCAGGAGATTTGCCGGGACTCAGCCACTGAATTAAGTAGCGGATCGGCAATCTCAGGCAGGTCCAAGTGGAAAACTGTGCCCTTACCTATTAGGGTTTCGAATGTTAGACTGCCACCAAAGTTTTTAGCAATGGCCAAGCTGGTTGCTAGACCGAGCCCGGTGCCATGACCGCGCGCCTTGGTAGTAAAGAAAGGTTCAAAAATCCGTTTTTGAACCTCTGGTCGTATACCCGGACCAGAATCTGTAACAGATAAGCGAACTTTGCCGCCGCTTTCAGTGGTGTGTATGGAGACACTTAAGACCAACCGACCTTCCGTGGTCATAACATCACGGGCATTTAGACAAAGATTAAACAGAATCTGTTCAATCTGCTTGCGATCCGCGATACACCATGCTGGCCGATCAGCCAATTCGACGTCGATGCTCACGTGCTCACTCAAGAGGGAGCGAATAAATCCGCGCAGCTCATCTATGACCTGATTTAGGTCGAGACTCTCAGACTGGTGGATTTCTTGTCGGCTAAAGGAAAGAAGTTGCCGGACCAAGTGACTCGCGCGGCTGGAGGCATGCAGAATGTCGTCTATTTTACTAAGCTGTGCCGGTTCGGTCAGCTCATCGCGCAGTAGGTCGGCGAAACAACGAATCGCGGTGAGAAGATTGTTAAAGTCATGGGCGACGCCACCGGCCAGCAGACCTACCGACTCCATTTTCTGCACTTGCAAGGCGCGTTGCTCGCTCTCCCGTAGTTTGGCTTCGGCCCGCCGTCTCTCGTGCGCTATAGCTAATATACCGGCGAGGTCTCGGGCGTAGTGAATCGGGCCAATCGGCTCAGACTTGGACTCTCGGCAAAGGCCTATCAGGCAGCCGACTTTGGGATTTTGAGGATCGAGCGGAATGGCAATTGCTGCATTCCAGCCTTGCTCGACCAACCAGCTGGCAGAAAGCGGAAAATCCGAAGCATCGGAAGGGTATTCGAGCACGAATTCAGAAGCCAGTGAAACGATTGCAAGTTTGGGTGTGGTCTCATCGACCGCTAGCCCGAATTTAGCGACTATCTGCGGTGCTTCTTCCGCCTCGCCGAGAATCAATAAGGCAGCGGTTAACCCTAGATTTTCACAAAAAAGCCTGAGTGCTTCTTCATCCAGTTCTTTAGTCGTATTTTGCACTAGGGCTACCCGGCTAAAGTAGGTTAAAGAAGTCTGGCGTAGGGCAATGAGCGCAAGTTTTTGCTCATGTTCTTTCTGCGACTGAATATCAATCGATGTGCCGATATAACCTAGGGTCTGACCTTGGCCATCACGCCAAGGCTGGATGCGCTCCAGCATCCAGCGGAACGATCCGTCGGTTTGGCGCATACGAAACTCAAAAGTCGTCGGGCTACCTGCGAAGGTGGTGGTTTTGGCAATGATACGACTGCGATCGTCTGGGTGCACCAGTTCGGTGAATGTTGTGACGTCCGCCTCATCCACCCTCACCCCTGTGGCTTCGCGCCAGGCGGCATTCGCGTGAAGCAGATTACCTTGGGTATCGGTCACCCAGACCAACGCTGGAGTAATGTCTAAAAACTGAGCCCAATCACTAGGGATGTTCGGTTTATTGGTTGTTTTGTTGTGTCCGTTTGCTTGGATAAAATACGGCATTGTAAGATAAAAACATTCGCTCTCGATCCGCGCGAGCGCGAAGAAAATGCGACTTTTTCATGGCGGAACTGTGTATCGAAAGTGCACACTCTAGCTTCATGTCGCAGACTTTCGCCCGCTCTGTCTTCGTCTTCACCCTGCTGTTTTTCGCAGCTTTCTTTTTTTGGCCTGTCTTTCAGATCCTGCGCGGAGGCTTCATGGACGCTGACGGCCACTTCACCCTAAGCACCCTTTCAGCCCTATTATCCGATCCTCTCTATCGCACTGGGTTGCTCAACTCCTTCTGGCTCGGTCTCGCCACCACCGTGTTCGCCTTCGCGATAGGCCTGCCTCTGGCGTTTATCAGCGATCGCTTTATATTTCCCGGCAAGACCGCCCTCGCCTCGGTCGTGCTCATCCCAATGATCCTGCCACCTTTCGTAGGTGCCATCGGGATCAAGCAGATTTTCGGTCAATACGGTGCTCTTAACGCTCTCCTTATTCAGCTCGGTGTCCGACCCGATGGCTGGACCTTCGACTGGTTCGCGGTCGCGCCGTTCTGGGGTATCGCCGCAGTCAATGCCCTATCACTCTATCCCATTATTTATCTCAACTGCGCCGCCGCCCTAGCCAACGTTGACCCAGCCATGGAGGAGGCAGCTCAAAACCTTGGTTGCACCGGCCTGCGACGATTCCGCCGCATCACCCTGCCGCTGATCCGCCCAGGTCTTTTCGCCGGCGGCACCATTGTCTTCATCGCTGGCTTTACCGAGCTGGGCGTGCCTCTTATCTTCGACTACCCCCGAGTCACTTCCGTGCAGATATTTTACGGATTAAAGGACATCGGCGGCAATTCCGCCCCCTACGCGCTTGTTACTCTGCTGCTGCTATCCACCACGGCGCTCTATGCCGTCGGAAAGGGCCTGTTCGGACGCCAAGGCCATTCGATGATGGCCAAGGCTTCCTCAACCGGCGGAGCGCGCACTCTCGGCGTCGGGCCTGCCCTGCTCTGCACCACGCTCTTCGGTGGTATCACCGCGTTAGCCGTGCTGCCCCATCTCGGCGTGGTGCTGACTGCTTTCGCCACAGATTGGTATGCTGCGGTGCTACCATCCGGGTTCACTTTGGAAAATTTCAGTTTGGCCCTCGGCCACCCGCTGACGGTCGATGCCATTGGCAACTCACTCAAGTTCGCTGCCGCCAGCACCGTTATCGACATCGCCCTAGGCATCGCCATCGCCTATGTAATAGTGCGCTCCAAACTCGCCTGGGGCGGCCTGCTCGATGTTCTCGCGATGCTGCCTCTTGCCGTGCCCGGTCTGGTCATCGCCTTCGGCTACCTCGCCATGAGTCAGGAGGGACGCTTCTTTGCATTCCTAAATCCCGTGGCCAATCCCACGGTTCTACTGATCATCGCCTATTCGGTGCGTCGCTTACCTTATGTGGTGCGATCCGCTGTCGCCGGCTTCCAGCAGACCAGCGAAACCTTGGAGGAGGCCGCGCAAAACCTTGGCTGCCCTCCTTTGCGTGCTCTGCGCAAGATCACCCTTCCGTTGATCGCAGCGAATCTTATCGCCGGTGGGTTGCTTGCCTTTGCCTTCGCCATGCTGGAAGTTTCGGATTCTTTAATTCTCGCCCAGAAGCAAGCCTTTTACCCAATCACCAAGGCCATCCTGGAACTGTTCCAGCTACTCGGAGACGGTCAGTTCCTAGCCAGCGCGCTCGGCGTCTGGGCCATGACCTTTCTCGGCATCTGCATCGTCGGGCTCAGTCTGGTGCTAGGCAAAAAACTCGGCGCCATCTTCCGGGTCTGAACTAGCGCCTGTCCAGGAGCACTCGTCTGACATAATCATCTGGTCTCCATCTAACCTGCATGAAGTCCCCTGCCCTCTTCCTGTTTTTAGCCACGATCTTACCCTGCCTATTGGGCCAGAGCGCTCATGCGACTGACGCCGCTTCCGTTGCAAGTGTAGCTTCGCCCGCGGCCGCATTGAGCCCGCCGCTACGTGAGCCTGCGGCGATTCTCGCCCTGCTTGAGCGCGCCTGCAACTGGCATCTCGCTTGGGCGGATCCGCGTCCCGCCCAACACTGGACGCGTGCCACTGGATTTGCCGGGGTTTCCGCACTCGCCACCCTATCGGCCAACCCCGACTACGAACGCGCGCTCCTCGAAATGGCCGAAGCGAATGCTTGGTCGCTCGGTCCCCGCCGCTACCACGCAGACGACCATCTAATCGGCCAGACCTACCTTGAACTCTACGCCCGTCACCACGACTCCCGTATGATCGCTCCGCTGCGCGCCTCCTTCGACGCAATTCTCGCTGAGCCCAAGGTCGGCGATCTTAAACACGTTAAACCAAACCGAGGCGACCGCTGGACTTGGTGTGATGCCCTTTTTATGGCCCCCGCGACGTGGGCTGGCCTCGCTGCTTTGACTGGCGAAAAGGCCTATCTTGATTTTATGCTCCGCGAATGGCGGGCGACCGACGACTACCTCTACGATCCGATCGAAAAACTATATTATCGGGACGATCGTTTTTTTGAAAAAAGGGAAGAAAACGGTCAGAAAGTCTTTTGGAGTCGTGGTAACGGCTGGGTTCTCGCCGGCTACGCCCGCCTTTTGCCGCTGATACCGAACGATCACCCCGAACGTCCGCGCCTGATCGCGCGTTTCCGTGAATTCGCTACCCGCATCCGAGATAATCAACCAGTGGACGGTCTCTGGCGCAGCAGCCTGCTCGATCCCGCCCGCTATCCCGAAGCGGAGACGAGCGGTTCTGGCTTATTTTGTTATGCCTTCGCTTGGGGTATAAACAACGGCGTGCTTGATCGCGAAACCTTCGCTCCTGCCGCGCTACGCGCCTGGGATGCGCTTGCCGCCCACGTTCGTCCCGATGGCATGCTCACCCACGTCCAGCCGATCGGCGATAGCCCCCATCAAATTGCCTTGGACAAACCCGAAGCTTACGGTGCGGGCGCGTTTCTACTCGCTGGAGTGGAGATCCACCGTTTGCTATCCAACTCGGGCAACGTAAGACTCGCGGTTGCCCCCGCCCCGCCACCAGTTAACTAGACCGCTCGCCACACGTGCGTCGCTTAGGCCAAAGCCCGCGCTACGTCCTTGGCGAAATAAGTAAGAATCAGATCGGCTCCAGCACGTTTAATCGCGAGCAAAGATTCATCCCTTGCCCGCTCCAGATCCAGCCAACCCAGCCGCGCCGCCGCGTGGATCTGAGCGTATTCACCCGAGACCTGATAAGCCGCAAGCGGTCGGTCGGAGCGCTCACGCACATCACGAATAATATCTAAATAAGCGCCGGCTGGCTTTACCATCAAGATGTCCGCCCCTTCGGCTTCATCCAACTCGGCCTCCGCCAGCGCCGCGCGCCGATTGGCCGGATCAAGCTGGTAGGTCGCTTTGCTTAAGAGCTTGGTGCCCGCCGCTTGGGCGCTCCCTACCGCTTCGCGAAAGGGGCCGTAATAGGCGGAGTTAAACTTCACAGAGTAAGCCAAAATGCCCGTCTCGACAAATCCAGCCGCGTCCAGGGCTGCGCGAATCGCCCCAACCCGTCCGTCCATCATGTCGCTCGGAGCCACGAAGTCCACGCCTGCCCGCGCCTGACGCACCGCCATGGCCGCTAACCTCCCGACTGTCGCGTCGTTATTCACATCATCGCCCGCCAGGTTGAGCACGCCATCATGCCCGTGGCTGGTGTAGGGGTCCAACGCCACATCGGTGATTACGACCAACTCCGGGACAGCCATCTTGACCGCGCGCACTGCCCGAAGAATCAGCCCTTCTTCATTCAATTCTTCTGTTCCCTCGGCATCCTTTATGGCCGGATCGAGCTTGGGGAATAGGGTCACTGCTCGAACCCCGAGCGACCAAAGTTCGCGACATTCTTTCACCAGATCGGGGAGACTCAGCCTAAATTGCCCCGGCATAGACGCTATCTCCTGCGGCGCGGCAACCCCCTCGACCACAAAGAGCGGAGCGATCAAGTCCGCCGGCCTTACCTGAGTTTCACGCATGAGCTCGCGTCGGGCAGCGGTGCGGCGCAGGCGACGGGGACGAACGGGCAAATCAAGCTTGAAGGTGGCAGGAGTAGACATGTTAATTTCTATCTTCTTAACACGCCATGCCTCGCCTCGCCACACGTTTCCGCACCGCTTGCGTCCGGGAGGTCGCCACCTGGCGAACTACGGTGTCGCGCGTCGCCGTGTGAGTGTCCGCAAGGCTCTCACGAGGTATCGTCTAGTCTAGATCGTGGCGCGCCCGCAGCGCGCTACAGCCTTTAAAATCAGGCTCCCTGTCCTTTGCTCCCCCTCCCTGCCCCGCTTTTGCAATGCCCATCCGTCTTTTTGATTCCCTTTCCCGCGACTACCGCGAGCTGCGCCCCGCTCAGCCCGATGGCGTTTATCGTTTCTACAATTGCGGACCTACCGTCTACGCCGCCGCCCATATTGGTAATTTTCGCACCTTCGTGGTGAACGACCTCCTTCGCCGTCTACTGGAACTGGAATTCGGTCCGGACAATGTCCGCCACGTTCGCAACCTGACTGACGTAGACGACAAAACCATCCGCCGCGCCCGCGAGGAGGGCCGCCCGCTTGCCACCGTTACTCAGGAGTGGACCGCCAAGTTTCACGCCGATTGCGCCGCGCTCAATTTCCTGCGGCCCCACGTCGAGCCCACCGCCACCGGCCACATTCCGGAGCAGATCGATATGATTGCCGCTCTCGAACGACGTGGACACGCTTATCGCACCGAAGACGGTTCAGTCTACTTCAAGGTCGCCTCCTTTCCCGGTTACGGAGCCCTGTCTCGAGTCAAGGAACGCGAACTCCGCACCGGCTCCGCCCTTTCTGGCAAACCCCAGACCCACGACGCCGACGAGAAGGAAGACGGCTCTGATTTTGCTCTCTGGAAAGGCTATAAAGCCGACGACGGTGATACCTTCTGGCCCTCCCCTTGGGGCCGGGGTCGCCCAGGTTGGCACATTGAGTGTAGTGCCATGAGCAAGAAACACCTCGGCGACACTATTGATCTCCACACCGGCGGAGTGGATCTGCTCTTTCCTCATCACGAAAACGAGATCGCCCAGAGTCAGTGCTGTAACGGCACAACCTTCGCCCACCACTGGTATCACAGCGAACACCTCCTTGTAGACGGTAAAAAAATGAGCAAGTCGCTGGGCAACCTCTACACCCTCGACCAACTCCGCGAGATGGGCCACTCCCCTGCCGCCCTCCGCTACGCCCTCCTCGCCGGTCACCCGCGTAAGCAACTCAACTTCACCCTCGATTCACTGCACGCCGCGGATAAAGCCCTCGCTCAACTCCGCGCCTTCCGCGCCGCCCTCACCTCTAGCGGCACCACCGATCCCTTCGCCCCTGCCCTAGCCGCGCTCCAAGACGATCTGAATACTCCCCACGCCCTCGGCCTCCTTTTTACCACTCTACACGCTGGACCCTTCGGTGTCTCCTCTGCAGCCTTCGATCGCCTCCTTTTCGCACTCGGCCTCGACCTTACCGAGCCCGTGAAAACCGCCACCCCCACGCCTCCTGAAGTCACTGTCCTCGGCGAGCAACGCTGGGCGGCCAAGACCGCCAAAAACTGGGCCGAGGCAGATCGCCTGCGAGGAGCCCTCGCCGCTCTCGGCTGGTCCATGCTTGATCGCAAGGACGGCTACTCGCTTGAACCCGCCAAAAAATAAAACGCCGTTCCGCTTCACAGCTTCTGGGTAACCCTTCCGACTTCCCCCCTTACTTCTAAATTCTTTTCTAAATATCATGTCCATGTCTCCCCTCGACGAAATCCGTCACTCCGCCTCGCACATCCTCGCTACCGCCGTCCTGCGCGTCTTCCCCGATGCCAAGCTCGATATCGGACCGCCCACCGAGACCGGCTTTTATTACGATATCGATCTCGATCATAAACTCACCACCGAGGACCTCGCCCGCCTCGAGATCGAGATGAAGAAGGTCATCGACGAAAACCAGCCCTTCCGGCGCAAGGAGGTAACCCGTGACGAAGCCGAGGCCATTATCCGTAGTCGCGGTCAGGAACGCTATAAGCTCGGGCGCCTCGCCGATATCCCTGCCGGCGAAGCCATTTCCTTCTACGAAAATGGCGAATTCATGGACCTTTGCGCCGGCACCCACGTCCGCTACACCAAGCAAGTAAAGGCCTTTAAACTCCTATCCATCGCCGGCGCCTACCATCGCGGCGACGAGAAGAATAAACAGCTCCAGCGTATTTACGGCACGGCCTTCGCCTCCAAAGACGAGCTAGTCCAGTATGTCGAACGCCAGGAGCAAGCCAAGCTTCGCGACCATCGTAAACTCGGCAAAGATCTCCAGCTCTTCCACATCGACGAGGATGTCGGTCAGGGGCTTATCCTCTGGACCCCGAAGGGCGCCATCCTCCGTCAAGAGTTGCAGAGTTTCATTTCAGAGGAGCTCCGCAAACAAGGCTACTCTCAGGTCTTTACCCCACACATCGGCAAACTCGCGCTTTATAAGACGTCTGGACATTTCCCCTACTACAAGGACGCCCAGTTCCCCGCGCTCATCGAGCCCGACCAGCTCGCCCAGATTGCGGCCGAAGGCTGCGGTTGCGCCGAGATGACCGCCCGGCTCGAAGCCGTATCCCCGAGCTTCGCCGCCGGGATTAATGAGCGCGCCGGCAAGACCGTAATCGGTGACGACCGCGTGATGGACCCCACTCGCCTGCTCGACGGCTTTCTCCTAAAGCCGATGAACTGCCCCCATCACATCAAGATCTTTGCCTCTCAGCCCCACTCCTACCGCGATCTGCCCGTGCGGCTCGCCGAGTTCGGCACCGTCTACCGCTGGGAACAGTCCGGCGAGCTCAACGGCATGACCCGCGTGCGCGGCTTCACCCAGGACGACGCCCACCTCTTTTGCACCGAAGAGCAGGTCGCTGCCGAGATTCGCGGTTGTCTCAGTCTCGTGAAAACCGTTCTTACCACCCTCGGCATGGCCGATTATCGTGTGCGTGTCGGCCTACGCGATCCCGATGGCAACAAGTTCACCGGCGACCCCGCGAAGTGGGATATCGCCGAGGCTGCCTGCCGCGACGCCGCTTCCACCCTCGGGGTGCCCTTCACCGAGGAACCCGGCGAGGCCGCTTTCTACGGCCCCAAGATAGATTTCGTGATCAAGGACGTGATCGGCCGCGAATGGCAGCTCGGCACCGTGCAGGTTGACTACGTCCTGCCCGTGCGTTTTGACCTACACTATATCGGCGCGGACGGCGCCAAACACCGCCCTGTAATGGTCCACCGCGCGCCCTTCGGGTCGATGGAGCGTTTCTGCGGCGTGCTGATCGAACACTTTGCGGGCGACTTCCCTGTCTGGCTCGCCCCCGAGCAGGTTCGCATCGCTCCGATTTCAGAAAAAGTGAACGATTACGCGACCGCGCTTTATGAGCAACTCCGCGACGCCGGTGTGCGCGTGGCGCTCGACGGTGACGCCGATAAGGTCGGCGCCAAACTGCGCCGAGCCGAGCTTGCCAAGATCCCCTACATGCTCGTCGTTGGCCAAAAAGAGGCTGAGGCCTCCGCCGTCTCCGTGCGCAGCCGGGCAAAGGGCGACGAAGGGGTGTTGCCGTTCGCTGCTTTTCTAGCCCGCGTGAAAAGCGAAATCGCCACCCGTGCCCTGCCGGTGAAAGCCGACAAAAAGCCCGATCCAACCCAAGCCACCGCGCCTGCGACCACCGCCTAGTCTAGACTCGGTAAGCTAAAAGTTAATCAGCCCCCGACCAAAGCCATTGGGGCCGAGGTTGGGGGTGGCTCAATCGCTCTAGCTGCCTTAGCGGGGGTCGAGCACGCTTGCCTGCGAAATTTTACCGGCAGAGGCGCCGCTTAGTTGCGTCGCCTTCTTGTTGACCGTATCCAGAATCCAGAGGCTGCTGGCACCGGCCGAGCGGGAGCTGAAAACGATATGGCGTCCGTCCGCCAGCCAACTGGGTTCCACCGCGTCAGCCGGTTGTTTGGAAACCTGCTCAGCGATACCTTTACTCAAATCATAAACTGCAATTTGAAAACCCTTGCCGCTGCGCATGGAGAAGGCGATGCGAGTCGGGTCGGCCTTGCTCCAGTCAGGCTCGGCACAGTAACCGCTGATTCGCGTGGGTAAACGGCGGGCCTGGCCGCCTGCAGCGGGCATCACGTAAAGCTGGGGACCGCCGGCCGCATCGGAACAGAAAACCAGCTGGGATCCATCCGGCGAGAAGCACGGTCCGGACTCGATCGCCGTGGTGCGCGTCTTGCGTGTGATCTGCCGCCCTTGGGCGTTGCCGACATAGATTTCGGGGTTGCCCTCACCGGAGAGGACCATGGCTACGTTCTTCCCGTCCGCACTAAAACGGCCACCGCTGTTGGTGCCTTTGAAGCTGACAAAGGTATTTCGCTGGAGCGAGCCTAGGTCCATGACGAACAGGTCGGGAAACCCTGTCTTAAAGTAGCTGGTGTAGATTAGTCGTTGCCCGTCGGGCGACCAGCGCGGGGTGCGGGCGAGAGCCTTGTCGTTGGTGACCTGACGGACTTCGCCTAACAGAATATCACTAACGTAAACCTCGGGCTTGCCGGTGCGCTCACCGATGAAAGCCAACCGCGAGGCAAAAAAGCCGGGCTTGCCCGTCATGGCCTTCACCGCGACGTCGGCGGCCTTTAACAATGCATTCCGGGGTGAATTCCCCGACACCACTTGCGAAACCACCGGAGAAGCGCCGCCGGCCCGGTTGACCGTGACCTGCACCCCAGCGCCGGCAGGGGCGAAGTTAACCGTAAAAGTGGGGTTCTGGGATGTTCGCCGGAAGGCCCCGTGCAAGGCAAAGGCATCATTCGCCAGCTTGTTCATCTCCGCAGTGGAGCCTTGGACGAGGATGGGCGTGTTCTTGAGATCGTAACGAAGATCTAGCGCCCCCAGATCGGTTTGGGCGTTCGCTTGGCTAGGGGCTAAAACGCCCAAAGCCAGCAGAGCCGCGAAGAAAAAAGAGGACACGTTGAGCCGGGCAAATAGTTGGATAAGCATAGTTGGCGGGGGAAGCATCGTTGACGCCTCTTCTATTTACCCTGCCACTCGACCGCTCAACGCCAATCCAGTCCGACTTCATTTTTAATCATCCCGTGACACCCGACGAACTCAAGGAACACCTCAAACAGGTCAAATACCCCGGCTTCAGCCGAGACATCGTATCTTTCGGCTTGGTAAAATCCGCCGCGCTGCTCGACGGCACCGCCCGCGTGGCCTTGGCCATCACCAGCTCCGACCCCAAAGTGCCCCTGCACCTGAAGCGCGAGGTGGATGCATGCCTCCGCGCTATCCCTGGAGTAACCGATACGGTAATCGACCTAGCGGTCACCGCCCCCAAGGCCCCCTCTGGTGCGAGTAATCTCAGCGGCAATTCCAACAGCCCCAAAACCATTCGCTATGCCGTCGCCATAGCTTCGGGCAAAGGTGGTGTTGGTAAATCTACTTTCGCGGTGAATCTGGCCGTAGCTGCGGCCTCTCATCTCGCCGCCCTCGGACGTCCGGGGCGCGTAGGCCTGATGGATTGCGATATCTATGGCCCTTCCGTTCCGCTGATGATCGGCCTTCACGGCGAACGCCCCGGCGTCCGTGGCGAAGGCCAGGACTCCCGTCTGGTCCCCTTGGAGGCGCACGGCGTGAAGGTGATGAGCATGGGGTTCCTTGTTGACGACAACACCCCCGTGGTCTGGCGCGGTCCCATGATCATGAAAACCATCCAGCAATTCGTCCAAAACGTGGACTGGGGTCCCCTCGATCTGCTACTGGTCGATTTGCCCCCCGGCACTGGCGACGCCCAGTTAAGCCTGGTTCAGACCTTGCCACTTGACGGCGCCGTGCTCGTAACGACACCCCAACCCGCCGCCACCCAAGTGGCACGTAAAGGCGGTCTGATGTTTCAGAAGGTCAATGTGCCCCTACTCGGAGTGGTTGAGAACATGGCTTGGTTCACCGACCCCGCCGGTCAGCGCCACGAACTTTTCGGTGTCGGTGGAGGCGAAAAAGTCGCCGAAAGTCTCGGCACCACCTTGCTCGGTCAGGTGCCGCTTTTCGCTGAAATCCGCTCTGCAGGCGACGCTGGCGCACCCCTCGTGGCGACCCAACC
This sequence comes from bacterium, assembly GCA_010027235.1. Lineage (GTDB taxonomy): Bacteria > Verrucomicrobiota > Verrucomicrobiia > Opitutales > Opitutaceae > IMCC26134_A. Next base: position 71,847 of record RGVP01000001.1, read on the forward strand.
GGAACACCCCGCCGCCGCCCATTTCAACGCCATCGCGCAGGAGCTTCTTGCCCGCTTGGATAAAAAAATCCCCGGCTCGCCTTCGATCGGCGGCTGAGGCCAGTAACGCCGTGGCCTGATTGCCCCGGCTTAGTTGAGGTGGAAGCCTAGCTCCGCGAGTTCACCCAGTAAAAAGGGTGCGCTCGCCAGCACGTCCTCAAGCCGAGACGCGGCCTCAGCTCGGTTTGCCAATTCACAGCTGGCCGTGCCGTTCTCGACGTCGTGCACTTGGATTGCCCAGCCCCCAGTGATCGCGTCGGCACTCTTCTGAAAAATCGAGCCGTAAAGGTAGTTACCGGGCAGCCCAGCGTGCACCCCTGAACCCGGCACCAGGAACAACGCGTGCATGGGCTCAGCCGCGCCTTCGACACCGTGCTTGATCCGGTGATGCAGACGGCGGCCAACGACTGTCGCGCGGTGGTCTTCCGCCCGTTCCTGCGCAATCGGCGGCAATGAATTCACATAACGTCCATAAATATAATCGTCCGTCTCCAGCTCTGTCGCATCCGCCGCACCGGCTAGAAAGGCCTCCAGTTTGCTCGCGTAAAAGGCATGCTTGGTTGAGAGCGAGCGCAGCGTCACGTATCCATTCTTAAAATCCGCCGATGGGTAGACTTGGTGCGAGGCCCGCAAACGCCCCAGCGCGTCCTGATGCGTCGGCGTGTGCGGCACCGCCCCCGACGGACTGTATTCGATCATATCGAGCACTGTCTGATCAAACTGGGCGAGGGCGTCGTTGGACATGGCTATTTTTGTAAATCGCCCTCGCCACCGACACGAGGCCCATTCTCGTCCCTTTCCAAGCCGAGGCTTGCGCCCTCCCTGCCCCCACCGTTTCCGTCTGCTTGCTCCCCTTTATGCGCTTCTTTAAATACCATGCCCTCGGCAACGACTACATCGTCCTGAACCCCGCCGATTTTCCTAGCTGGACCGAGCCTTCAGTCGAGCAGATCCGCGTGATCTGCCACCGTAATTTCGGGGTCGGCTCCGACGGCATCCTCTGGGGCCCGCTGCCTTCCACCCAAGCCCGCTTCGGCCTGCGCATCTTCAACCCCGACGGCTCCGAAGCGGAAAAATCCGGTAACGGCCTGCGCATCTTTTCCCGTTATCTTTGGGACGCAAAACTCGCCGATTCTCCAGTCTTCACCATCGAGACACCCGGTGGCGTGGTGGAGTCCGAGATCAAGGATAACGGCGCGCTCATCACTGTGGAAATGGGTCGCGTGAGTTTCACGAGCAGCAAAATCCCGCACATCGGCCCCGAGCGCGAGGTGTTAAACGAGTCCATTACTGCCCTCGACCGGACTTTCAACTACTGCTCGGCTACCATCGGTAACCCTCACTGCGTCCTGCCCCTGACGGAGATCACCGCTGAGCTGGCCCATCGCTACGGACCGCACCTAGAGACCCACCCGAATTTTCCCCGCAAAACCAACGTCCAGTTCCTACAAGTCCTCGACCGCGCTAATATCCGTATCGAGATTTGGGAACGCGGTGCCGGCTACACCCTCGCATCAGGCAGCAGCTCCAGCGCCGCCGCCGCCGTCGCCCGCCGCCTCGGGCTGGTCGACGCCAACGTGACCGTGCACATGCCCGGCGGTCGCATCGGTATCCGCATCGCGGATGACTACGCCATTCGCATGACTGGCACCGTAAATCAGGTCGCCGACGGCCTGATGCGACCGGAGTTGTTTCTGGTGAAGGTCTAGGTTAGCAACCAAGTCCACTCACTGCCTCGCGCGGAGATTTCCGGGAACGCCCCCGGCCGGCCGCTTTCCCATTCCTTCCACCATGA
>RGVP01000002.1 GCA_010027235.1 bacterium
CTGACCGAAGCCCGGAGGCATTAAATTTTTAAGATCATGGATGCATCTAATATCAGTCTTCTGGAACGGGGTGGCCCTGTCATGTGGGTTTTGCTCTCGCTCGCCGTGCTCGGCCTGGTGCTGTTTGTGGAACGTCTGCTCTACTTGCATCGCGGGCAGATTCGGGCCACGGAATTTTTGGACGGGGTGAAAAATATCCTCGCGCAGCGGCGCATGGCGGAGGCGGTCACGGTATGTGAGGAGGCGCCCGGGCCGGTGGCTGCGGTCGTAAAGTCGGCCCTCCTGCACGCGGGTGCTGACGAAGTCAGTCTGCGTTATGCGGTGCAGGACGCGGCCGTGACTGAATTACCTGCGCTAGAGCGTCGTTTGGGGGCGTTGGCCGCGATTGCGCAAATTGCTCCTTTGGTTGGTTTGCTGGGGACGGTTCTGGGCATGACCACGACCTTTCGGGCCTTCATGGAGGGAGGTCGCTATGCGACCGCACAGGCTTTGGCTGGCGGCATGTGGCAGGCCTTGCTCACGGCCGGGGCGGCGCTAGCTCTGGCAATACCGGCCCATCTCGCGCATCACCTTCTGCATGGTCGGGTTCGTGCGATTGTGCGGGATGTGGAGTGGGCGGGTAACGAGATCATGCGTTACTTATTGGTGGATTACCGAGCGACTGTGGCGGTGAAGGCGGATGCGTCGGATACGTTGTCGGGAGGGGGAGGGGCGTGATCACCCGGCCCTTGGATTTGGCGTCGCGCCTCAAGCCAGTTCCTCCGGCTTGGGACTCGCTTTTTTACATGAACATCGGGGCGCTAGCTTTGTTTTTCTTGTTGTTTGGGTCCCGCCACGTGCTCGCGCCGGGACTTGGGGTGGATTTTGCACTACCCACTGCGGCGGAGGAGGCCACTTCGGTTTTAGTGACGGACGTAGTTATCGCGGTGCCGGCGCCCGGCATGGTGGTGGTGGAGGGGGCGGTTGTAGACTATGCAGGGCTGACTGCTTGGCTACGGGCCAAGGCAGTAGGGGAGCGCCGCAAGCGTTTACTGGTGCAGGCATCCGGAGCCTTGCCGGCACGTGATCTGGCGGAAATCTATGCCTTGGCGGCGGACGCGGGGTTTTCGGGCGTTTTGATCGCGACTAATGCCCCGGCAGCGTTAAAGCGTTAAATAATTAAATAAAAGGGTGTTGTTTAATAAAAAAACAGATAATTCACACTGGTTTACCGTCTCAATAGCGGCGGTGGGTGCACCTTTACTTTTTGTCTTGGCTGGCATGATTGAGCTTCCTGCGCCACCAAGGCCTGAGAAAGCCACTGTGTCAGGCAAAGCCCCTCGACTGGTTTTAACGCGGGTTGAAACCGTGCGCTCCACGGATCCATTGGGGGAGCGCTTGCGTTTATTTGATCCCACGCCGCTTTTTTTACCGGTTTCTTGGGACGGATTCATGCCCAAGCCTGAATCCTTGCGTGATTCCAGCGGCGGGGCGGTGGTTCGTTCGTTTCCTCCGAGACTTCGCTATGAAGATGGTCGTGAGCTGACGCGCTTGCTGTGTCCGCCGACGCCGACTACCCTAGCTGCGGCGGTGGAGTTGGCGGGGCCGCGTTGGTTCAGTGGTCTAGCGCGGACTTTGCCGGATGAATCTACGCCTGCCGTGGTTTCTGCTACGGCGCAGGTAAAAGTTTTTCGTTTTGGAACAGGTGAACTGGTTTCGGCTAAAGCCTTTGCGGTAGATACAGGATTGGCGGAAGGCGGGTGGCGGCCATTTAAATTAATGATATTGGTCAACGATGTCGGCGCGGTGGGGTCGCCCTCCATCATTGCAGGTTCTGGAGTCGACGAAGTGGACGAAAAGCTTCGGGGGTTGGTCGGGCGTGAGTGGGGGCGGGCCTTACGTTTGCGACCGGGGAGTTATCGGCTGGAAATCAGTCTTTAATCTCCCTTTTGTGATGAATCTGCGGGATTCGATAAAATTGCAGTTGACGGGGCTTGCGCGGGCTTAGACGTTTAGCGCCCTTTTCGTTTTTTGACCCTTTCCAGTTTGCCCAGATAGCTCAGTTGGTAGAGCACGCCCTTGGTAAGGGCGAGGTCGACAGTTCGAATCTGTTTCTGGGCTCCAGGTCAAAAATCGGATTTTTTCCAATCCACCCACACATCAACGTCTCCAACTCCCATGGCTAAAGGCACATTCGAGCGCAAAAAACCCCACGTCAACGTCGGCACCATCGGCCACGTCGACCACGGCAAGACCACCACCACCACCGCCATCCTTGCCGTTCAGGCACGCAAGGGTCTGGCTGAGGTCAAGACCTACGCTGACATCGCGAAGGGTGGCACCGTGCGTGACGCCTCGAAGATCGTCACCATCTCGGTCGCTCACGTAGAATACGAGTCTGACAAGCGCCACTATGCGCACGTCGACTGCCCCGGTCACGCAGACTTCGTGAAAAACATGATCACTGGCGCCGCCCAGATGGACGGCGCGATCCTCGTGGTCTCCGCTGCCGACGGTCCGATGCCCCAGACCCGCGAGCACATTCTCCTCGCCCGCCAAGTTGGCGTGCCAAAGATCGTGGTCTGGCTCAACAAGGTAGACCTCATCGACGACCCCGAGCTGCTCGACCTCGTCGAGATGGAAATCCGCGAACTCCTCTCCAAGTATCAGTTCGATGGTGACAACGCCACCATCGTGCGTGGTTCCGCGACCGCCGCTCTCGACAACAAGCCCGAGGGTAACGACGCCATCACTGCGCTGATGACCGCCATCGACACCGACATTCCCGAGCCGGCCCGCGAGACCGATAAGCCCTTCCTGATGTCCGTCGAGGACGTCTTTTCGATCACCGGCCGCGGCACCGTTGCCACCGGCCGTATCGAGCGCGGTATCGTCAAGGTTAACGACACCGTCGAGATCGTAGGTCTCAAGGACACCAAAGAGACCGTCGTGACCGGCATCGAGATGTTCCGCAAGCTCCTCGATCAGGGTCAGGCCGGTGACAACGTAGGCATCCTCCTTCGCGGTATTGATAAAGAGGGCATCGAGCGCGGTCAGGTTCTGGCCGCTAAGAAGTCCATCACCCCGCACAAGAAGGCTAAAGCCGAGATCTACGTTCTTTCCAAGGAAGAGGGCGGCCGCCACACCCCCTTCTTTAACGGCTATCGTCCCCAGTTCTACTTCCGCACCACGGATGTGACCGGAATCGTCAACCTGCCCAAGGGCGTGGAAATGATCATGCCCGGCGACAACATCGCCGTCGAGATCGACCTCATCGTTCCCATCGCCATGGAGAAGACCCAGCGCTTCGCCATCCGCGAGGGTGGTCGCACCATCGGCGCCGGTCGTATCACCGATATCATCGAGTAATCGCTCGATATCTCTGCATTGATTCGCGACCGCCGAGGCCCTTCACGGGGCCTCGGCTGCGTCGTCTAAAAGCTTTTCCCACAGGCGTGTAGCTCAATTGGTAGAGTAGCGGTCTCCAAAACCGTTGGTTGGGGGTTCGATTCCCTCCGCGCCTGCCACTTTCCATCGATGAAAAACCCTTTCCGCAGCATCCGCATCTTTTTCGGCGAAATCGTCGACGAACTCAAGAAAGCCTCTTGGCCGACTTGGCTCGAATTGCGTGACTCAACCGCCGTCGTCATCGTGGCGTGTGTGCTGCTCGGAGTTTTCACGAGCGTAGCTGATTTTTCTCTCTACCAAGTGGTCGATCTCTTCACGTCCTGGGTTCGTTAACCCATACGCCGCCAATGTCCACCCAGACCTCCGTTCCCGTCGGCGCCCAGTGGTTCGCTCTTCATACCCTCTCCGCCCAAGAGAAAAAGGTGAAGACTTACATCGAGAAGTTCAAAACCCAAGAAGAGCTCGATGAATTTATCTTTGAAGTGCTTCTTCCTACGGAAGTCGCCTCTGAGGTGAAGAATGGTAAAAAGACGACCAAGGTGCGTAACCTCTATCCTGGTTACGTTTTCATCCAGATGAAGATGTTCGACGAGGAAAACCGCGTAATCAACAAGCCTTGGTATTTCGTCAAGGAGGTCGCTGGAGTGATCGGCTTCGTGGGTGGCGACCGGCCCGCCGCTTTGCGCCAGACCGAGATTGACGATATCAAGGCTCGCGTCGCCGCCGCCTCAGGCAAGGAAGTGCCCAAGGTTACATTCGACGTAGGCGAGGAGGTTAAGGTCACCGACGGTGCCTTCGAGAACATGACTGGCCGAATCGACGAGGTCGATCCCGCCCGCGGCAAACTCAAGATTTCCGTTTCCATTTTCGGCCGGTTCACCCCGGTCGAGCTCGAATACTGGCAGGTGCAACGTGTTACCGAGTAACGCGACGCCCTCTTTGACACCGCCGACGTTCAGCAAAGAACCACACGTCAACTAAAACACCCGCCAACCTCCCCTTACCATGGCCAAGAAGATCCAAGGCTACATCCGCCTCCAACTGCCCGCCGGCGCCGCGAATCCCGCGCCCCCCGTCGGTCCCGCGCTCGGCGCCCAAGGCGTCAACATCATGGCGTTCTGCAAAGAATTCAACGCCAAGACCAAAGACCAGAACGGCATGATCCTGCCCGTGGTCATCACGGTCTATTCCGATAAGTCGTTTACTTTCATCCTCAAGAGCCCGCCTGCCTCCGTCCTTCTGAAGAAGGCCGCGAATATCGCCTCCGGCTCCGCCAAGCCCAATCAGGACAAGGTCGGCAAGGTCACCAAGAAGCAACTCGCCGAGATCTACAACCTGAAGAAGGCCGACATGAACGCCAATAGCGTCGAGGCCGGTATCAAGGTCATCGCCGGCACCGCCCGCAACATGGGCATCGAAGTCATCGATTAATTTTCTCTTTCCCTTAGACCCACCCATCGCGGGAGCCCCACCCGGGGCGCTTGAACCGCTAAGGAGTCCCACATGCCCAAAACACCCAGCAAACGTTATCGGAGCGCCGTCAAGGTCGCTGACCTCACTAAGAGCTACACCCTCGTCGAAGCGGTCGAGCTCTTGGCTAAATTTCCCAAGACCAAGTTCGACGAAACCGTCGAGCTCTCCTTCCGCCTCGGCGTAGATCCGACCCAAGGCGACCAGATGGTGCGCGGCACCACTCCGCTGCCCAACGGGTCCGGCAAGAAGGTCCGCGTGCTTGTCTTCACCGATAACCCCGAGGCGGCCCTCGCCGCCGGTGCGGATCACGCCGGCCTTCAGGACATGATGGCCAAGGTCTCCGAAGGCTGGGTCGACTTTGATGTCGCCATCGCCACGACCGAGGCAATGAAGCAGGTCCGCACCCTCGCCCGCGTCCTCGGTCCCAAGGGCCTCATGCCCAACCCGAAGTCCGGCACCGTTACGGACGACATCGTGGCCGGTATCAAGGCCGTTAAGGCCGGTCGTGTGGAGTTCAAGATGGACAAAGCCGCCAACATCGGTGTCGGCGTTGGCAAGCGCTCGTTCACTTCCGTCCAAATCGCTGAGAACGTCGCTGCCGTGATTGATGCGGTAGCCAAAGCTAAGCCTAACTCCTTCAAGGGCGTTTACATCAAATCCATCACTCTTTCCTCCTCGATGAGCCCCGGCGTCCAGCTGGCCTCCACCGAGTTCAGCAAAGCCTAACCCGGAGCCACACCATGAGAGCCGAAAAAAAATATCTTATCTCCGAAGTTGAGGGGCACCTCAAGAAGTCGGATTACGTCATACTGACCAACTTCACCAAGGTTACGGTCTCCGACACCGCTGAACTCCGCAAGCGTCTCGAAGTCGAGAAGGCCGAATTCCACGTCGTCAAGAATAGCTCCTTCCGTGTTGCCGCCAAAGCCTTCGGTCTGCCCGAGGTCGATAGCGTTCTCTCCGGCCCCACCGCAATTATAGTGGGCGGACAAAACCCCGCTGGCGTCGCCAAGGTCCTCAAGAAGTTCTTCGATGAGAAGCAGAAGCTTGAGGTAAAGGTTGGCGTGCTCGACAAGAAGGTCTACTCCGCCAAGGAGTTGGCAATCATCGCCGACCTGCCGCCTTTCTCGGCCCTGCGTTCCCAGTTCCTCGGCCTGCTTACCAGCAACGCCGCCGCCTTCGTGCGCGTCCTCGACGCCAAGGTCAAGAAAGAGCAACCCGCCGCCTAATCCCTTTCTCCGCCGTCGGATTCAATTCTGGCGGCGGAAAAACCATCCAACGCGAACGGCTAGGGGATACGTCCCTTAAACGTGTGGCATCCGCCGCCGCTAGTTTTTCGCAGGAGACATATAAACATGAGCAATATCACCAAAGACCAAGTTATCGAGTGGCTGTCCGGCCAAACCGTTCTCGACCTCGCCGCCCTCGTTAAAGAGCTCGAAGGCAAGTGGGGCGTTTCCGCCGCCGCCGCCGCCGGCCCCGCTGCCGCCGCCGGTCCTGCCGCCGCCGCCGCCGTTGTCGAAGAGAAGACCGAGTTCAACGTCGTCCTCGTCGAGGCTGGCGCGAACAAGATCGGCGTCATCAAGGAAGTCCGCGCCATCACCGGCCTGGGCCTCAAGGAAGCCAAGGACCTCGTGGAAGGCGCGCCCAAGCCCATCAAGGAAGGTGCTTCCAAGGCAGATGCCGAGGATATCAAAAAGAAGCTCGAGGCCGCTGGCGCCAAGGTTGAGCTCAAGTAATCACTTGGCTCTAAACGTCTTACGCGTATCGTTTTCGTCAAGACAGGTCGCGCCTTTGCGCGGCCTGTCTTTTGCCTTTTCTCTCTTCCCGTTCTTTTTCGTGTCCGCCGCGCCTTCGGGCTCGGCTTTGGTTTGATGGTTGCGTCGGCGCCTCCGCCGATCGCCTCTCCTCGTATTTTTTCCTCACTCCCAACCGGAATTCTCCATGGCCGACCGCACCCACTCTGAGCGTCAAAACTTCGGTAAGCTTCGTGAAGTTGCTCCTCCGCCCAACCTCATCGAAATCCAGATTACGTCCTATTTGGATTTCCTCCAAAAGGGGCTGCCGGACAAGCAACGCAAGAACCAGGGCCTCGAGGCCGTGTTCCGCGAGATCTTCCCTATCGAGTCCTATGACGGACGTCTCAACCTCGAATATGTTTCCTATACGTTAGGCGACGCTCGCAATACCGAGATCGAGTGCATCAAGGACGGAATCACGTATTCTGTTCCCCTCCACGTTAAACTCCGCCTCCGCGAGGAGGAGTTCATCAAGGACGAGGAGATCTATATGGGCGAGATTCCCATGGTGACGGAGCGCGGCTCCTTCATTATCAACGGTGCCGAGCGCGTCGTGGTCTCCCAGCTCCACCGCTCGCCCGGCCTTTGCTTCGAGAAGGACCGCCACACCTCCGGCAAGGAGTTATTCGCCTTCCGCATAATCCCTGATCGCGGCACCTGGCTCGAGGTTCAGTTCGACCAAAACGACCTCCTCTACGTTTATCTGGATCGTCGCCGCCGTCGACGCAAGTTTCTTATTACCACCCTTTTCCGCGCGCTTGGTTATTCCGATAACGCCAAGATTCTGGAGCTCTTCTACGAGGTCAAAGACGTTAAGATCAACAAGCTCCTCGACATGGAAAACGTGTCCACGCTCGTCTTCGTCGACGACGTGATCGACGCTCACAAGGGTGTCGTCCTCGCCCGCGCGCTCGAGCAACTCACCAAGCAGACCATCCGCACATTCGAGAAGCACGATATTACTAGCGTGCGCGTGCTCGACACCGCTGTAGATGATGGCGCCATCGTGCGCGCCCTCAAGAAGGACCCGACCATCAATGAGGAAGAAGCCCTCAAGGAAATCTACAAACGCCTTCGCCCGGGCGAGCCTGCCACCATCGCCAACGCCAAGGCCCTACTGAAACGTCTCTTCTTCGACCCCAAGCGCTACGACCTCGGCGCCGTAGGTCGCTACAAGATCAATCAGAAGCTCCACCTCGAAACCCCCATCGAGCAGCGTATCATCACGACTGACGACATGATCCAGTCGACCAAGTATCTTGTCCGCCTCAAACGCGGCGAGGGCGTGGTGGACGACATCGATCACCTCGGATCCCGCCGCGTCCGCACTGTCGGCGAGCTCCTTGCCAACGAGTGCCGCAAAGGTCTAGCCCGCACCGAACGTCTGGTCCGCGAGCGCATGACCATGTATGACCAGTCGGTCGACTCTATCACCCCGAACAAGTTGATCAACCCCAAGGCTTTGACCACCGTGGTGCGCGATTTCTTCGCCCGCTCGCAGTTGTCCCAGTTCATGGACCAGATCAACCCGCTCGCCGAGGTCACGCACAAGCGCCGCCTATCCGCGCTCGGGCCCGGCGGTCTCAACCGCGACCGCGCCGGCTTCGAGGTTCGTGACGTGCATCCCACGCACTACGGCCGCATCTGCCCCATCGAGACGCCCGAAGGTCCGAACATTGGTCTGATCAACTCCCTCTCGACCTACGCCCGCGTCAATGAGTATGGCTTTATCGAAGCCCCTTACCGTTTGGTCAAGGACGGTCGCGTGACCGATAAGATCGAGTATCTCACGGCAAATCAAGAGGAAGGCAAAGTCATTGCCCAGGCGAACTCCGAGCTCGACGAGAAGAATAACTTCGTCGGCAAGGTCACCGTCCGTAAAGATGGCGAATTCCTCGAAGTGAAGGCCGAAGAGGTCAATCTGATGGACGTTTCGCCCAAGCAGGTCATCTCGATCGCCGCCGGCATGATTCCCTTCCTCGAGCACGACGACGCCAACCGCGCGTTGATGGGTGCGAACATGCAACGTCAAGGCGTGCCCCTCCTCCAGACCGAGGCCCCCTTCGTGGGCACAGGTATCGAGGAACGCGTCGCCCGCGACTCCAAGATCGTCGTTGTCGCCGACGAGGGCGGTTATGTCGCCTCGGTCGACGCCAAACGCATCGTTATCTCCAAGGACGGGGAGCTCCCGCGCAACTTCGAGAAGAACCCCAAGACCGACGCCAAGACCGGTGTGCAGGTATACGAGTTACGCAAATTCATGCGTTCCAACGCAGGAACGAACTTTAATCAGCGCCCCATCGTCAAGAAGGGCCAGAAGATCAAAGCCGGTGATATCATCGCTGATGGTCCCTCCACTGACCGCGGCGAGATGGCCCTTGGCCGTAACGTCCTGGTCGGCTTCATGCCTTGGAACGGTTACAACTTCGAAGACGCCATCCTCATCTCCGAGAAGGTGTTGAAGGAGGATATCTTCACCTCGATCCACATCCAGGAATTCGAGGTCACCGCCCGCGATACCAAGCTCGGGCCGGAAGAAATCACCCGCGACATCCCGAACGTCGGCGAAGAGGCGCTCAAGAACCTCGACCACAACGGAGTCATCCGCATCGGCGCCGAGGTTAAGCCCGGCGACATTCTCGTCGGCAAGATCACTCCGAAGTCCGAGACCGAGCTCGCCCCCGAGGAAAAGCTCCTTCGCGCCATCTTCGGCGAGAAGGCCGCCGACGTGAAGGACACCTCCCTCATCGTCCCCTCCGGCGTCACCGGTATCATCATGGACGTAAAGGTCTCCAGCCGCGTGGATTTCGAGAAGGAGAAGCTCTCTCCCTCCGACCGCCGCCGCGAGATCAAGCAGATCCAGGAGGAATACAAGACCCAGATGGACAAGCTCCGCGAGTCTCTCACCGAAGCCCTGTCCAACATCCTCCTCGGCGAAAAGATCCCCCTCGACGTCATTAACGGCGCCACCCAAGAGATCATCATCCCCGCCAACCGCAAGATCACCAAGACCTTGCTTCGTAAGCTCGCCGCCGTCTCCAAGCACGTTGAGATCGATCCGTCCCCAGTTCGGATCAAAATCATGGAGATCATTGCGTCTTTCCAGTCTCGTTTCGACGAGTTGGAGACCGACCGCGAGCGTAAGGTCGCCGGTATCGAGTCAGGTGACATCGCTGGCGACGGTTCAATCAAGCAGGTCAAGGTCTACATCGCGACCAAGCAAAAGCTCGAGGTCGGTGACAAGATGGCTGGCCGCCACGGCAATAAGGGCGTCGTCGCCAAGATCGTTCCGGTCGAAGATATGCCTTTCCTCGCTGATGGCACTCCGATCGAAATCTGCCTTAACCCCCTCGGCGTTCCCTCCCGCATGAACGTGGGTCAGGTTCTTGAGACGCACCTTGGCTGGGCTTGCAAAAAGCTCGGCATCAAGGTCGCCACGCCCGTCTTCGACGGCATTCCCGAGAAGAAGGTCCGCGAATACTTGAAGGACGCCAACAAGGTCGAGACCGATGCCGGCGGCCCCATCACCGTGACTACGGCCGGCAAGGCCACCCTTTTCGACGGTCGCACTGGCGAGAAGATCGATCAGCAGGTGGTGGTCGGCTACATCTACATGATGAAGCTGAATCACTTGGTTTCCCATAAGATCCACGCCCGCGCCGTCGGACCCTACTCCCTCGTCACCCAGCAACCGCTGGGCGGCAAGGCTCAGTATGGTGGTCAGCGCTTCGGCGAGATGGAGGTCTGGGCGCTTGAAGCTTACGGCGCGGCGCACACCCTCCAAGAACTGCTCACCGTCAAGTCCGACGACGTGCAGGGCCGCACCAAGATCTACGAGTCCCTCGTCAAGGGCGACAACACCCTCCAAGCTGGCACGCCTGAGTCCTTCAACGTGCTCATCAAGGAAATCCAGTCCCTCGGTCTGGATATCCGTCTCAACAAGCGCGACGCCCTCGGCAATCTCGTCGAGACCCGCCCGCCTTCCGCCGCCCAGATCGCCTCTGGCAATCCTCGCGCCACCAGCCTCTAAATCTTCACAACTAGGGAATAATCATGAGCATCCAACCCAATGAAGTCGCCGCCGGTTCGCGCGACGACCTTCGCTCCGCCCTCGGCGGGGACGAAAATCCCTTCGACTGCGTCTCCATCACCGTCGCATCGCCAGAGACCATCCGCAACTGGTCTCGCGGCGAGGTGAAGAATCCCGAGACGATCAACTACCGCACCTTCAAGCCCGAGCCAGGCGGCCTCTTCTGCCAGAAGATTTTCGGCCCGGTTCGCGATTACGAGTGCGCCTGCGGGAAGTATAAGCGCATCAAGTATAAAGACGTCATCTGCGATCGCTGCGGCGTCGAGGTCACCGTCGCCCGCGTCCGTCGCGAGCGAATGGGCCACATTGAGTTGGCCGTTCCCGTTACCCATATCTGGTTCCTGAAGAGCATGCCCAGCCGCCTAGGCCTGCTCCTCGATATGACCGCCCGCTCCCTTGAGCGCGTGATCTACTACGAGAACTACATGGTGATCGACCCGGGCAAGACCCCGCTCGAGCCCAAGCAACTCCTCACCGACACCGAGTATCGCCAGGCCCTCGACGAATACGGCGACGATTCTTTCGTTGCCAAAATGGGCGCCGAGGCCCTGCGCGAGTGCCTGAAGCTCATGGACATGGACGCCACCGTGGCCGAGCTCCAGGAGAACATGCGCGCGACTAAGTCGAAGCAGATCAAGAAGAAGCTCTCCAAGCGTCTCAAGGTCATCCAAGGCTTTATCAACTCCAAGTCCCGCCCCGAGTGGATGGTCTTGGAAGTGCTACCCGTAATCCCGCCTGACCTGCGTCCCCTCGTTCCCCTCGAAGGCGGTCGCTTCGCCACCTCCGACCTGAACGACCTCTACCGTCGCGTCATCAACCGCAACAACCGCCTGCGGAACCTGATGAACCTAAAGACGCCCGACGTCATCATCAACAACGAGAAGCGCATGCTGCAGGAGTCGGTCGACGCCCTCTTTGACAACGGCCGCCACGGCCGCCCGGTCACCGGCGCCGGCAACCGCCCCCTCAAGTCCTTGTCCGACATGCTCAAGGGCAAGCAGGGCCGCTTCCGCCAAAACTTGCTCGGCAAGCGCGTCGATTACTCCGGCCGCTCCGTGATCGTCATCGGCCCCGAGCTGAAGCTCAGCCAGTGCGGTCTGCCCAAGAAGATGGCTCTCGTCCTCTTTGAGCCATTCATCATCCGCCGGCTCAAGGAGTTGGGCTTCGTCCACACCGTGCGCGGCGCCCGCAAGATGATTGAGAAGAAGTCCCCCGAGGTCTGGGACATCCTCGAGGAAGTGACCAAGGGCCACCCGGTTCTCCTGAACCGCGCCCCCACGCTGCACCGCCTCTCGATCCAGGCCTTCGAGCCCGTGCTTATCGAGGGCGAGGCCATCCGCGTTCACCCCCTCGTCTGCACCGCTTACAACGCCGACTTCGACGGTGACCAGATGGCCGTGCACGTCCCCCTCTCCCTCGAGGCCGTGATGGAGTGCAAACTCCTCATGATGGCGACCAGCAACATCTTCTCGCCCTCCTCCGGCAAGGTCATCCTCACGCCGTCCCAAGACATCGTTCTCGGCGCGTATTACCTGACCATCGAGCCCCGCAAGAAGGCTCCCGCCGGCGTGCACGTGCCCTTGTTGTCCGGCCTCCACGAGGTCCTCTACGTCAAGGCCGACGGCGCGTTGAAATTCCACGACTGGATCGACGTCCCCAACCCGGACTTCGGCCGCGACACCGTCTACGGCAACAAGGATAAACGCATCCTCCGCACCACCGTCGGCCGCGTTATCTTCAACCAGATCTGGCCCGCCGAGCTCGGCTTCGTGAACTTCCCTGTTCCGAAGGGCAAGCTGGGCGACATCATCCTCGCCATCACCAAGGTCACCACCGACGTGATCGTGATCGAGACCCTCGACAAGTTGAAGGACCTCGGCTTCCAGACTGCCTTCCAGGCCGGCATCTCCATCGGTATCGACGACATGATCATCCCCGAGTCCAAGAAGGACATCGTGAAGGAGGCCCGCGTCCGCATCACCGAGGTCGAGGCCCAGTTCTCGAAGGGCATCATCACCGACGGCGAGCGCTACAACAAGGTCGTCGATATCTGGACCGGCGTCACCGACAAGATCGCCAAGGAAGTGTTCGCCAAGTTGGAAAACAACGACGGCAAGGTCGAGGTGAACCCCGTGTTCATCATGATGGATTCCGGCGCGCGCGGCAACAAGCAGCAGGTCCGCCAGCTTTGCGGCGCCCGCGGCCTCATGGCCAAGCCCTCCGGCGAAATCATTGAGCGCCCCATCCTGTCCTCCTTCCGCGAGGGTCTGACCGTTCTCGAATACTTCATCTCCACCCACGGCGCCCGTAAGGGTCTGGCGGATACGGCCCTCAAGACGGCCGACGCCGGCTACCTCACCCGTAAGCTGTGCGACGTGGCCATGGATGTGGTCATCGCCGAGGAAGACTCCGGCGCCCGCGACGGCATCTGGAAGAAGGCCATCATGGAGGGTGACGACGAAATCGTCTCCTTACGTGATCGCATCGTCGGACGCTTCAGCTCCGACGACGTTATCAACCCGCTCGACCCCTCCAAGATCCTCGTCGGTTCCGGCGAGCTCATCACCGAGGAGATCGCCACCGCCATCGTCGATTCCGGCGTGGAGCGCTTGAAAATCATGTCGCCCCTCAGCTCGACCAGCCCGCTCGGCATCGACGCCAAGTGCTATGGTATCAACCCCGCGACCAACAAGGTTGCGAAGGTTGGAGACTCGGTCGGCATCATCGCCGCCCAGTCCATCGGCGAGCCCGGCACGCAGCTCACGATGCGCACCTTCCACATCGGCGGCGTCGCCTCCGGCGGTTTCAAGACCCCCGAGATCCGCGTCCGCACCGGCGGCAAGGTCAAGTATCGCGGCCTCCGCCTCGTGCAGGTCGCCGAGGGCGCGAGCATCGTGCTCAACAAGACCGGCTCCATCCAGATCCTCGACGTCGAGGACCGCGAAATCGAGACCTACAACATCGTGGTCGGCTCGGTTCTTCCGGTCGGCGACGGCGAACAGATCAAGAAGGGCGACATCCTCGCCCAGTGGGATCCCTACAACGTCCCCGTGCTCTCCGAAAAGGGCGGCACCCTGGCGTTCAAGGACATGATCACCGGCGTCACCGTGAAGCGCGAGCTCGACGAAGCCACCGGCCGCATCGCCATCGTGGTAATCGAGCACAAGGAGGATCTTAATCCCCAAGTTGAGATCCGCGACGGTGCCAACAAGCCCATTGCCGCCTACTCGATCCCCGTCGGCGCCCAGATCGTGGTCAACGAAGGCGACGACATCCAGCCCGGAGCGCTGCTTGCCAAGACGCCCCGCCAGGCGTCTAAGACCAAGGACATCACCGGTGGTCTCCCCCGCGTCGCCGAGCTCTTCGAGGCCCGTCGTCCGAAGGATGCCGCCGAGATGGCCCGCATCGAAGGCGTGGTGTCCTTCGAGGGCACCCTGCGCGGCAAGCGTAAGCTGGTCGTCCGCAACCCTGACACCGCCCAAGAGGAGGAGCACCTCATTCCTGCCGGCAAACATATCATCGTGCAACCGGGTGACCTCGTCACCAAGGGCCAGCACCTCACGGAAGGCTCCGCCGATCCACACGAGATCCTTGAGATTCTCGGGCCGGCCGCTCTCTACGAGTTCCTCATCGGCCAGGTGCAGGAGGTTTACCGCCTGCAAGGCGTGACGATCAACGACAAGCACATCGAGATCATCATCCGGCAGATGCTACGCAAGGTCCGTATCACCGATCCGGGCGACAGCGAGTATTTCTGGGGTGAGCAGGTGGATCGCACCACCTTCTTGGCCGAGAACCGTCGCATCGAGGAAGCCGGCGGCAAGCCCGCCGAGGCTGAGCCCATCCTGCTGGGCATCACCAAAGCCTCTCTCGAGACCGAGAGCTTCATCTCGGCCGCAAGCTTCCAAGAGACGACGCGCGTCCTCACCGACGCCTCCACCTTGGGCAAGATCGACAACCTCCGCGGCTTCAAGGAGAACGTCATCATGGGTCACCTCATCCCCGCTGGCACCGGGCTTCCGACCTACAAGAAGGTCCGTATCAGTCTGCCCTTCGGCGCTGACGCCGAGGAAGCGGCGCCCGCCGAAGTGGGCTGATCTCTCTAGCGATATTGAGCGCATCTCAGGCCGCCCGAAATACCGGGCGGCCTTTTTTGTCTTCAGGATTTATCGAGTTGGACTTTATTTTTGGGTATAATGTGCCCGCAACACCTTATTAAGGAAGTAAATGTATAGAAAATCTGAATCAGATTAAAATTAGGAAATTCACGCTTGCTTTGCTGTTTATTACTCTGCGTTGATTTTAGGCTCATCGAAACTTCCCGCCGGCTCACTCATCTGGCTGCAGTATCGAACCCATTTTGGCGTCAGGTCACGGCTTCGTCCAAAGGCCTTTCTCCCTTTTTTGCGATTCTTGGAAATTTCGCTTGCCCCGGATTTCTCGGAATCGCAGATTTGTCGTCTTTTCCCTATTTCCCAGCGTCTTTAATCGTCATGCCTACCATCAACCAACTCGTGCGCAAAGGTCGTCGCCAGGTGCGCGCCAAATCCAAGTCCCCCGCTTTGGATAACAATCCTTTCCGCCGCGGCGTCTGCGTGCAGGTCATGACCCGCACTCCCAAGAAGCCCAACTCCGCTATCCGCAAGGTCGCGAAAGTTCGCCTCACCAACGGCAACGAGGTCATCTCATACATTCCTGACGAAGGCCACAACCTTCAGGAGCATAGCATCGTGTTGGTGCGCGGCGGCCGCGTGAAGGATCTACCCGGCGTGCGCTACCACATCGTCCGCGGCACGCTCGACGCCACCGGCGTAGAGAAGCGCCGTCGCTCCCGCTCTAAATACGGCGTCAAGCGCCCGAAGGCCGCCAAGAAGTAATCGTCGAACCAAAGTCCTAAGCCCTCTTCAAGCACCATGTCACGCCGCCACAGAGCCACCAAGCGCCAGGCCACTCCGGATTCTCGTTACAACAGCACGCTGGTGTCCCACCTCGTCAATGTTGTCATGCAGTCCGGCAAGAAAAACCTCGCCGAGCGCATCGTTTACGGAGCCTTCGAAAAGGTCTCCGAGAAACTTCAAAAGGGCGACCCAGTCGACCTGCTAATTGGTGCGCTTGAGAATGCTCGCCCCCGTCTTGAGGTGAAAAGCCGCCGTGTCGGTGGCGCCACCTATCAGGTGCCAATCGAAATCTCCTATGAGCGCCAAGAGTCCCTTGCCCTCCGCTGGATCGTGACTGCCGCCGGCGGTCGTAAGGGTCAGCCGATGAAGGAAGCCCTCGCTGCAGAGATCGTCGATGCCTACAATAATACCGGCAACGTCGTGAAGAAGAAGGAAGACACCCACAAGATGGCTCAGGCTAATCGCGCCTTCGCCCACCTGCGCTGGTAACCGTTCTGCACCCTTCCACTTCGACCCACGCGCACATGTCCGCCGCTCCTCAAATCACTATTGTCACCGACAAGAGCAAAATCTCGCCGGTCAACTCCAAGGATCGTCCCTTCCCTCTGGAGTGGACGCGTAACATCGGTATCGCCGCTCACATCGACGCAGGCAAGACCACTACCTCGGAGCGCATCCTTTTCTACTCGGGCGCCGTCCATAAGATGGGCGAAGTCCATGAGGGCACTGCCGTCACCGACTGGATGGAGCAGGAGCGCGAGCGCGGCATCACCATCACCGCCGCTGCCATTTCCTGTGCATGGAACTCCTCCTGTGGTCCCTGGAAGGGCATCAAGCAGCGTATCAACATAATTGATACTCCTGGTCACGTTGACTTCACTGCCGAGGTTGAGCGTTCAATGCGCGTCCTCGACGGTGCTGTCGCCGTGTTTTGCGCCGTCGCAGGCGTCCAGCCTCAGTCCGAAACCGTTTGGCGTCAGGCCAACAAATATGGCGTTCCCCGCGTCGCGTTCATCAATAAGATGGACCGCACCGGCGCCAATTTCTTCCGCGCCATCGACGAGATGCGCGAGAAGCTCAAGGCCAACGCCCACGCTCTCTTCCTGCCCATCGGCAACGAGGAGAATTTTAGCGGTGTAGTCGACCTCGTTCAGGAGATTGCCTACATATTCGTCGATCCGCTCGACATGGATCTCGATCCGAAGCAGCACCCCATTCCGGACAACATGGTCGCTCAGGCCAAGGAATACCGTGAGAAGCTGATTGAGGCCGTTTCTGATTTTGATGATGTCTTGGCTGAGAAGTATCTCGGCGGCGAGACGATTGCTCCGGCTGAACTAATGGTCGCCGTTCGCAAGGCTACCGTATCGATGAAGTTCACGGGCGTTATCCCCGGCTCCGCCTTCAAAAAGAAGGGCATTCAACGTCTTCTCGACTGCGTCGTTAATTACCTGCCCAACCCGCTCGATCTTCCTCCCATGGTCGGCACCAATAGTGACGGTGAGAGCGTTGGTGTAACCCCGGACGACAAAGCCAAGCTTGCCGGTCTCGCCTTCAAGCTCTGGACCGATCCTTTCGTCGGCAAACTCGTATTCTTCCGCGTTTACACCGGCGCTCTGCATAAGGGCACCGCTGTGTATAATCCCCGCACTCGCCGCTCCGAGCGTGTTTCCCGTCTCGTTTTGATGCGCGCCATGGACCGCGAGGAAATCGATATCGCCTACTCCGGCGATATATGTGCCATGGTTGGCGTAAAGGACGTGATCACCGGCGACACCCTCTGCCATGAGGATGCCGACATTCGTCTCGAGCCCCCGTCCTTCCCCGAGCCTGTGATCGCGATGTCGATTGAGCCAAACTCGAAGGCCGATCAGGAGAAGCTCGGCACCGCCCTTCAGCGCCTCGTCGCCGAGGACCCGACCCTCCGCGTCAAGACTGACCAAGACACCGGTCAGACTATCCTTGCGGGCATGGGCGAGCTACACTTGGAAATCATTGTCGACCGCATGAAGCGTGAGTTCAAGGTCGAGGCCACTTCCGGCAAACCCCAAATCGCCTATCGCGAGACCATCACCACCCACGCCGAAGGCGAGGGCAAGTTCGTCCGCCAGTCCGGCGGTAAAGGACAATATGGCCACGTTGTGGTCACCATAGAGCCCAATGAAAAGGGTAAGGGCATTGAGATCATCAATGAAACCGTGGGCGGTTCCATTCCTAAAGAGTTCATCAAGCCTTCCACCGATGGTCTAAATGAAGCTGCCAACAACGGCGTCGTCGCCGGTTATCCCGTGGTCGATGTGATTGTTCGCATCAAGGACGGTTCCTTCCACGAGGTAGACTCGTCTGAAATGGCGTTTAAGATGGCCGGTATCTTCGCGTTCAAGGATGCCATGAAGAACGCCAAGCCCATCCTCCTCGAGCCCATCATGGGCGTGGAAGTCACCACCCCTGAGGAATACCAAGGCGACCTGATTGGTGACATCAACCGCCGTCGCGGCCAGATCCAGGGAATGGAGAACAAGAACGGCGCCTGCATCATTACCTCCGCTGTTCCGCTTGAGAACCTTTTCGGCTATGTGACGGACATCCGCTCCCTTTCCAAGGGTCGTGCGTCCGCTTCCATTACCCCGTCCCATTTCGAGCAGGTTCCGAACCAGCTCCTCGCTAAGATCGTGGAGACCTCCTCCAAGGCTCCCGCTCGCACTTAAACCTTCGTTCTTTTTCCGTAATGAAAGGCCAAAAAATCCGCATCCGTCTCAAGGGCTTCGATTACCGTGTAATCGACCAGTCTGCCCTCGAGATTGTCGAGACCGCCAAGCGCTCCGGCGCCCGTGTCTCCGGTCCCGTTCCTCTTCCCACCAAGATCGAGAAACTGACCGTCAACCGCTCCCCGCACGTGGACAAAAAGTCCATGGAGCAGTTCGAGAGCCGCACTCATAAGCGCCTCATCGACATCATCGAACCCACTGCCCAGACCGTCGATGAGCTTAAGAAGCTCAATCTCCCTTCTGGCGTGGATATTTCCATTAACGTGTAAGGAATCGCCTCCCGAACCTCACACCCAGCCCTTTCAGTCCAACAGTTTAGCGCGCTCTGGCGGCCTCCGCCAGAATCGCTAATGTAGGTCTCACGAAACGGAAACCCTCCACCTACCGCTTAGCCATGATCAACACCCTTATAGGTAAAAAGATCGGGATGACGCAGGTCTATGACGCTCAAAACGTCTTAGTCCCCGTCACCGTAGTCGAAGCCGGACCCAATTCTGTGGTCCAGGTTAAGACCCTCGAAACCGACGGCTACAACGCCGTCCAACTCGGTTTCTCAGCCCTCAAAGGCAAGAACACCTCCAAGGCCGAACTCAACCACGCCAAAAAGGCTGGTCTCGACTCCGCCCCCCGCGTCCTCAGCGAGGTCCGCCTCGCCGACAAGCCCACCCAAAAGGCTGGCGACGTTATTACTGTCGACGCCTTTAAAGAAGGCCAACTGGTCGACGTTATTGGCATCACCAAGGGCAAAGGCTTCCAAGGCGTGGTTAAACGCTTCCGCGTCGCTGGTGGCCCTGCCACCCACGGTTCCATGTTTCATCGTCGCATTGGTTCGATCGGCATGCGCCAGACTCCCGGTCGCGTCTGGAAAAACCAAGCCATGCCCGGTCACATGGGTCAGGTTCGTCGCACCCTTCAAAACCTCACGGTGGTGAAGATCGTCGCCGATAAGAACCTTATCTTAGTTAAAGGCGCTATCCCAGGCGCAAACGGCGACGACGTCATCGTCCGCACCGCCATCAAGGGTCAGCCCAAGAGCGCCAAGTAAAGGAGAACGCCACCCATGAAACTCAAAGTTTACAGCGCTGACGGTAAAACCTCCCGCGAGCAAGATTTCGCCGAGATTCCCCTGTTTGAGGGTAATCGCGGCACCCAAGCCCTTAAGGAAGTAATCGTCGCCATCAACGCCAACGCCCGCCTCGGCACCCACTCCACGAAAACCCGTGGCGAAGTATCCGGCGGTGGCAAAAAACCCTGGCGCCAAAAGGGCACCGGCCGCGCCCGCGCCGGCTCCATCCGCTCTCCCCTGTGGAGCGGCGGTGGCGTCGTCTTCGGCCCCAAGCCCCGCGACTATTCCAAGAAAGTCAACGCCCAGGTGAAGGCCCTCGCCTTCTCCCGCGCTCTCTTCGACCGCGCCGTCGCCGGCGAGATTGATGTCATTGAGGCTTGGAGCGTTGCCCAGCCCAAAACCAAGATCATCGACGATGTTATCGGCCGCATCGCACCCATTGGTAAAATCCTTATCGTGGACGACACCTTTCCCGTCGCAGCGGTTCGGGCTGCACGTAACATTCAACGCGTCTCTATCCAAGAGGCTGCCAAGCTAAACGCTAAGGATTTGGCGCAATATAAGCGCATTATCGTTAGCACCAAGGGCATGGAAAAGATCATCGCCCGCGCAAACGGAGGTAAGAACTAATGAACGCCCTCGCCGTCCTCAAACAAGTCCGCCTCACCGAGAAGGCTTCGCAGCTTTCCTCTGAGCTCGGTCAATATACCTTCGAGGTTACCCCGAAGGCCACCAAGCACCAGATCGCCGTCGCCGTTGAAAAGACTTTCAAGGTCAACGTCGTGCGCGTTAACACCCAGACCATCGCAGGCAAACCCAAGCGCACCCGCGCCGGTCGCCCCACCACGACTTCCACCATCAAGAAGGCCATCGTGACCCTCAAGGCCGGTGACAAGATCGAGCTGGTCTAAGCTGCGACCCACCTAAGGAACCACCCAACATGGCTCTCAAATCCTTCCGTCCCCTCACCCCGTCCCAGCGCTTTACCGTGCTGAATAAGGATGAGACGATCACTCCCAAACGCCCCGAGCGGTCCCTGACCTACTCGCAGGCCAAGTCCGGCGGCCGTAACAACAACGGCCGCATCACCACCCGTCGTCGTGGCGGTGGTCACAAGCGCCTCCACCGTATCGTCGATTTCAAGCGTGCGATCATTGATATCCCCGCGACCGTTCAGGCGATCGAGTATGATCCCAACCGCTCTGCCCGCCTCGCCCTGATCACCTACGCGAACGGTGAGAAGCGCTACATCATCGCCGCCAACGGTCTAAAGATTGGTGATACCATCGTTACTTCTAACAAGGCGACTACGAATGATTTCCTAGTGGGAAATAATTTTCCCCTGTCGATCATCCCGCCCTCCACTAAGCTGCACTGCGTCGAGCTCATCCCGGGCCGCGGCGCCCAGCTTGGTCGCACCGCTGGCACCTCGATCGAGCTCATCGCCGTCGAAAACGGCGCCGCCCAGCTCAAGATGCCCTCGGGCGAGATTCGTTTGGTTAACCCCAAGTGCCGCGCCACCATCGGCGAAGTCGGCAACGGTGATCACATGAACAAGTCGCTCGGCAAAGCCGGCCGCAATCGCTGGCTCGGCAAGCGCCCCCGCCAGCGCGGTGTTTCCATGAATCCCGTCGATCACCCCAACGGCGGTGGTCAGGGTAAATCCAAGGGTGGTGGCGGTCGCCAGCACCTTGTTTCTCCTTGGGGTCAGCTCGCCAAGGGCTTTCCTACCCGTAAACGTTCGAAGCCCTCGAACAGCCAGATCCTCGTTCGCCACAACGGCCGCAAGCCGCGCGGCAAGAAGTAACCTTACCGCCCACCTACCATGGCCCGTTCCATCAAAAAAGGCTTCTTCGTCGATTACCACCTGCTCGAGAAAATCGAGAAGGCCGTCGCCTCGAAGAACAAGAAGCCCATCCAAACCTGGTCCCGCCGCTCGACCATCACCCCCGACTTCATCGGCCACACCTTCAACGTGCACAACGGGAAGGCTTTCGTCGCCGTTTACGTCACCGACAACATGGTCGGTCACAAGCTCGGCGAGTTCGCCCCTACCCGCGTCTTCAAGGCGCACGGTGGCATGACTCGTAAGGAGATCTAAGGTCGTCGACTCGTTCCCCAACGCTTCCGTTCATGGCCTCGACCGTTCTTCGTCTCGTCAGTCTTGTAGTCGCCCTCTCCGGCACTGCGGTCCTGCGTGCAGAGATTTCGGTCGAGCGCTCCGTGGGCGATGCTCGGATCGAACGTGTCGACCATCTCGGTTCCTCCGATCTCGTCATTCTGGATTCTGGCTTCGAGGCTGGTCTCCGACAAGGTATGGTCTGCACCGTCAAACGCGATAGTGTCTGGATTGGGGAACTCCTCCTTGTTGATCTTCGCCCTCGCGTTGCTAGCGCCTTGATCCTCGACCTCGTATCCAACGAGAGTTTCCAGAGCGGAGACTCCGTTATCGCCAAAACTGTTTCATCTAAAAAATAAACCACCAAAAGGGCAGGGTGGGGGATTAGATTCTCCGCCGCTGTCGCCTCCAAAAAAGGAATCACACACCATGGAAGTCACCGCCGTCACTCGCAACGCCCACATGTCCCCGAAAAAGGTTCGTGAGGTCGTCCGCACCATCACCGGACGCCCCGCCACCGAGGCCTCCGAGTATCTCGCGCTCATTCCGCGCAAGTCTGCCCAACTGATCAACAAGACGCTCAAGAGCGCCATCGCTAACGCCGAGAATAATAACAACCTCTCGTCGGATAGCTTGGTCGTTAAGACCGCCTACGTTGATCAGGGCCCCGTCCTGAAACGCTTCAAGGCCGCCGCCCGCGGCACCGCCGCCCCTCGCCGCAAGAAGATGAGCCACATCACCGTCGTCCTTTCCGACGGCGCCACCAACTAAGACTTACCACCATGGGCCAGAAAACCAATCCCACCGGCTTCCGTCTCGCCGTCCGTCGCAACTGGCAGTCTCGCTGGTATGCCACCAAAAAGGACTTCGCCAAGCTCCTCCATGAGGATCAAATCATCCGCAACACGCTGATGGAAAAGCTTAAGGGGGCTTCAGTTCCCAAGATCTTTATCGAGCGCGCCTCCAATCGGGTCCGCGTTAAGATCTATACCGCCCGCCCTGGCATCGTCATCGGCCGCAAGGGCGCCGAGGTCGAGGTCATCAAGGCCGACCTCGCCAAGCTCACCGGCAAGGAAGTGCTCCTCGACATCCAAGAGATCAAGAAGCCAGAGATCGAGGCCGGTCTCGTCGCTGAGAACGTCGCCCTGCAACTCGAACGCCGCATTGCTTTCCGTCGCGCCATGAAAAAGGCCGTTGAAACCGCGATGAGCCTCGGTGCCGAGGGTATCCGTATCCAGTGCTCCGGCCGCTTGGGCGGTTCCGATATCGCCCGTCGCGAGTGGCAACGCAAGGGCCGCGTGCCCCTGCACACCCTCCGCGAAAACATTGATTACGGCTTCTTCGAAGCCAAGACCCTCTACGGCAAGATCGGCGTCAAGTGCTGGATCCTGAAGAAAGAAGAGACCGCCTAAGGTCCTCTTCCCCGTCCACCACACCACCCATCTACATTAGGAGAAATCCATCATGGCTCTCGCTCCCGCCCGCACTAAATACCGCAAATCCCAGAAAGGCTCGCTTGCCGGCAACGCCAAGCGCGGCAATACCCTCGCCTTCGGTGAGTTCGGCCTCCAGTCCCTTTCCCGTGGCCCCATGACCGGCCGCCAGATTGAGGCCGCTCGCGTCACCATCGCGCGCCACCTCAAGCGCAAGGGCAAACTTTGGATCCGCGTATTCCCGCACAAGCCCGTAACCAAGAAGCCTGCCGAGGTCCGAATGGGCTCCGGTAAGGGCGCCGTTGAATATTACGTCGCTCAGATTAAACCCGGCGCCGTGCTTTTCGAGCTCGCCGGCATCCCCGCCACCGTCGCTAAGGAGGCCTTCCGTCTCGCTGATGCCAAGCTGCCCTTCCGCTGCCGCTTTATCATTCGCGAAGGTTCAGCCGCCTAACGTTTAAACTAGAGAACCTTAATATGTCTTTAACTTCCAAAGAAATCCGCGATCTCACCACAACTGAGATTAACGTGAAGATCAACGAGACCCGCGAAAAGCTCCTCTCTCTCCGCCTGCGTAAGCAGACCGGCCAGGTCGAGAAGACCCACGAACTCCGCACGCTCCGCAAGGACATCGCCCGCCTCGAAACCATCAAGACCCAAAAGAGCGTCGCCTAAGCGCACGTCTCGAGGAACCCATACACATGTCCACCACCGAAGCCACCGCTCCCGCGACTCCCGAACGTAATTCCCGCAAGACCCTCGTCGGTAACGTCACCAGCCGTTCCGGCGACAAGTCGATCAAAGTCACTGTCCCCTTCAAGGTTCCGCACCCGCGCTACCAGAAGATCATCAATCGCAAGACGGTCGTGCACGCTCACGACGAAGCCAATGATACCAAGGTCGGCGACAAAGTCGAGATCATGGAAACCCGCCCCATCAGCCGCCTGAAGCGCTGGCGCGTGATTAAAGTTTTGGAACGTGCCGTCATCGCTGATGTCGCCGCCGTTTCCGAGGCCGATGTCGCCGCGGCCATCAAGGCCTAACCCTCCACGGGAGAAACCCAGACCATGATCCAACTCCGTTCCATTCTCGAAGTAGCTGACAACACTGGCGCCCGCAAGGCCGCTATGATCAGCAAAAAAGGCCAGAATACCACCACCGCCGGTGTAGGCGATGTAATCACTGTCCACATCAAGGACTCAGGCACCGACGCCACCGTCAAGAAAGGCGAGGTCGCAAAGGCTGTCGTCGTTCGCACCAAGGCTCCGGTCCGCCGTAGCGATGGTTCCTACCTTCGCTTCGACTCCAACGCCATCGTCATCATCGGCGCCGACGGTAACCCCAAGGGCACCCGTATCTTCGGGCCCGTCGCCCGTGAACTTCGTGCCAAAAACTTCATGAAGATCATCTCTTTAGCTCCGGAGGTCCTCTAACATGCCCACTAAATTTCACGTTAAACGCAACGACGAGGTCGTAGTTATCGCCGGTTCCCATAAGGGCAAGTCCGGTAAGGTTCTGGAAATCTTGGCCGCCAAGTCCCGCGCTCGTATTGAAGGCGTGGCGATGATGAAGCGCCACCTAAAGAAATCTCAGGAAAATCCTAACGGTGCCATCGTTGAGCGCGAAGGTTCAGTCCATGTCTCGAATCTCCAGCTTAAGAGCCGTTTCGAGGCCTCTAAGAAGCGGACTGTCAAGGCCGCCTGAGCCTGGAAAATCGTCACCGCGAAATAACTTCTTGCTTGGGGCGGGGTGCCACTCTGTAACCTCGCCCCTTTTCGTCCCTTCATTCCCCCCTCACTCTAAAAACACTCAAGGTCGCTGGGTCGGCAATCCGGCGGTTATACCATCCAAATGAGCACCAAACGCATTCCTTCGCTTAAGCAGCATTACATCGACGTCATTGTTCCCGCCCTCATTGCGAGTCGTGGTTACAAGAACACCCACCAAGTCCCGAAGCTGACTAAGATCAGCTTAAACACGGGCATCGATGCTGAGGCCGATAAGAACCAGATCGCCGACATCCAGCGCGACCTCACCGCTCTGGCCGGACAAAAAGCCATTCTTGCCAAATCGAAGAAGGCCATTTCGAATTTCAAACTCCGCCAAGGTCAGGTCGTGGGCGCCCACGTCACCCTGCGCGGAGATTCCATGTGGGACTTCCTCTACCGCCTAATCGCGGTCGCTCTCCCCACCATTCGCGACTTCCGTGGCGTTCACTCGAAGCTGGACGGCCAAGGTAATTATGCTCTTGGCATCAATGATTTCACGATCTTCCCCGAAATCAACGTCGAGAGCGTTAAGAAGACCATGGGACTAGACATTAATATCGTCACCACCGCCGAGTCCGACGACGAAGGTCGCGAGTTGCTTAAGCTCCTTGGTATGCCCTTCCGCCGCACCGAGGCCCAACAAGCCGCCGACGCCGCTGCCAAGAACAAGGCCGCCTAATTTTAACCGCCTCCCGCCATGCCCAAGACCTCCGCCATCAACCGCAACGAGAAGCGTAAAACCCTCGTCGCCAAGTTCGCCGCCAAGCGCGCCGAGCTCAAGGCCGCCCTCCTGAACCCAGACGCCACCAACGAAGAATTCTTCGCCGCGTCCAAGGCGCTTCAGAAGCTCCCTAAGAACTCTTCGCCCATCCGCGTGCGCAACCGCTGCAGCCTTTCCGGCCGCCCTCGCGCCTTTATTCGGAAATTTGGCGTTTCCCGTATTACCTTCCGCGAGCTTGCCCTGAACGGTAAGATTCCTGGCGTCACCAAGTCTTCCTGGTAAAACTTTTCGCCTTCCGGGGGTTAAGCGCGTCGCAAGACGCGCCGGATATGACCCGGTAAGGCTCCTTCAACCCACAACATCCACCCATCATGGCTGATTCAGTAAGCGATTTCCTGACTCGTGTGCGCAACTCCGCGCGTGCCGGTCAGGCCGAGTGCGTCATCCCGCACTCAAAACTCAAGGAGAGCTTCGCGCTCATTCTTAAAAATGAAGGCTACGTATCCGACGTTGCCACGGGCATTGACGCCAACGGTCACAAGACCGTCGTCGTTAAGCTTAAATACGTCGATAACGCCCCTGCTTTCACCAATCTTTCGCGCGTCTCCACCCCTGGTCGCCGTCTCTACGTCGGTTACACTGAGATCCCCCGCGTCTTGAATGGATTAGGCATTTCGATCCTCTCTACCTCTAAAGGCTTGAAGACCAATCACGAGGCCCGTCGCGAAAAGCTCGGCGGCGAACTCCTCGCCAACGTCTGGTAACCCAAGGAACCCTCCAACATGTCACGCGTAGGCAAAGTTCCCGTTATCATTCCCGCTAAAGTCAAAGTCGACATCAAGGACACCACCGTGTCGGTCGACGGCCCAAAGGGCAAGGTCTCCCGCACCTTCGCTCCTGTTGTCTCCATCACCGAGGCAGACTCCAAGGTCACTGTCCAGCCCCTTGACCAATCTCGTTTCTCTCGCGCTATGTTCGGCACCGCTCGTTCGGTGATCGCCGGCATGGTCAAAGGAGCTTCCGAAGGTTTCGTCAAAGAGCTCGAAATTCAAGGGGTCGGTTTCAAGGCTGCCCTTAAGGGTAAGCAACTTGACCTCGCTTTGGGTTATTCCCATCCAATTCTTTTCGATATCCCCGAAGGTATCAAAATCACCGTCGCCGAAGGCACCAAGCTGAAGGTTGAGGGCGCCGACAAGCAGCTCGTCGGCATGGTCACCTCGCAGATCCGCTCCTTCTATCCGCCCGAGCCCTACAAAGGCAAGGGTGTCCGCATCGTTGGCGAGCGTGTCCGCCGCAAGGAAGGCAAGACCGTCGCCTAACGCGAACCGGCCTCCTTCTCACACTTCTAATCTACAGCCCAGGACCCCAGTCCATGAACACTATTCGCAAAGCCGACCTCCTGCAAAAACGCCGCTGGCGCATCCGCAAAAAGGTCTTCGGGAGCGCCGTCCGCCCCCGCCTAGCCGTCAAGTTCTCCTCGAAGCATATCTATGCCCAAGCGGTGGACGACGATGCTGGCACCACCCTCGCCTTCCTCTCCAGCCTGGATGCCGATCTCCGCGCCAAGAAACTCGCCGCCAACCTCGCTGGCGCCAAGGCCCTAGGCGAGGCCTTCGCTCTGAAGGCCAAGGCCGCTGGCATTGTTTCGGTCGTATTCGACCGTTCCGGTGCCCGTTATCACGGCAAGGTTAAGGCCTTCGCCGATGCCGCCCGCGCCGGTGGTCTTACCTTCTAATTCCCTTAAAATGAGCATTCCCACTCCTCCTGCCGCAACTCCCGCCCCCTCCGACAATCGCGAGGCCCGTCCGCCTCGCAGTGGTCAGGGCGGCCAGCGCGGCCCCCGTCGCGATAACCGCGACCAACAAAAGGACGACTCCGGTCTCTTTGAGAAAGTAGTTTTCATCAATCGATGCGCCAAGGTCGTTAAGGGCGGTCGCCGTTTCTCCTTCGCTGCCATTGCTGTTGTCGGCGATCGCGCCGGCAAGATCGGCGTCGGCTACGGCCGCGCCAATGAGGTGCCTGACGCTATCAAGAAGTCGACTGAAGGCGCCAAGAAGCACATGTTCGCAGTCAAGCTTAAGGGCGACACCATTCCGCATGAGGTCTTTGGCACCTACGATGGCGGCAAAGTCCTTCTTAAGCCTGCCACCAAGGGCACCGGCCTCATTGCCGGCGGCGCCGTCCGCGCCGTTCTCGAGGCCGCTGGCATTAAGAACATCCTTACCAAGTCGATGGGCTCCAGCAACCACATCGCCGTGGTGCACGCCACCATCGAGGCACTCCTCCAGCTCAAGACCTCCGAAGATTACGCCACGATCCGCAAGGCTTAAGCCTTCGCTTTTGCCATTATCCGAGTCCCGTGCGCCGTTCCTGGCGCCTCGGGGCGAACCACTAAACTAGGAAACACCTATTATGAAACTTCACGAAATGACCAACGTTGTTGGCGCCGTCCATCGCAAGAAACGCGTTGGCTGCGGCGAGGGCGGCGGCCACGGCAAGACCTCCGGTCGCGGCGGCAAGGGCCAGACTGCCCGCTCCGGCGGCTCCATCCGTCCTGGCTTCGAAGGCGGCCAGATGCCTCTTTACCGTAAGCTGCCCCACCGTGGCTTCAACAATTATGAGTTCCGCGTCGAATACGCGGTCATCAACGTTGGCGATCTAGACAGTCTCGATGCCTCCATCACTGAGGTGACCGCCGACGTCCTTGCCACCGCCGGACTGATCCGCGGCGGCACTAAGGCAGTCAAGATCCTTGGCAACGGCGAACTGAGCCGCGCTTTTACCGTGACTGCCGCTCGGTTCTCCGAGTCGGCCAAGGTTAAGATCGAGAAGGCTGGTGGCCGCACCGTTCAGACAGCTGAGGCCCTAGACGCTAACGCTATCTCCTCCGCAGCCAAGGCTTCTAAGCTGGCAGCTTTTAAGGCTGCTAAAGCCGCCAAGAATTCTTCCAAGGCCTGATCGCCCGCTCCATGTCGCGATTCAGTCACGAATCTGTGACATGACGCCTCTCTTGGGCGGGTGAGCGCCGAAACGCGCCCCCGCCCATTTTCCGTTTTTCGCCCAACGCTTTTACTAACGTGTTTTCCGCCTTCACCAACTCCCTGAAGATTCCCGAGCTCCGCTCCCGTATCTTCTATACCCTTGCGCTTCTCTTTGTGGCCCGCGTCGGCGCACACATCCCACTGCCCGGCCTTGACCCGAAGCCTCTGCAGGACTTTTTCGCCGCCAATGCCGGCGGCGCCAGCGGTGCAGTGGTGGGTTTGTATAATATGTTCACCGGCGGCGCCCTCCTTAAGGGCGCGGTGTTCGCGTTGGGTATTATGCCTTACATCAGCGCATCGATTATTTTCCAATTGATGAGCGCGGTCATCCCTGGGCTCAGTCGCCTCCAACAGGAAGGCGATGTTGGCCGCCAGAAGCTGACTCAATACACCCGCTACGCTACCGTTTTAATCTGTCTCATCCAAGGCACTCTTCTAATCCTTACCCTAGAGAATCCATCCCGACTTTTCCAAGGCTATGACGTCAACACCTATGGCCAGATCGTGATCGCTGGGCATGCCACTTTCCTTCTAACTTCTGTCATTTTCCTCACCGCTGGCACGATGGTCCTGATGTGGCTTGGCGAACAGATCACCGCCCGCGGCATCGGTAACGGCACTTCCTTGCTCATTACCATTGGCATTCTGGCTGATATCCCTGGCGCCGCCAACACGCTCTGGAATCTGATCAACCCAGCCGTTGGCGTGAAAGGCCTCGGTGCTCCCCAGCTCATTGTGATGCTGATCCTTTTCCTAGTAGTCACCATGGGCCTAATCGCCGTCGTGCAAGGCCAGCGCAAGATCCCCGTCCAATACGCAAAACGCGTAGTCGGCAACAAAGTCATGGGCGGCCAAAATTCTTTCCTGCCGCTCAAGGTGAATTACTCAGGCGTCATGCCTGTGATTTTCGCCAGCGCCATTCTGCTCTTTCCCCAGCAGATTTTTTCCTGGCTAGGCGCCGCATTCGATCTCCCTTTCTTGGTCGAGTTCGCCCAGAATCTCGTCAGCGGTCACTGGGTTTATTACGTGGTGATGGGCTCATTGATTCTGTTTTTTAGCTACTTCTGGGTATCCGTGATGTTCAAGCCTATCCAGATCGCTGATGACCTTAAGAAATACGGCGGCTATATTCCCGGCGTCCGCCCCGGCGAGCCTACCGCTAGGTTTCTTGATTTCGTGATGACCCGCCTGACCTTGGCAGGTGCGGTCTTCCTGACAATCATTGCGGTATTTCCTGATCTGCTGATGAATCAACTCAAGGTTCCGCATCGCATAGCGATTTTCTTTGGTGGCACCGGCATGCTTATCACTGTCGGTGTCATTCTCGACACTATGAAGCAGGTTGAGACCTTCCTGCTTCAGCGCCATTACGATGGTTTTCTCAAGAAGGGTCGCGTCCGCGCTCGTGGCGGAAATGTAGCCACTGCCCTTAACGAGGCGGCAGATATGCAGACCGTCGGCAAGCTATGGCTCGTTCTCGGCATTATCTTTGCCGTTGGTATCGCCGCGTGGCTCGTTAAAAAATAAAAAACGCATCCGCTGAAAAAGCTGCTTTACACGCCGCCGCGTGTGTGATTCATCTTATAACTCTTTTCTTTTCGTGAACCACAGCTCTGCAAAGCTGTTGTTCCTCGATAAGACGACCGCACTCCACGAGGAGTGGTCGAACCACCTTCGTTCTTTGCACATTGAGCACGTCTCTCCCGGCGCTTTGGTAAGCTGGGAGATTTGTCGCCGCTCGCAGCTTGGCCAATCCGCTGAGCTCGCTTTGCAGCGTGGGACCCCCGTCCCCGCCGAAACCATCGTCGCCCTCGTGCGCCGCTGGTTCATGGCGCGCAAACCCGATGCGGGATTCGCCCTTACCGGCTTCCCGGCTACGTTGCTCCAAGCCCGTATCCTCGACGAGTGGCTCGACGCCCGCGACGAAAGTCTCGATGCTGTCATTGCCTCCGTGCCCGGCGCTACCGCGCGGGGCGAACTCGTCGACTACTACCGCACCCACGGCCTGCTCCTCGAGCCGGTCGTCGGCCCCGCCTCCTGCCCATGATTCCGATCAAAGATGCCACCGGTATCGCACGGATGCGCGAGGCCTGCGCGGTCGCCGCCTATGTCTTGCACGAGCTTAAAAAGCACGTGCGGCCCGGCGTCACCACTTACGACTTGGACCAGCTGGCAAAGGACCTGATCGCCTCTCGAGGCGCACGCAGTGCCTGTTTCGGCTATCAGCTTGACGAGCGTCGCTTCCCCGCCCACTCCTGCCTTTCGGTTAACGAAGAGGTAGTCCACGGCATCGGTTCTCTGAAGCGCGTCCTTCGCGACGGCGACATTATTTCCCTCGATATCGTGGTCGAGCATCAGGGCTACATCGGCGACAATGCTTTTACCCTTCCGGTTGGCGCCGTTGCTCCTGCCATCCAGAAACTACTGGACGTATCCCAGGAAGCGCTCGCCCTCGGCATCGCCCAAGCTCGGGTCGGCAATCGCATCGGCGACATCTCTCATGCCATCCAAGTTCACTGCGAAAAAAACGGGTTTGGTGTCGTTCGTGATCTCGTTGGCCACGGCGTCGGTGTTGACATGCACGAGGAACCCCAGATCCCGAACTTCGGGCGCAAGGGGACCGGCGCCAAGATCCGCCCAGGCATGACGCTCGCCATCGAACCCATGGTTAACCTAGGCACCTATCGCACCAAGTGCCTCTCTGACGGCTGGACGATCGTCACTTCCGACTCCGCCCCTTCCGCGCATTTTGAGCATACTGTCCTCACTCGCGAGGAAGGTCCCGAGATTCTCACCGTGCCCACCGCTGCATAGCTCCCATTTTTCTCCTTTCCTGTCCGTTTTCACCACAACAACCCAACTAACATACACTCCCTATGCCACGTCTCCTCGGTGTAGAAATTCCCGCGAAGAAGAAAGTCGCGTATTCCCTCCGTTACATCTACGGCATCGGTCCTGTCCGTGCTGATCAGGTGATCGCCGAAGCCGGCATCCATCCGGATACCCGCGCTGAAGCCCTTACGGAGGAGCAGCTCAATAAGATTCTCCACGTTATCACGGAGCACAAATGGGTGGTCGAGGGCGACCTCCGTCGTGAACTCACCGGCAACTTGAAGCGCCTTCAAGCCATTGGTTGCTACCGCGGTATCCGTCATCGCAAGAGCCTGCCTGTCCGCGGCCAGCGCACCCAGACAAACGCCCGCACCCGCAAGGGTCCGCGTCGCACTGTCGGCGTCACCAAGGCCAAGGAATAATTCCAACCCTTTAAATCATTACCACCATGGCCGAAGAGTCCAAGCCCGCCAAGAACACCAAGCCCGCCGCCGGCAAGCCCGCCGACGCCGCCGCCAAGGAGAAGGCTCCCAAGAAGGTCTCCGCTCCTGCTTCCGATAAACCCATCGCCGAAGGTGCAGCCCCCGCAGCAGCTCCCGAGAAGCCCGTCGAGTTGATCGGCGGCGTCGCTCGCCAGCCCACCGCTGAGGAGCTCCTGAAAGAGGAGCTCGGCACAATTAAAATCCGTAAGGCTAAGGGATCCAAGAACGTCTCAAGCGGCATCGCCAAGATTGCCGCCACGTTTAACAATACTATCGTCTCGATCACCGACCAAAAAGGACAGGTCATAGCTTGGTCTAGCGCCGGCAAGTGCAACTTCCGCGGCTCCCGCAAGTCCACGGCCTATGCCGCCCAAGTTGTTGCCCAAGATGCCGCCCGCAACGCCATGTCGCACGGCCTCAAGGACGTCGTCATCCACGTCTCCGGTCCGGGCCTCGGTCGCGACAGCGCCATCCGCGCTCTTCAGGCCATTGGCCTCGAGATTTCCTCCATCATCGACGTCACGCCCATTCCGCACAACGGCTGCCGTCCCAAGAAGCGTCGTCGTTGCTAAGCCGCGATTGTCCTTCACCCACGGATCAACCCTTTAACCTATAGGCACCTATCATGGCCCGCTATACCGGCCCCACCACCCGACTCAGTCGTCGTTTCAACACCCCGCTCTTTGGCGCCACCAAGGCGTATGAGCGCCGTCCCTATCCTCCCGGCCAGCACGGCCCCAAACTCCGCCGCAAGCTCTCGGAGTTTGCCGTCGGTTTGAACGAGAAGCAGAAGCTCCGCTACATTTACGGTCTGCTCGAGCGCCAGTTCCGCAAGACCTTCGAGACCGCCAAGCGCGAGCGCGGCGTCACCGGCGAGCGCTTCTTGCAGCTCCTTGAGACCCGTCTGGACAGCGTTATCTACCTCCTTGGCTTCGCTAAGAGCCGCGCCGCCGCCCGCCAGTTGGTTGGCCACGGCCATGTTCGTGTTAACGGACACAAGGTCGACATCGCTTCCTACGCCATCCAGGTTGGCGACGAGATCGAGATCCGTAACGCCGCCGCGTCCCGCCAGCTTGCTACTCGCAACCTTGAGGAAAACCGCGCTCGCGCCGTCCCAGGCTGGCTCGCCCTCAACGCCGAGGCCTTCAAGGCGGTTGTGAACCGACTCCCCACTCGCGAGGAGATGGTTCCTGAGATCAACGAGCAGCTCATCGTCGAGTTTTACTCGCGCTTCTAAGCCCCGGCCCATAGCCGTTCCCTTCCCCCTCTTCACCGCAGTATTCAACCACGCCATGCCCAAACGTCTCGGAAAGTTCGAACTGCCCAATAAACTCACCAAGGACGAGGCTTCTGCCACGCCCACCTACGGCAAGTTTACCGCCGAGCCCTTCGAGGCCGGCTACGGCCACACCATCGGTAACTCGCTCCGCCGCGTGCTCCTCTCCTCCATCGAGGGTAGCGCCATTTCGTCGATTAAGATCGACGGGGTGCAACACGAGTTCCAGTCCATCGACGGCGTCGTCGAGGATGTCTCCGATATCGTCCTCAACCTGAAGAAAATCCTCCTCGTTTCACAGAAACGCGACTCCTTTACTCTTCAGATTAAGGTCAACAAGGAAGGCGCCGTCACCGCCGCCGACATTCAGGCCGACGCCAACGTCACCATCGTCAACCCAGAGCAGGTTATCTGCACCCTCGACAAGGCGCGTCCCTTCCACGCCGAGATCGAGATCAAGACTGGCCGCGGCTACTACGCCGGCGAACAAAACAAGAAAGAGGAGCAATCCATCGGCGTTATTCCGATCGATTCGCTTTTCTCTCCTGTTCGCCTCGTGAAATATGCCGTGGAAGCCACCCGCGTTGGCCAGATAACAGACTACGATAAGCTCATTCTCGAAGTCTGGACCGACGGCCGCATCGATCCCGACGCCGCTCTTAAGCAGGCCGGCTCCATCCTCAAGCACCACCTCGACGTGTTCGACAAGGTGACCGACGAGACCTTCGAGTTCGACAACCAGCAGTCCGAGGTCAGCGAAGAGCAGAATAAGCTCCGTAAGCTCCTCAACATGTCGGTCAACGAGATCGAGCTCTCCGTCCGCGCCGCCAACTGCTTGAACAACGCCAACATCACCACCGTGGGCGAGCTGGCCATGAAGACCGAGCAGGAGATGCTGAAGTATCGCAACTTCGGTAAGAAGTCCCTCAACGAGATCAAGGACAAGCTCGAGCAGCTCGGCCTGTCCCTCGGCATGAAGTTCGACGAGCGCCTCCTCGAGGCGAAGAAAGAAGCCTGAGCGGATGTTCGATTTGCGATGGATGATGTTTGATGGGCTCTCGCCTGTCTCATCATTCATCTTACTTCGTGCATCTTCCCCATTTTGTCTCTCGCGCCGCCGAGTCGCCCTACGCTGCGCCTCGGTTGCCGATCGGGAGACTTAACCCAAACCTAAAGAAAAACACACCATGCGTCACAACAAACACCACGCCTCCCTCGGCGTCACCCGCGAGCACCGCAAGGCGATGCTCAGCAACATGGCCGCTTCCCTGATCGAGCACGGCAAAATCCAGACCACCCTCACGAAGGCCAAGGCCCTCCGTCCGTTCATTGAACGCGTTATTACTAAGGCTAAGAAGGCCTCGGTAGCCGCCGAAAAGAAGGATGCTCTTCATCTCCGCCGCATGGCCATGAAGGACGTTCGCGACGAGACTGCAGTTGCTAAGCTCTTTAATGAAAAGGTGAAGGAGTTCGCCAATCGCCCAGGCGGTTATACTCGTATCTACAAGCTCGGCACTCTCGGGCGCAACGACGCCGCGGAGATGGCTCAGATCGAGTTGATTAAAGCCGACGACCCCGGTTACAAGAAGACTCGCAAGCCTGCCAAGGCTAAAGCCGCTGCCGTCGTCGAGGCCGCTCCCGCCTCGCCCGCCGCCGAAACTCCTCCGACCGCCTGAGGCCCGCCTCGCGCTTCGAGCCGTTTCAACGCCGCGCCTTCCCTCCCGGGGAGGCGCGGCGTTTCTATTTTCCAATCAGTCCGGACGCTTGCCCGATCGGACCAACTTCGCTTCTCTACTCTCACGCCCACATGGATCTTGTTTCCGCCATGGTCATCTACAGTTGCCTCGTCGCCGCCGTTTTTCTCGGCCTATGGGGCTACTACGATCGCCGCGACCACGCCCGCTTCGAGGCCGAGCGCCGGCACGTGTCCTTCCACTGCGCGCACTGCGGTCATCTCTATTCCATCCAGGGCTCCCTGCCCAATTCAACCTGCCCTCGCTGTGGTCAGACCAACGACCGTCTCCGTTTCTGATCTTTTCCACGCTTCTTTTCTCGGCTCAGCTACGCCATTCTTCCGCCCCCGTCCCGTAGTCGATTCCGGTGTAGTTCATGGCGCCACCATTGCCTGATTGAAGAAAGCGAGGAACCGCATCGGCAAGCGCCAGCATTTGCTCCCGCGTGTGCTTTGTTGTGGTAGTGTCCTTCGTTAAAAGGATCATGTTTTTCCTTCGTTAAGTGGTTATAGGCCTTATCACTAAACCAATCACCACTATCCTTCTTTTCACCCTAATTCTTCAAGCACTCTCTCTTAGTTCGGCCCCAAAAGCGGGTTACGGCGTTCAATTTAAATCAATCACGAGACGAATAAAACTTTTTTGAAAAAAATTTTGCGAAACACCACCATTTATGTTTTACCATTCTCCTACCCCTTATGCAAAACCCCATAAACAAAATCGTAATTAAAACTCCATTACTGGCACTTGCTGCCCTTTTAGTTCCTTCGAAGGCATTTGCCTCTTCTGGAACTATTTTGCAATCGAATGATTTCGTTGGCGTATCATTTTGGATGATTTCAATGGCGCTCGTTGCCGCCACTGCCTTCTTCTTCGTCGAAACCCAACGCGTAACTGCAAAATGGAAGACTTCGCTGACGGTATCCGGCTTGGTGACTTTGGTGGCGGCGTGGCACTACTTCTACATGCGGGACGTCTGGGTGAACACTGGTTCCACTCCGACGGTGTATCGTTACATCGACTGGATGATCACCGTTCCACTGCTTATCGTGGAATTCTACTTGATTCTCTCGGCGATTACTAAAGTTCCCGCCGGCATTTTCTGGAGACTTATTTTCGGGGCTCTCTTCATGCTTGTCTTCGGGTTCTTGGGCGAAGCCGGCTATATGGCCGTTTTGCCGGCGTTCATCTTTAGTATGGCCGGTTGGTTTTTCATTATTTGGGAGATTTATGGCGGTCAGGCTGGAAAAATCAACGCGGAGTCATCCCCCCCATCGGTTCAGTCTGCGTTTAAGCTCATGCGTTCCATCGTGGTTCTCGGTTGGGCTATTTATCCTATTGGTTATTTCCTAGGTTATCTCACCGGATCAGGCCCAGAGAGCAGCATGAAAACTCTCAACATCGTTTATAACCTTGCAGATGTCGTTAACAAAATCGGCTTTGGCGTCATCATTTGGACTGTTGCCGTTTCTGAATCGGATAAGTTAGCCGCTAAGTAACGCGGCTATTTAACACCTACCAGACCACCATATTTTCGATGGTGGTTTGGTTAATTCGGTTCGGTATTTCGTCATGAGTTCACCCATGAGAGTTGCTGGGTTGGTTGAAACTCCTTCGTTCGAGCCAGAACTCGCCGAACTTGAGCAGTTCATGATTGCCGAGTTATCTGTCGCCGAAAAGTCTTCGACTCACCTCTCTTCTGCAGTTCAAGCCGCTCTAAATCATCTTGCCTCTGGCGGCCAGCGCGTCCGGGCCCGCCTAGGAATTGAAGCATCCGAAAGGCTGGGTCTTGCAAAAGACGACTGTATTATCATCGGAGCCACCGCTGAACTCCTTCACAATGCATCTTTAATTCACGACGACCTGCAGGATGGAGGCATGATCCGCCGAGGCCAACCCACCGTGCTTGCCGCTTTCGGCGCAGATGTGGCGATTCTTTCCGGCGATTTGCTCTTGTCGTCGGCTTACTCTGCGATCGCACAGTTTTCGCGACCCTCGATGATCGGCGAGATGACTCGCCTTGTCCACCGGCGGACTGCTCAAGTGATTCGTGGCCAATGCGGCGACATTTCAGCTCGCACGCATGCGGTCAGCGACACTGCACGCTATGAGCAAATTGTCGCCGGTAAATCTGGCGCCCTACTCAGTTTGCCGCTGGAACTGGCCTTGCTGGGAGCGGGCTTTCGCGATGCATTAGGCCTAGCGCAAGAAGCGGCAGAGTCGTTTGGGATAGGTTATCAAATTGTGGACGATCTCCACGACGCTGCTAGTGACGGGCAATTCACACTAAACCTGCTAAATGTCCTCTCCGCGGGACATTCCGAGGATGACGCCAATCGCCTTGCGCGCGAGATTGGAACGAGACATCTGCAATTTGCGATTTCAGCGGCAAACCGCCTGCCGAGGGGAGCTGGAGAATTGCTGGGAAAATTGGCCCGCGCTTTGAGCGAACGCCTCTAGTCCGCAGAAACGAACGCGATGAAGGCGATCGTTATCGGGGCAGGATTTGGGGGTATGGCGTCGGCTTTACGCCTGCGCGCCAAAGGCTACGATGTAAAGCTGATCGACCGTTGCCCGATGCTTGGCGGGCGCGCCCAAGTTTTTGAGCACGAGGGCTTCCGACACGACGCTGGGCCTACAGTTATCACGGCGCCGTTTCTTTTGGAGGAACTCTTTGGTCTGTTTGGTGAGCGGCTTGAGGACTCCCTGAGTTTAGTCCCGTTGCAA
The DNA here is from genome assembly GCA_010027235.1 of bacterium. Classification (GTDB taxonomy): domain Bacteria; phylum Verrucomicrobiota; class Verrucomicrobiia; order Opitutales; family Opitutaceae; genus IMCC26134_A. Next base: position 37,615 of record RGVP01000002.1, read on the forward strand.
CCATGGTATCGATTCGAGTTTTCCGATGGCGACCACTTCGACTACGGCGGCACACTCGATAAGACACTTGCCGAAATCAACCGGATCGAACCGCGGGACCAAAAGGGTTACCTCGCTCTTCTGGCCCATTCTCGCCGTATTTTCGACGTTGGGTTTACCGAGCTTTCAGCGCAGCCATTTGACCGCTTCACGACCATGCTGAGGCAAGTTCCGCGCTTGGTCGGTTTGCGCAACTATGAAACGGTTTGGAGCATGGTGCGGCGCCACCTTTGTAGCGAAAAGCTGCGCCAGGCCTTTTCGATTCAACCCCTACTGGTGGGGGGGAATCCGTTCGATACGACGAGCATTTACGGGCTGATCCATTTTCTCGAACGCGCCTATGGAGTTCACTTTGCCATGGGCGGAACTGGGGCGGTAACAGCCGCACTTGGCGCTCTGATAAAGCGCCACGGCATCGAAATCCAACTCGGCACCACGGTGGATTCCGTAGTCATTCAAAACGGCCGGGCCACGGGTATCCGCTTGGAAAACGGAACAGACCTAGAGGCCGACGTCGTTGTCTCCAATGCGGATGCCGCGCACCTTTACCGCAAGATGATCCCTCCCTCGCAGCAAAGGGTGTCAACCCGCATCAAGCTCGCGGCGGCACATTATTCCATGGGGCTATTCGTGCTCTATTTTGGAACCACCCGAACCTATCCCGAAGTAGCTCATCATACCATTTGGATGGGTCCGCGCTACCGCGAACTCCTTGACGATATTTTTCACCGTAAAATTCTGGCGGACGACTTCTCTCTTTATTTACACCGCCCGACGGCGACGGATCCGAGTTTCGCGCCCGCAGGGTGCGATAGTTTTTATGTGCTATGTCCGGTGCCAAACCAGCAGGCAAATCTCGACTGGGCCGCAGAGGCACCTCGGTTGCGCAACCGTATTGTGGCCGCCCTTGACCGCACTATACTCCCTGGACTGTGTGAAACTATCACGGCTGATTTTTACAAAACGCCGGACGACTTCGCCGGTGACTACCTAAGCGTGCACGGAGCGGGCTTTTCGATCGCGCCGCTTTTTCGGCAATCGGCTTGGTTTCGATTTCATAACCGCGCCGAAGGTATCGAAAACCTCTATCTTACGGGCGCCGGAACCCACCCCGGCGCCGGATTACCGGGCGTTTTATGTTCTGCCAAGGTGGTTGATGCTCTCATTCCGGAGGCGCGGCGGGAGTCCGCCACCGAATGACCGCGACGCCCGACTGCGCCCTCGGCCGGGCGGATCAAGCCCTCGCGCGGCAGGGGCGAAGTTTTCACTGGGCGCGCATGTTTCTGTCTTCGCGCCATGCCGCGCGGGCGACGCGACTTTATGGATTTTGCCGCGGTCTCGACGACCTGGCCGACGATGCTGGGGCGGCATCAGACCCTGGGGATGCCCTCGATCGGATTCGCGCCGCGCTTTCGATCGGAAGTTCCGCCGACGGTGACATCGCGGACGGAATCGAGTTATTTCGCGAGTGTTCCATTTCACTTGAGATTCCCAACGCGCTGCTCGACGGCCTGATCTCGGACCTCGGTGTGGTGCGAATGCAGGATTCCGGGGAACTGCTGCGCTATGCCTATCGCGTCGCAGGCACGGTCGGTCTCATGATGTGTGGAGCCTTGGACGTGGATCATCCGGCGGCCCGGCCCCACGCCATCGATCTGGGTATTGCCATGCAACTGACCAATATCTGCCGCGATGTCACCGAGGATGCACAGGCAAGGCGGCGTTACCTACCGGCTAACCTGATCGGAGGGGCTGAACCGGTCCAGTTGATTTCGCCCGACGAAGTTCTGCAGGCGCGCATCCGCGACACCGTCCGCGACCTCCTCGATTTAGCCGACCAATTTTACGCGAGCGGCGAAGCCGGTTTATCCTACCTTCCGCTACGCGCGCGCCTCGGCATTCTTGTGGCCGCGCGGGTTTATCGGGCCATCGGCACACGCTTGCGAGGGGAGAATTTTTCCACGTGGACCGGCCGGGTGTTTGTCTCGGATGCAAGCAAAGTTTTGATCACGGTCGGCGTATTTCTTACTCTCCCCCTTAACCGCACATTTTGGAGGCCTCTACCGCACCAAGCTACGCTGCACGCGGCGCTGGACGGTTTGCCGGGTGCCCATGCCCAGCCATGAAGCCCGGCGACGATCTCGTGATCTTGGGCGGTGGTTGCGCAGGCCTTAGTCTGGCCATGCGACTCGCCCAACTGGGCGAACAATGCCCGCAAACCATCATTATCGAGCCACGCGATAGCTATGCAAACGACCGCACTTGGTGCTTTTGGGATACCGCATCGGCCCAACACACCTCGCTCGTTCGGCACCGCTGGAATCGCTTTGAAGTGATGTCTGAGAACCGGCGTCTTGAAGTTGATTGCACGGCTTCACCGTATGCGATGATCCCGGCATCTGCGTTTTATGAGACCGCACTCAAGGCAGTCGCGAGCAATAGCCGCCTCCGTTTACTCACCGGAGAGAGATTAGATGGTGAGCCTGTCCGGCGTGGCGATCGCTGGGAAATCACAACCGCTCAGGGGGTGTTTACGCCCCGATGGATTGTGGACACCCGTCCCACCCGTCCGCCCCGGTGCGGCGACGCGCTTTTATGGCAGTCATTCCTCGGTCACGAAATCCTCTGTGAAACGGCGTGCTTTAATCCAGCTTGCGCCACGCTCATGGACTTTCTGCCCGGAACCGGCCAACGGATCATGTTCCTTTATTTGCTGCCCACCACGGAGCGACAGGCCTTGGTCGAGGTGACCTCATTTGCACCGGACCCCCTTGGGCCGGATAGCCTGCAACCGATGCTTACGAACGCGCTCGCCGCGAGGCTTAAGATCGCACTGCCACAGGTGATTCGCACCGAATCGGGTTCGCTGCCCATGGGACTTTCCACGGTTCAAGCCCCGCCTCATCCCGATTGGATTCGCGCCGGCCTCACCGGAGGCGCTGCGCGGCCCGCTTCGGGCTTCGCGTTTCAGCGAATCCAGCGGTGGGCCGACCAATGTGCCGGCCAACTTGCCCAAGGGCTGCGGCCCTGCGCGCAGCCTGCCGACCCGCGGCGAATACGCGCGATGGATGATCTATTTCTGCGAGTTTTACGGCGATATCCAGAAGCTGCCCCCGACCTTTTCATGCGACTCTTTGCGATGCGCGACACCTCCGCCATGGTTCGATTCATGAGCGATTGCCCTCGCTGGGTAGATTATTGTCATATCATACGTGCGTTACCCCCCGGCCTATTTCTGAGGGAGCTTGGGAAAACCCTGCTTTCATGAAAAAATTCCACTCAAAATCATTATGAACGCGCTACGCATTCAGGGACTTTTTTTTACCTCAGGCGCAGCGCTAGTGACCCTTGGTTCGCTTTGGCTGGGCCGGCTTCCGCCTCAGGTTGAATTGATCGTGGTTGCCGTATTGATCTTGGTGCTCGGCGTGCCCCATGGGGCGCTTGATACGATTTTCGCCAAGCAACTCTACAGCATTCGAACGCTGACCGGATGGCTGCAGTTTGCCCTTCTATACGTCTTACTGGCGGCTTTGGTCGTAGGGTTGTGGCTCTGGCAACCCGGCCTCTTTTTGCTGGGGTTCCTAATCATTTCCGCCGTCCATTTCTCCGGCGATCCACTTCCGCCTACACCGTGGCCGTCGCGCATGCTCTACGGCGGCAGTGTGATTCTGCTGCCAACGCTTTGGCACGCGCCGGAAATCGGCAGGCTTTTTGGTTTGCTCGTGGGCGACCACACGTCGTCGTCTCTGGTTCCTTGGTTACGGTTGCTCGCTTGGCCTTGGCTGGCCGGGCTTACGGTCTCCCTGCTCTGGCAAATCCGAAGAGATATCTGGACCTCATTGGAAATTGCCGCCGCCGGCGCACTTGCGCTCGCTGCACCGCCGTTGGTTGCCTTTGTCGTTTGCTTCTGCGGCATGCACAGCTCCCGCCATATTTTGAGGACGATGAGCTTTTCCGGCCGGTCCTCTTGGCGTTATGTCGCTGGGGCGGCATTGCTGCCGATGCTGGGTGTGCTGTTGGGCTCTGGATTGGCCTGGGGTTTTCTCCGTGACACCGCGATTGATGCGCGGGTGATACAAGTGGTTTTTGTCGGGTTAGCCGCATTGACCGTTCCTCATATGGTATTGGTAGAAAGGGTGCGTCTCTCGGGTTGGACTCGGAAGATGCCAGATTAATTTGGAGGCGGTATCTTTCTGCTAAATACGCGACTTTCTCGTCCTCACCACGTCAGAAGCGCTGAAGGGTGATATCATAGAGACCTATGCGTTTTTGATTGGTTTTACCGACCTGCTGCTACCTCCGGAACCACCAATAATACCGTGGGCCTATCTGTCGTCGGCAGCAGGGCAGTTTGGTGCTTTCCTAGGCGCTATTCCCCTCGCCTAAACCACCGCTCGGCCGCCGGCCCGCTCTTCCTCGTCCTTGCTGCTGCATACCCGCCGCAGGCAATAAGGACCTGCCCGCGCCTTCCTATCCTGCCGGCGCGGACGTAAACCTGTGGTTTCGATTATAAGTTTCGAGGAGTTGCTCTAAGGCTCGACGGATGAGGCAAGCACGCTTCCCCCCTGCAACGCTTCACGATTCAGGGCCTGCACCTAGGCCAGAACCAACGCTCCGCTAACCTGCAACGATTCGCCCGCCAGACTCTGGGCGAAAACAGCGTCGGGCTCGTCACTACCGCCTAGGCGCTCGAAGCCCAGATCGTAGGTGCCGATCGCGTCGCCCTCGCGTGCTTTTGGGCCCGCTATCTCCGCTTCCGGTATCTGTCCCATTCAAAATGTAGGCTGGCGCGTCCCTGCTTCTGCTCCCGTCATGAGAGTCTCCGCGCTCCCTCCCTTTAAGGACACGCCACAAGAGTTGAGGCGTGGTTTGTTGAACCTAGCATGATTAAATTCTAAATCGCGATTGGCGCCAATGCGATGGCGCAAAATGATACTGCGAATGGCGGCGGGAGAATCCCCGAGGTGCGCTCGTGAATTCATCGAGGCGATGGGCAAACCGCCAAGTGTGGCCTCAGATTGGGTCAGAGCGCGTCGATCGATCGCGGTTTTTGGAGTTGTAGGCGGGCTTCAGCTGAAAAACGACTCGCCGACAACTTACGCCTTCGCCCGGCTGCGTTTTTGGGTTTTTTCGTAGGGGTATTTCCCGCCCCGCCTTGCGCTTCTTTCTTGGCCCGCCTCGCACCATCCGGTTCGCTCTCCCTTTAAGCCCATGTCCCAGACTATCGCCGTCCTCGATTTCGGTTCTCAATATACTCAGGTTATCGCCCGCCGCATTCGCGAGTGCCAGGTCCTCTCGAAGATTTATCCCTTTGGCACTCCGGCCGCCCAACTCAAGGTCGACGGCGTCATCGGCGTTATCCTCTCCGGCGGCCCTAGTAGCGTCTTCGCCAAAAACGCGCCCATGCCCGACCGCGCTATCTTTGAGCTTGGTGTGCCCATCCTCGGCATCTGCTACGGCATCCAGCTCCAAGGCCACCTGCTCGGCGGCAAGGTCTCCAAGAGCACCCACCGCGAATACGGTCACGGCGTTCTCTCTCTTCAAAAACCCGGGCGCCTGTTCAAGGGCCTGCCGAAAAAACTCAAGGTCTGGAACTCCCACGGCGACCGCCTGATCGCCCTGCCGCCCGGCTACGCCGCCATCGGCACGACCGAGAATTCCGAGTTCGCCGTGATCGAGGACCGGAAACGCAATTACTACGGCATCCAGTTCCATCCCGAAGTCTTCCACACCGAGCACGGAATCGACGTCATTCGCAACTTCCTGCTCGGCATCTGCGGCGCCCAACAAGATTGGACAACGAAGGACTACATCGAGCACTCGGTCGCGACCATCCGCGCCCAGGTCGGCAAGGAACGCGTCCTCCTTGGTCTCTCCGGAGGCGTGGACAGCTCCGTTGCCGCCGCACTCATCCACAAGGCCATAGGCAAGCAACTCACCTGCGTGTTCGTGGACAACGGCCTCCTCCGTGCCGGCGAGCGGGAGCAGGTTGAGAAGCTTTATGCCGATCACTTCCACATCGACGTCCGCGTGGTTGACGCCTCGAAACTCTTCCTGAAGCGCCTCAAGGGCGTCTCCGAGCCTGAGGCCAAGCGCAAGATCATCGGCAATACCTTTGTCGAAGTATTTGAGAAGTCATTACGCTCAATCGGCGGCGCGCGTTGGCTCGCTCAGGGCACGCTTTACCCTGACGTGATCGAGTCCGTCGCCATCGCTGGCAACCCCGCCGCTTTGATTAAGAGCCATCATAATGTGGGAGGCTTGCCTGCACGGATGAAACTCAAGCTCCTTGAGCCCCTGCGCGAACTGTTCAAGGATGAGGTCCGTGCTGTTGGCGAAGCCCTTGGCCTCCCCCGCGCGGTCGTCTGGCGCCAACCCTTCCCGGGCCCAGGCCTCGGTGTTCGCGTCGCCGGCGACATCACCTCCGCCCGGCTCGACGTCCTGAAGGCCGCCGACGCCATCCTCCAGGACGAGATGATGAAAAGCGGCTATTACTGGAAGGTATGGCAGTCTTTTGCGGTGTATCTTCCGGTGAAATCAGTCGGCGTAATTGGCGACGAGCGTAACTACGCCGATGTTATTTCCCTGCGGATTGTTGAAAGCCGCGATGCCATGACCGCCGATTGGGCGCGTCTGCCTTACGAACTGCTTGCAAAGATTTCCTCGCGCATCACCAACGAGGTCCGGGGCGTCTCCCGTGTCCTTCTCGACATCAGCTCTAAACCCCCGGCGACCATCGAGTGGGAGTAAGGCCTACTCTCTTCTTTTTTTTGAGATCACAGTCTGCCGGGAACTAGCAGACTCAATGGCTTTCCCAGTCTGTGTTCCCAACATGATAAAGCTGTCTTTCCGATTCCGTTACCTCCTCTGCGTCTTTGGCCTCGGCCTATCTGCTATCGCTCAACCGGCCATTCTGGAGAAGGCCCGTGCTTACCTAGGATCTGAAAGCGCACTTTCGGCAGTCGAGAGCCTCCGGTTTATTGGCGAACTTGAGATCGTAGACTTTGGCCAGTCCGCCGGCGATGTTGCCAAGATCGAAATTATTTTTCAAAAGCCTTACCGTCAACGTATAACGGCGACCAATCAAAGCCGATCAGAGATCACGGCTTTAGATGGCTACGATGCTTGGCAACGGGTGACCAGCGATCAGGACCTGAGCCGATGGGAGGTTAATTTGCTCGGCTCTGATCAAATTAAGCGACTCCGCGCCAATACCTTCGAAAATCTATCATTTTATCGTGGCCTCGAGCAGTGCGGTGGCCATGTCGAAGATCGTGGCGAACTCACCGTGGACGGTGTCGCTTGCCACAAACTCGCTTTCGTGCACGGTCCAGGCATCGTATTTACTCGCAGTTTTGAAGTTGCGACCGGGCGCCTCCTATTGACTGAGACCGAAAGCGGCACCCAAATACGCGAAGAGGGTGAGATTCGTTCAGGTGAGCTGCGGTTTCCTAAGCGCATGATCACTAATAACTTGCTTCCAGATGGCAATAAGCGAATAATTCGAGTTACCTTCTCTTCGGTTGAGGTAAACCCACAGCTGGATGTCGCCAGCTTCGCTATTCCAACCCTGCGCGAATAAGCTATTGGCGCCCGTTCCGTCCGGTCTCCTTTTGCCGCGACGTATTTGGTCGCGGTTTTGGCTTTCTCCCCCCTCTTTGCAAATTCCCTGCTCGCGCCGCTGTCACGTCTCTGACACGTATCCGTTTTTCAGTTTCGTTCTCCCTCTGATCAACCGTCATCTCGAATTCCAGCCGTGCGCGTCATCCAGTCCGCCTCCAAGACCTTCGAATCCGAAATTGCCGCCTTTTGCCGTGGCGCCACTGTTCCCAAGGAGATTCACGATAGTGTAGCTGCCATCCTTGCTGACGTGCGTCAACGCGGGGATGAGGCCGTAGGTTATTACGCCGCAAAATTCGACGGGGCTAAACTACGCGCACGCGACTTCCGGGTTAAGCCGACCGACATCGCCGCCGCCGCAAAACGCCTTCCCGCCCCTGATTTCAAGGCCCTCAAAGCCGCCCACGAGGCCATCTTAGACTTCCACGCCAAAAGCCTCCCCAAGGACTGGCAGGCTAAGAATCCTCATGGTGCCATCGTCGGGGAAAACTTTTACCCGATCCGCCGCGTTGGCCTCTACGTGCCCGGCGGTGAGGTCCCTTTGGTCTCAACAGTCCTGATGACCGCTACCCTCGCCAAGCTCGCCGGTTGCCCCGAGATTGCAGTTTTTACCCCCTCCAATGCGTCTGGCAAGGTGGCCGACGGCACCCTCGCCGCACTACATCTCGTTGGCATTGAGGAAATCTATTGCATCGGCGGTGTTCAGGCCATCGCCGCCGCCGCTTTCGGGACCCTCAGCATCCCTGCCGTGGATAAAATCTTTGGCCCGGGTAACGCCTATGTGTGCGAGGCTAAACGTCAGGTATTCGGGACCATCGGAGTCGATTCGCTACCCGGCCCTAGTGAAGTGATGGTGGTGGTCGACGATACCGCGGATCTCGCCTTCGCCGCCGCCGATTTGCTGGCTCAGGCCGAGCACGGTTCAGGCCGGGAAAAGATCTACCTTATCGCCTCCGATGCCGCTATCCTCGAGACTGTGCGCGCCGAGCTTACTACCCAATTAAAGTTCGTTTCTCGCGCCGAAAAGATCACCAAGGTTCTCGCCTCCGGCTTCGTTGGCATCGTCGCCAAGTCCGCAGAGGATATTGCCCGCGTAGCTAACTTTATCGCACCCGAGCACTTAGAGTTGATGGTCAAAGAGACCCTGCAAAAGAACCTCCTCAAAACCATCACCACTGCCGGTGCCATCATGCTCGGCAATCATACTCCGACCGCTGTGGGCGATTTCACTGCCGGCCCCAGCCATGTCCTGCCTACTGGCGGCGCCGGTCGCTTTTTCAGCGGATTGCGCGTTGCTGATTTCATGCGCCGCACCAGTATCATTAAATACGATACGACCTCGATTAAGAAATCAGCCCCCATCGTCGCTGCCTTCGCCGCAATGGAGCGCCTTGATGCTCACGGTCGCAGCGTGAAGATCCGCGCCGTTTGAGGTGCGTTTTAGGTGAGCGCGCCAATATTTCACGGTTCAGATGTCAGCTCGACGTAGATTTTGCGCATCCACGTTTTGTTTAAAGCGGTAATATCCTAAATCTGCTCTCTGATTCCCGGCTTACGACCTTTTCTTTTCATGCGTTCTCCGACCGAATTCGCTCTGCCGCACGTCGCGGCGATGCACGCTTATACGCCTGGCCTTCAGCCCACCGAACCTGGCTGGATCAAGCTCAACACCAACGAGTGCCCGTATCCGCCGAGCCCACTCGCTGCTGCCGCCATCGTCGCTGAACTCACCGGACAAGGCGAAGCACTCCGCCTCTACCCAAACCCTAAGGCGGCCCCTCTGCGCAAGCTTGTGGCCCACCTCCACGGCCACAGTCTCTCCGAACAAAACGTGCTGATCGGCAACGGATCTGATGACGTTCTAAATCTCCTTGTGCGCGCCTTCGGGGGCCCAGATGCACCGACTGCCTTTACCCTGCCGAGCTATTCACTATACCCAGTGTTAATCGCCATTCAGGGCGGTCGTGCTGTGCCCGTGCCCTTCGACCGTGAAATGAAACTTCCGGTCGGCGCCCTCGCCGCTACATCCGCTCGCGCTTGCTTCCTTACCTCGCCCAACGCGCCTACGGGCGTAGGTTTTTCCAACGCTGAGATCACCGAATTGCTCTCGCGTTTCGCTGGTGTGCTCGTGCTCGACGAGACCTACGCGCCCTTCGCACGCGAAAACGCGGTCGCCCTGCTAGCGACTCATCCTCGCCTCATCATCACCCGTTCGCTTTCCAAGGCTCAGGGCCTCGCTGGCCTCCGTGTGGGCTACTGCCTAGCGCATCCTGAGATCATCGACCTGCTCGATAGTGTGCGTGACAGCTATAACGTCAATCGCCTGAGCCAAGTTGCAGCTGCGGCAGCACTCTCCGATGGTAGTTATTACGCCGCAATCATCGGTAAAATCATCCGCACGCGTGATTATTGGTTTGGTGAATACACCCAGCGCGGATGGTTTACCTATCAGAGCCAGGCGAATTTCCTCTTCACCGAGCCGAAAAATGCCCTCGGAGAGACCGGATCTGCTGTGGTTCGCTCCCTCTATAATTTTTTGCTTTCCCGGCGTATTCTTGTGCGCAATTTCCCTAATAACCCGCTGACAGAAAGTTTTTTGCGTATTAGCGTAGGAACCGATGAAGAGATGCTCCAGGTAAATGAGGTTATCGATTTATGGTTATCGGCATCGCTTAACTTATAGTTTCTGGAACTGAGAGAGAAGAAGTTCGATTACGTGACACTAAAAAAACGATGCCAAACGCCATGAACGACAAATAAATCTGAGCAGTATTTTTGGTCTAAATTTACCAGCTAATTTTGCGTATAATCCTGAATGGATGGACACGAGTTGAGCCATTACGGAGAGACTCAAAGAATGAAAGAAACAAAGCATACGGATACGAGGAATCCGAGGCTTTAGGAAACGTTCCGGCAGCAAGCGGTGCGCATGTGGAAGCAAAGCGGGAAGTCAGCGTAGCTGACGGTAGAAGGAACTTGAGATAAGCGTATTCCAGCTATCGATTGGAACTTGGAGCGTTAGATGGTCTGGCTACTTCTGCAAGATAGCCAAGAAGCGTTTCAGGCCGAGATCAAATTGCTACGCTGAGAGTTAGCGAGGATCAACGAGCATGCGGATAGTCTTTAAAAGCTGCGAGCATCCTCGCCGCACCATGGCGCAGCGGTATGCCCGAATTGAAGCGATGAACCACGAGCGTCCGATCAAGGCGATGTGCTAGCCGCAACTACTTAGCCCAGCTGATGACGGAATGCGGGCTGAAAGGCCGGCAAGACCGTCGTTACCGGGTGCGCAAGACCAACAGCGACAAAGTAGAAGCCCTCCGATAGCTGTAATACTTGGCGGTAGGCCTGAACTTTTTAGCCGACCCCAAATCGGCTGGGCCCTTAAATCGAGCTTGGCGACCGCGTTGCCTCTGGCCGTCCTGCATGTGGCCCTAGGACGCCGACCCGGGGCCGGCCTGTTTCATCACTCTAATCGCGGTTGTCAGTATGCCTGTGCGGACTATCTCGCCACCTTGGCCGAGCACGGTGACATCAGCCGCCAAGGCAACTGCTACGACAACGCCACCATGAAACGTTTGGGAGCACGCTCAAACACGAGTTGATTAACCGCCGGCACTTTGCCACCCACGACGAATCCGTAAACAAGACCTTAAATTACATCGATAGCTTTGAAAGCCGAACTCGCCTTCACTCGGCCCACGGTTTCCAAAGTCCTCTCGCCTACGAATCCAACCTCACCGAACATCATATCCCGCCCTTCGCGTGTCCGTTTTATCGCGGGAAGCTCACCTTGGGCTTTAAGCCAACGTGATGAATCGATTAAAAATCGTAAAATTAACATAAGAATATCGGGAATAAATTTCATTTAATTCATTCATCAATCGTTATTTATAAAATAAACAAATACGGATTAAAAAAGGAGCTTGTCGAAGGAGAGATGGTTTCCATTGTCCGCCCTCCCATCGATTGGCGGGTGAGAGTCCGCGAGTCGAAGGGGTGTTCATTGCAGGAAGGCCTCTGAAACTTTGTTGGTGATTTTGAAAAAAGTCATTGACGGAAGAACTGAGGTTTGGTTGTTTTGAACTCTTTCCCCTAAATCGGGAAGCGATCTTTGAAAAATACATTGTGCGATTGA
>RGVP01000011.1 GCA_010027235.1 bacterium
CCGCTGCTCGCGCCGCGATGGGACGCTAGCCAAATCCAGCCCCGCCATGTCCCGCCACGCTCTCAGCCGTCGCATCGCCGCCCTGCGCCTGCCGCCCGATTATTCCCGCTGGTGGGTGCGCTGGCCGGCGGCGGGGCTGATCGTGTTGTTCACGGCCATGATCGTGCCCCGCTTTTGGTGCGGACGGGACGCGATCCGCTGGCTGGCGAACGACGGCGACTTAGTTCTCGCTCATGCTCGAGCGGTCGCCGCTAGCGTCGAAGCCGGTGTGCAGGTGGAGGATCTCTCAGCTCAGCGCGATTTCTTCCATAACGAGTGGCTTTTGGGCACCTACCAGATGGCGGCGCTCGGACTCCTTCAGGTCTGCCTGGAGCTACCGGAGCGTCGGGCCGAGTTTCTGCCCGTGGCCGAGCGTGCTATCGACGAACTTCTTTCTGAGCGGGTGCGGGCTTTTGACACCGTCCGTTGGCGGGAAGATCCACTCGCCTCGCTTGACGGACCCCGCGGGCACGCCGCCTACCTCGGTTACCTCAACCTTGTCCTCTCCCTTCACCGCCGGGTCGTGCCGGATTCGCGGTTCTCCGATCTAAATGACCGCATCTCCGCCGCGCTCGCTCGCCGCCTGCAGGCGAGCCGTCACGGCATTTTAGAGACTTATCCCCTCGAGGGCTACCCGGTGGATAATGCGGCCGTGCTCGGCTCCCTTCTCTTGCATGCGCGAAACACCGGCGCGGACTACTCGGCGGTGGCGCCGGCGGCCCTTGCGCGTTTTAGCATAGCCTGGCTAGATCCGCGCTCAGGCCTGCTTTTTCAGTCCATCAATCCCCGTGACGGCAAGCCGGCTGCTGCCGCTCGGGCCAGTGGCACGGCGCGCGCGGCTTTTCTACTCTCCTACGGCGAACGCGCTGTTTCAGGTATCTTGTTTGCGGCCGTGCGCGACCGCTGCGCGGACTCCTTCTGGGGCTTCGGTTATTTGAATGAACACCACATTGGCTCGGCTGCGCCCGGCATCGGCGACAGCGACTCTGGCCCCTTGGTTTTAGGGGTCAGCCCATTCGCATCTGGCTTCGCCCTTGGCGGAGCGCGGGTCTTCGACGATCGGCGGCTCTTCGTCTCGCTCTACCGCACCGCCCACTTGGCAGGCACCCCCGTAGCGAGCGGCGACCGACGCGTTTTCGTCACCGGTGGGCCACTGGGTAATGCCATCATGCTCGCGATGCTCACCGCACGCTCCGAAGCCCCATGAAACCCCCCGCGCACAAACCTTGGTGGTCGAAATGGTGGGAGCGTCGGCTGGCGCAGCCGGCTCCGACGCTGGGTCGCATCGTCATCGAACTCGCGGCAGTGTATGCCCTGCATTTTGCGGCGAGCTTTGTGCTCGCGCGGTTCTCTTTGCTCGAATTGATCCTCTCGCCTGGGCCGAGCGGGCGGTTCGCCCTCATGGTCGCGCTGGGGTTTTTCGCGTTGCGCATGTTTGTGCTGCTTTTTGCGCCCGGCTGGTTCCTGGCCCGGCTCTGGATACTACTCACGCGTGAGCGACCGGAGCAGCGATGGTGATTATAGTTCTCGGTCGAGCCAATCTACCGTCACGCGGACGGCGTGGTTAAAGTGGCCTGAGTCGGGTTCGAAGACGTTGAAGATATGATCGGCGCCGCCGATGAGGATCGCTTCAGCGGGTCGGCCTTTCGCCAGCTTAAGGATCTCGGCCTCGCGCGGCGGGAGGTAGTCGGCTGAGCCGCGCACACTCAGAAATTTGCCCACGTGGCGGGCGAGCGCGGCATCGAGGTCCACACCGCGGAAGCTATCAAAAAACGCGCGTCGCAGGGTCACGGTTTTCCAGCCGGCGATTTCGCAGGTGCCGGTTCCGGTGGCTTCGGCTTGGGCGGCGGCGGCGGCGAGTCCGCCGCCAGACATGACCGCATGTGCGTCCCCGGTGACGCTGGACCAGAGGACCATCGCCCGAAACCAATCCGGATGTGCGCCGGCCGAGCCGAGCGCGGTAGCGCCGCCGAGACTCCAGCCAAAGATCCCTAGCCGAGCCGGATTCACGCCGGGCTGCGCGAGCAGCCAGGCCCGGGCCGTCTCGGTGTCGGCAAGGCGACCGTCAAAGGTTGACTCGATAGCGGTGCGGGCTGGGTCGCCCTCGCCCCGGAAGTTTACCCGCAGTGAAGCGATGCCTCGCGTGGCCAGAGCCTCCGCTAACCGACGTTGCGCGTCCGCCGGTCCTTCGCTGTCGCTGGCGAAACCGTGCAGGATCAGCACGGCGCGTCCCGACCACCCTGCTTCGGGCGTAAGCCAGCGGGCGTTGAGCTCACCGCCGAGCTCGATCCTAGTTTCCGCCGCGCGGGCAAACAGGCAGGCCAGGCACAGGCCGAGGAGAAAAAGGCAGGGGAGGTTTTTCATATGGGGGCGGGGGTTTCGGGGCTGTAGTGGCTAGGGTTAAAAGCCGGCGCCACTAGCGCGAGAAACTCCAATGGTCCCGTCGCGTCGGCGACCAGTGCGTGGGGTTCGCCGCGTGGTATTACGACGACGGAGCCGGGACCGACTGACGATATGCCGGAGGCGAGGGTCATGCGACCGGTTCCGCTTAGGACGAAGAAATATTCATCCGATTCGAGGTAGCGGCTGGAACCGCTGCTCGCTCCCGCCGCCAGCTGAAATCGCGCGCAGCTGAGCGCCTCGCTCCGTTCGGAGGCAAAACGTCCGATTAGCTCGCGCACTTCGACTCCCGGGCCGAGGGCGAGGGGCGACAATTCATTGGAATCAAAGATGCGTCCGGCTCTCGCCGGATTTGTCTTGGGATTGGGCGACTGAGCGGGTGCGGCGGCGGGGCGGTGAAAAAACGCCGGACGCGTTAGCGCGGCGATCAACGTGGACTGGGCGGGGTAGGCGGACTGGAGTTCGTCTCGGTAGCCAGGCTCGTAGTCGCTGTAATCAAAGCCGGGCGCAAGCGTGCAGCCGAAAAACGTATAGGCCTCAGCGTGATCTCTGGCCGGGCGTGCGCCCATCCAAGTGCCGGCGGTGACCGTAACTTGCGGGCGTTGGTCACTCAGGCAATCGGGGCCGAAGGCGATCACTTCAGTGCGGCCGTCCGGGTGCAGCAGCAGCAACTCGGCCGGATCCCCGGCGTGGAAGTGCCAGATCTCGTCGCTGCGCAGGCGGTGCAGGGCGGAGAAATCGGTGCGCGTGACCAGCGAGTAGATCGCACTGCCCGCTGGGCGCGGGCCGGAGCCGGCGTAGCGCGCGGGCAGGGCAGGGTTTTCCAGACGATCGGTGCTGACGTAGTTGAGCGCGAACCACGCGCCCTCGTCGGGGATGAGGGCCATCTTGTGCTGAGCGATGAGGCGGCCGGCGGGCAAAGCGGAGAGGGGCATCGATTTTTTAGATTTTAGCAGGTCTCGCGCCTTGGGTCTCCTATTTCGCGCCTGGGTTCGGGCGTTTGCGGGCGAACTCGGCGAGCAGTTCGGGGAAGGCGGCTGCAACGGGTGAGTCGGCGAGGTAGGCCTCGGCCTCGGCCTTGCGGCCGCGCGAGCACAGGCCAGCGTAGACGTGTAATTCGAACTGGAGGCGCAGTGGCGCGGCGGCGGCGGCGTGGCCGAGGGCTGCCAGCAGAAAGAGCAGGGCCTCAAACGAGGAGAAACGGTCGGAGCCGTTCTGAGCACGCAGGGCGTAGCGGCTGGTGCCGACCATAGGCAGGCGCACGCGGCGGCCCCAGTCCTGCACTTGCGTCAGCATGCCGCCGGCCTGCGCCCAACTGGCGTCGAGCAGGAGCACCTGGATACGATTGGACAGTGGTGGGTTGGCGGGCGGTTCCTCGCCGTGAGGGTGGAGGATCCAGAGTTCGTCAACCTCGGGCCTGGTGAACTCGGCCCGAACGAGCGGGCGCTCGCGCCGGTAGGGAAATACCCGCGCGCCTGCGACCACACGCGGGATGAGATTGCCCGTGCTGGAGGGACGGTGGGCCTCGAGCACATGCTGGAGAACATCTACCTGCACGGGACAGGGCTCGGCACGCTGGGCGGCGCAGATACACCAACGCGGCGGGAGCTCGCAACGCGAGCAGCGATCGGTGCCTTGCAGGACGACGCTACGAGCCATGGCGTTTTAGACTACGCGGTCCCCCATGCCGGTCAGGTCGCCGACGGTGAACTTGGACAAATTGCCCAAAAAAAGATCCACCAGTGCGTCATCTTGGTCGGAACGTCCGCCGCCGGTGTGCGGGGTCACGTAGCAATGGCGCGTGGTCCAGAGCGGGCTGGAGGGCGGGAGCGGTTCGGTGTCGAAAACATCGAGGTAGGCTCCGCCGACGCGACCGGCTTCGAGTGCTTCGACTAGGGCGGTTTCGTCGACGGTCGGGCCGCGGCCGATGTTGTAAAAATACGCGCCAGGTTTGAGCAGGGCGAGGCGGCGGGCGTTGACGTAGCGATAGGTGGCGGAGTTTTCCGGCAGGATATTGACGAGGTGGTCGGCTAGCGGGAGCACGGCAGAGAGTTTTGCCTCTGCGATAACGTGCACCCCGGCCTCGCTGTAGACGCGGCGGCGGAGGGCGTAGATCCGCATGCGAAAGGGGGCGAGCAGCTCGACCAGGCGTTTGGCGATCGCGCCGTAGCCGAGCAGTAGAACGGTCTGGCCGGTGAGCAGGCGGGAAGCGGCGCGGTGCTCCAAATACTTCCAGCCGCGCGCGCCACGCTGTTCGTCGAGTGAGTCGGGCAGACGACGGGCTAGGCCAAGCATCATGGCGAGCAGGTGTTGCGCGCAGGGCTCGGCGAAGACGGAGGAGGCGTTGGTGAGCACGGCGTCTCGGGTGCGCAGGGCGTCGAAGGTTTCTTCGTTGTCGTAACGGGTATAGCCGGCGGAGGTGAGGGCGATCCAGCGCAGGCGGGTGTGGCGCCGGCAGGCGTCGGCGGGGGGCTGACCGAAGGCAACGTCTGCGTTGGCCAAGGCGGGGTCATCCGCCGCCGCCGCGAGCACTGAAGCGGAGGCCTGGGTGGAGACGACAAGGCGGTGACCGGCGGCGGTTAGGGTTTCCGCTAGGCGGGTGTGGGCGGCGGGCGCGAGTGCAGCGTTAGTCCAGACGGTGAGCGGGCGGGCGGGCGTCATCGTGGTTTACTCGGTCTCGGTGAAGCTGCACAGCGTGTGCACGTCGAGACCGGCAGCGCGGAGGCGGGCGGAGCCACCAAGCTCGGGCAGGTCGATGATAGCAGCGACACCTACGACTTCGGCGCCGAGGGAGCGGATGAGGCCGGCGGCGGCGAGCACGGTGCCGCCGGTGGCGATGAGGTCGTCCACGATCAGCACGCGGTCACCGGGTTTGCAGGCGTCGGCGTGGATCTCGATCGAGGCGCTGCCGTATTCAAGGGCATAGTCGGCGCCGACGGTGCGGAAGGGGAGTTTGCCTTTCTTGCGCACGAGCATGAAGGGGCGGTGCAATTGGTAAGCGAGGGCGCCTCCAAGGATAAAGCCCCGCGCGTCCACGGCGGCGATGAGGTTCACGCCCTTGCGGGTGGCGTCCCAGGCAATGGTCTCGACGAGGATTCGGAAGGCCTCGGGATCATGAAATAGGGTGGTGACGTCGCGGAAATTAACACCGGGCTGGGGCCAGTCGCGCACGGTGCGGATGCGTTCCTTGATCGTGGCAGCGGGGTCGAGGTGGGGCATGGGGCAGAAAAAACAGAAGTTAAAATCTAGAAGTCAAAAGGCAGAAATCGGAAGGTGGCGGAAAGGGCTGGAGAGCGGTGGGCGGCGTGGTTCCGACTACTCACTTGTGAATCCTGGCTTTTGACTTCTCTCCGCCCCCGCATGCAAGCGGCGCGCGCGGGCGTGGAGGTGCGCCAAGAGTTCAGTGTGTTCAACGGCTTCGTGGTCGTCAGCGTGGACCAAGCCTGCACCGAAGGGCGGGGCGTCGTCGCCGCCGTCGGCCCAGTGAGCCCACTCTATGCCTACGGTGCGGGGGTCGCGACAGGCGGCGACCAGACCCTCGCGACCGGCGCGGAGCAGGCGTTCTAAGCGGGTGGGGCCGGTGCCGTCGCGCACCGGCAGGCGGCGGAAGTCGCTATGGCCAAGGCCGCCGCCGGTGATCCATTGCGGCATCGTGCCGCCAGCGGTGTCGGCTTGGGTAGTGAAATTTTCGCCCGCGCGGAGCCGCCAAGAGACCGCATCGAGGTCGGGCCAAGCGCAGGCCTCGCGCACGCCGGGCGGGGGCGGTTCGGCGAAACGGCAGCCAAGGACGAGGCGACCCGGATCGGCGGCGCGGAGGGCGCGGCCAGTTTCGGAGAAATACCGGCGGGCGAACTCATGGCCGAAGGCGCGGGCGTCCTCGTTAAAGGCCGGGTGGGCGAGGGCGCGGTTGTCCCGGGTCATTTGGCGGATGTGTTCGCGGTGGAGAAGATGCACGCCCCAGCGTCGAGCGAGGGCCTCAAGCGAGCCACCGTGGCTCGCGAGCACAAATTCCCAAGCGGCGTGGTAAGCGGCGAAGGCAGGTTCGAGACTGAGGCAGCTCTGGAGCAGGGTGACCGGAGCAGAGAAGGATTGCCCCCAGCCAAGGGAGTCGTCGGTGAACCAGCCGACTAACTCACGCCGCCCTCGCCACGACGAGGCGACGGCGGCTGCATGGGCGGCGGCGGCTTCGGGCCAGCGGGGATCAAAAACGTCCGGCACGCGCAGGCCGGGTCCGTATAGCGTCGGGATGCGAGCGTGGACAAAATCAGCCGGCATCGTGAAATAGAATCCGCGATCAACCAAGCCGGAGTCGGTCCATGGCCCGAGGGTGTCGACGCCCCAAGCGTGAAGGCGAGCGGCAGTGCTTTTTTCCCAGGCGGCGGGGGCGGCTGGATCGTAGAGGCTCTCTACGGTGAGGGCGTAGGCGCTGCGCCGCACGGGCGGGGGGCCGGCGCGGCCGTGGCGGTTGACCCCTGCGACGGCGCGGAGCAGGACGGGTTCATCTTCGGGGGTGAGCAGCCACCAGACGTTGGCGCTGGTTTGTCCGAGGCGGAAAAACCCAGGTGCTCCGCGGAAGGAGGCGGGTTTGAAATCGGAAAAGAGGGGACCGGATGGAGTGGTGGAGCGGGGCATGGTCAGCGAGTGTGGTCGGGTCGCTCGAGTGCGAAGCGGTCGCGGGTGGTGGCGTAGCTTTCGCCGCCGAGACGGCCGACGGCGTCGAGCTTAGCGGGATCGACCTCGCCGTTGGGGTCGAGGATGTCGTCGCGAACGTGAAGGTGGAGAATATCGGCGATTACGATGTGAGCGGCGAGTGGTCCGTCGCCAACTGGCACGATCTGGCGAACGCGGCACTCGAAGGCGGCTGGGGCGGCGGCGACGCGCGGTGGGCGCACCACGAGGCTGGGCTTAGGGGCGATTCCGAAGGCGGCGAACTCGCTCGCGCCGCGCGGCAGGCGGGCGGCACAGGCGTTCATCTGATCAGCTAGGACGCGGGGCACGATGTGGACTACGCATTCGGGAATTTCCTCCAGATTGAGGACGGTATCCTTCTTCGAGCCGTCGCGCAGGTTGACCGGGATGAAGAGCAGGGTGGGTGGGCTGGCGGTTACGCCGTTGAAAAATGAGAACGGGGCGAGGTTGGGGCGGTTGGCGGCGTCGAGGGTCGATACCCAAGCGATGGGGCGGGGGGTGATGAGCGAAGACATCCAGCCGTAGGCGTCGCGGGCGGGCAGCGCCCGCAGATCGATTTCCATGCGGACAGTCAGTCGGGCGGCGTGGTGGCGGGCAAACGAAACCACCAACACGAGGAGCTGGGGCGGGCCGCTTGCCGCTCGACTCGACTAGAGCGGTCGGGGTTAACTGTGAGTCCATGTCAGCCGAAGATCCTCTTTCCTCGGAACTCGTCCCTGCCGCCCTGCGCGAGGCGCTCCGGCTTAGCCCGGACAACGCTCCTTTGCTCGTCCACGTGGCGGCCCAAGTGCTTGGCTTAGGCGGCTTCGTCGAGGCGGAGGCCCTCTATAAACGCGCCCTTGCTCTCGCACCCGCCGACGCGGAGGCGAAGCTCGGTCTGGCGCATGCTTTTTACCAACTTGGAAAACACTCTGCCGCGCTCGTGGTGGTTGAGGGTTTGACTGCGCCCGCGGATGCGCCCGCGCGCGCCCTGTTGTTGCACGCGCGGCTGGCTCTAAAGGCTGGCGAGCCCCGGCTTGGGGCGCGGCTATACCAGCGGGCCCGCTCGGCCCGGCCGCCGGCCGCAGATGCGCACCTTGAGGAGGAACTCGCGCCGCATCTGCCCGCCGCGCCCGCGCTCGCCCCTCGGCCAGCGGAGCGCCCGGCGCCCCCGCAGCCGCCTGAAGCACCGAGCGAATTTCAGTCTGAGGCCCATGAGGATGAGGCCGAGAAACGTGAACGCTTGCCGGCTGGCGACCTGCCGCCGGAGCGCGACGGGGCCGAGGTGGAGCGGCCGCGGGTGACCTTTGCCGACCTCGGTGGAATGGAGAAGATGAAGGAGGACATCCGGATGAAGATTATCCTCCCGCTCCAGCACCCAGAGATGTTTGCCGCCTACGGCAAGAAAACTGGCGGAGGCATCCTGCTTTACGGTCCGCCTGGCTGCGGTAAAACCCACCTCGCTCGTGCCACTGCCGGTGAGGTCCGCGCGGCCTTCATCGCGGTCGGCATCAGCGATGTGCTCGACATGTGGATCGGCCAGAGTGAACGCAACCTTCACGGCCTTTTCGAGCAGGCGCGCTCGCACCGGCCTTGCGTGTTGTTCTTCGACGAAGTTGATGCGCTCGGGGCGAACCGCACCGACATGCTCAAGTCTGGCGGTCGCCACCTGATCAACCAGTTCCTCAACGAGCTCGACGGCGTGCAGGCGACCAACGAGGGCGTGCTCATCCTTGCCGCCACCAACGCCCCTTGGCACCTCGACCCGGCCTTCCGCCGCCCCGGTCGCTTTGATCGTATCCTTTTTGTAGCTCCGCCTGATCAGACCGCGCGCGCTGAGATTCTGCGCATCCTGCTCAAGGGAAAACCCGCCGCCGACGTCGACGTTGAGGCGGTGGCGAAAAAGACCGACGCCTTCTCCGGCGCCGATCTGCGCGCGTTGGTCGATCTAGCAGTGGAGGAAAAACTCCGCGCGGCGATGAAGACGGGCAAGCTCGCGTCGCTTACTACGCGCGACCTGCTCGACGCCGCCAAAAAACACCGCCCGACGACGCGTGACTGGTTTGAGAATGCCCGCAACTACGCCCTCTACGCCAACCACAGCGGCCTCTACGATGACGTGCTCGAATACCTAAAAATCGCCAAGCCCTGAGCCGATGACGCCCCATCACTCCCGCGCCGAGCTCCTCCTCGCCCAATCGCGGCCGGCCGACGCCGAAAAGGAGGCTGGCCTCGCCCTCGCTCAGAACCCTGGCGACCCGCTCGCCCTTACCCTCTTGGCCCGTGCGCTAGTGGACCAGAACCGCGAGGCCGAGGCGCTTGCTCCGGCCGATGCGGCGGTAGCGGCCGCACCGGATTGGGCCTTCGTTTATCATGTGCGAGCCTATGTGTTATTGCGGCTGGGCCGGCCGAAGGAAGCGCTTCCGGCGGTCGAGCAGGCGCTCCGTCTCTCGCCGGATGCGGATGAGTTTCACGCCCAGCGAGCGGCGGTGCGGTTGGCCCTGCGTGACTGGGCGGGCGCGCTGGCCGACACCGAGGCGGCCCTGCGGCTCAACGCCGCCAATGTTTTCGCACAAAATCTTCGGGCGACTGCCCTCACCCGGCTGGGCCGCGCCGACGAGGCCGACGCGGTTGGCGCACGCACCCTTGAGCAGGCGCCGGAGGACGCCTACAGCCACGCCACGCAGGGTTGGACCCAGTTGCACCGCGGCGACGCGCGACGCGCGCAGGAACACTTCCGCGAAGCCCTGCGCCTGCGCCCCGACTTCGAGTCGGCGCGCGAGGGCATGCTGGAGGCGCTCAAGGCCCGCAATCCGGTCTACCGCGGCATGCTGTCCTACTTCCTCTGGATGGGCCGCCAGAGCGGGCGCGTGCAGTGGGCTTTCGTCATCGTGACCTTCTTTGGCCAGCGCCTCGTGCACGGGCTGGCGGAGAGCCAGCCGAAGCTGGGCGCGGTGCTTTGGCCGCTGCTGGTGCTCTTCTACGTTTTCGTTTACCTCACGTGGACGGCGGTGCCGATGTTTAACCTTTTGCTCCGGTTGGACCGTCACGGGCGCTACGTCCTCTCGCGCCGTGAGCGGGCGGCGACCAATTGGTTTGCGGGTTCGCTGGCCCTAATCGCGGTGGCGGTGGCGTGGTGGGTGGCGGCGCCGCACTTCGCCTCGCGCGAGGCGCTGATCGTGGCGGCGGTTCTCTCGGTCTGCGTAGCGGCCACCGTGACCAAAGCCGGTCCGCGCGGCCGTAAAATCCTCGGCTGGGCGACCGCGACGCTCGCCGCGCTGGCTTTCGGCACCTTCGGGTTAGCCTTCGCCGGCGGCGCGGGCGCCGGCGAGTTGCTGGCGCTGTTTTTCGTGGGTTTCCTTGGGTTCCAATTCGCGTCCAATGCGATTCGGGACTGAGGGCGACCTCACTTCGGCGGAGCGGGTGTCGATGGCGCGGCGGCGGGGTTGTCCTCGCGGCCGGAGCGGGTGATGCGGCGGATGTCGAAGAAACTTACATAGATCATCATCGATAGCAACGCGACCACGAAGGCGCCTTGGATGTTCTGGATAAATGTCGCCGGCAAGGCGCGACCGCGTAGGCGGCCGATAGTAGCGAAAAGCATGTGTCCGCCGTCGAGCACGGGCAAGGGGAGCAGGTTGAAGATCGCTAGGTTCACGTTGACCAGAATCGTGAACCATAGGACGTAGCGGATGTCCGCCTGCGCCGTGATGTGGAAGACGCGGGCGATGCCGATAGGGCCGCTGAGTTTGGAGATGCCGACGTCGCTATCGCGGTTGATCAGACTCCAAAAAGTGCGCGCGGTCATGCGGGCGGTGTCGGCCACCTGTTTCCACGGGGTCGGGTGAATAAGCACGAGTTCGGGGTCAAAACCGAGGCCGAGCTCGGCGGCGTGGACGGTGTCGGTGCGGGGTGGAATGCTCAGGCTAACGGCGGCGCCAGCGCGCTCGACTTCCAGTGTGGCGGACGCGGCGGGGCGGGCCTCGAGGGCGGCGGCGTAGGTGGCGAAGCTGGTGATAGCGGTGTCGTCGATGCGGCGCACGATGTCGCCGATTTGGAGGCCGGCCTTGGCGCCGAGTGAATCGGGGTTAACCTCAGCGATCTTTAACTCCTGGAAGGGCGAGACGCCGAGCATGCGCATGCGCTCGTCGCCGGCGAGGACGGGCTTGGCGGCGAGGATCAGGATCTCGGCACCTCGGCGGATGGTCAGCGTAGTTTGGGGGCGGCCGTCGGCGGTGCGGCCGTCGCCGGTGAACAGGATCTGGCGCATCTCGTCCCAGGTGCTCACGCTGGGCACTACGCGGCCGTCGGGCAGGGTCAGGGTGGGGGCGACGTGGCCGATCCTGGCGCGTTGGGTGTCGGCGTTGGCCGGCAGGCCGACCTGCCAGAGGATGGTGGCGAGGGCGAAGGCTAAGACGATGTTCATGGTCGCGCCGGCTACGAACACCAGCATGCGAGTGGTGTAGTTGGGCGAGGGAAGTCCGGCGGTGTCGGCGGAGGCCTCGCCCTCGATCCCGCGCATGTCGGCGAGCTGGGGCAGGGCGACGTAGGCGCCGATGGGAATCCAGCACACGCAGTATTCGACGCCGTCCTTGCCGCGCCACTTGAAGATGGGCGGGCCGAGGCCGAAGAAAGAAAAGCGCTCGACCTTCACGCCGCGTTTTTTTGCGACCCAGAAGTGGCCGAACTCATGCACGAAGATCGAGCCGCCGAAGAACACGGCGATCATCAGGACCGACCAGGCGCTGGAGGTGAGAAGGGGGAGGAGGTCCATGGAGAGAGAGGGGTCGAACGGGTCGAACGAGGGGGACTGAATCGGGATTAGACCACGGATATCACGGATGGGCACAGATTGCTGGAGAATTTCCCTCTCCTCGTGGTTAGCAAATTTGTTGTTCCGCAAACGCCCGCGCCGCGGTGTCGGCGGCGAGGATGGCGGGCAGGTCGCCGGCTGGGGCGGCGGCGAGGGCGGCGAGGGTGGCCTCGGTAATGCGCGGGATGCCCAGAAAAGGCAGGCGGCCGGAGAGAAAGGCGGCGACGGCGACCTCGTTGGCGGCGTTGTAGACCGCCGGGGCGGCTCCGCCGCTTCTCAAGGCATCCCGGGCCAACCGTAGCATGGGAAAACGGCTCTCGTCGGCGGGTCGGAATTCGAGGGTCAGCAGGCGTTCGAGTGAAAGGGCTGTTTCGGTGCCGACCGGGCCGCGCACGGGGTGCAGGAGGGCGTGCTGGATGGGGAAGGTCATCGACGGCGGGCAGAGCTGGGCAAGCATGGCGCCGTCGGTGAACTCGACCAGGCAGTGCACGATGCTTTGTGGGTGGATGACGGCGGCGCATTGCTCGGGGCGCAGGTCGAAGAGCACGGCGGCCTCGATCAGTTCGAGGCCCTTGTTGGCGAGGGTGGCGCTGTCGACCGTGATCTTCGGGCCCATGGCCCAGTTGGGGTGGCGGAGGGCGTCGGCTACGGTGGCGTCGGCGAGGCGTTCGGCTGGCCAGTCGCGGAAGGCGCCGCCCGAGGCGGTCAGCACGACGCGTCGCACCTCGGCGTGGGCGTGGCCCTGGAGGCATTGAAAAACAGCGTTGTGCTCGGAATCGACTGGGAGAAGGCGCGCTCCGGATTTTTTTGCGGCGGCGAGCACGTGGGCGCCGGCGAGCACGAGGATTTCTTTTGAGGCGAGCGCGAGGTCCTTGCCGGCGGCGAGGGCGGCGAGGGCGGGGCGCAGGCCGGCCACGCCGACCACCGCGACCAGCACCACGTCGGCTTCGGGCAGGGTGGCGAGTGACTCCAGGCCCTCGACCCCGGGGGCGTGCAGGGTTGCGCCGGTCGGCAGTTCTTCGCGGGCGGCAGCAGCAGCGGAGGAATCGAAGAGGGCAAGGTGGCGAACGCCGAACTCGCGGGCCACGGCCAGGAGTTTACCGGTGTTGGCGTGGGCGGCAACGCCGACCAATTCTAGGGCGTCGGGGTGGGCACGCAGGACGCGGAGGGTGTTCTCCCCAATCGAGCCGGTGGCGCCGAGCAGGATGACGCGTTTGCGGCGCGGGGACGACGGGGCGGTGGCCATGGGGTTAAAGCTCACAACCCGTGGAGCAGGGCGAAGGCGATGT
The DNA here is from genome assembly GCA_010027235.1 of bacterium. GTDB lineage: Bacteria > Verrucomicrobiota > Verrucomicrobiia > Opitutales > Opitutaceae > IMCC26134_A. The sequence continues at coordinate 13,210 of RGVP01000011.1, forward strand.
AGCCGGCCGGCGCGGTCAGGATGAGGCTGTCGGACAGGTCGAACATGCCACCGATCCCGGGGATGGCGTGGCCGGCATCCTTGGTGTCGGCGCGACGCTTGATGACCGACTCGATTAGGTCCGAAACGATGGCAAGCATGGCGATGGGCGCAGCGATGAGCGCGGCACGCAGCGGAGTGAACTCAGGTGGGTAGAGGCGCGCGAGGAAGTGGGCGAGGGCGGCCCCGACGGCGGCGGAGATAAGCACTCCGCCGACCGCCCCTTCCCAGGTTTTTTTCGGGCTGATATCGGGGGCCATCTTGTGGCGGCCGAAGGCGAGGCCGGACAGCAGGGCGCCCACGTCGCAGAACTTTGACACCGCGATCAGCCAGATCACCAGCATCAGGCCGGAGTGGGCCTCGACTGTGATGCGCACGAGAAACGACAACATGAAAGGCACGTAGAGCACGCCGAAGAGCGACCACGCGAGGGTTTCAACGCGGTTGTCTGGGCTGCGCTCTGCGATCACGCGCAAGGCGAACACGACCACGGCGGCGGCCAGAATGGTGCCGGGGGCCGCGAGTTCGGGCGCTGCAGGCAAGAGCCGAGTGGCGTAGAATGGCGCCAGCATTACAAGCGCTCCTAGCGTCATGCCGACCTTGTCGAAGGGATCGAGACCCATGCGGTGAACCATCTGGTAGAATTCACGCAGGGTGAGCACGGCGACAGTGGAGATCAGCCACACTCCGCCGGTGACGCCGAAGAAGTGGATGCAGCCGATGACGACGGCCCAGAGGCCAAAGGTGCTAAGGATGCGTTGACGCATGAGAAGAAGGAGGGCGGGTGGGGCGGCTCAATATCCCGCCTAGATGATGGCAGGGAGGGGCTCGGTTTGCGGCGAGACAACCGGGCCGGGGTGGGAAATTTGTTCACCGGTGAGGCCGTAGCGGCGTTCGCGGCGGCGGTAGTCATTGATTGAGGCTTCCAACTCGGCGTGCCCGAATTCGGGCCAGAGCACGGGACTAAAGACGAATTCGGCGTAGGCGGATTGGACGAGGAGAAAGTTGCTCAGGCGGGTCTCGCCGGAGGTGCGGATGACGAGGTCGGGGTCGGGCAGGTCGTGGGTGTAGAGGTGTCGGGCGAAACCTTCCCAAGTGTCGGCGTCCTCTAGGCGGGCGCTGCCGGTGGCGACGGCGGCGGCGAAGGCCCGGGCGGCGTCTAGCACTTCGGTGCGAGCGCCGTAGTTTAGCGCTAGCACGAGCGTGTGACCGGTGCAGTGGGCGGTGGCGGCCATGGTCTCGAGCAGGGCGGTGCGGGCCCGCGCAGGCAGGGCATCGATCCGACCGATGGCGCGGAGGCGGATCTGGTCGCGGATCATGCCGGCTTTTTCTATGGTGAGAAAGGTTTCTAGCAGGGCCATCAGACCGCCGACTTCCTCTTCGGGCCGACGCCAGTTCTCGACGGAGAAAGCGTAAAGGGTGAGCATGCGGATGCCGAGCGCGCGGGCGGCATGGGTTACAGTTCGAACCGACTCGACGCCGCGGCGGTGGCCTTCGAGCCGAGGCAGGCCGCGTTGCCGAGCCCAGCGACCATTTCCATCCATAATGATGGCCACGTGCGTGGGCACTGGAAGTAGGGCGGGTGCGGGTGACATGCGTGGGAAGGTTCGGCGAAAGGTAAAAACGGAAGGGTGGGTGTAGCCTGCGAGCTCCGTCCGGAGCAATGCCAGAACGCCGTCGTGGTATTCGGTTGCAAACATCAGAGGCCGCGCCTGCTTTTACCGCTGTAACATTTGTGAAACATACAGGAATTACCCTAGGCGGTCAGCCCAGCGATGGTAACATGAGTATTAATTTAGTTCCTACAATATGCCTAATTCCATCGTGTCGGACTCCAGCCCGCCCGCCTCTGCCAAGAAGATTCTCGTCGTTGATGACGAGACGGATGTCACGGAGTTGCTCAGCTATACGCTCAAGGCTAAGGGCTACATCGTGGAGGCTTTGAATGATCCGAACCGTAGTGTGGGCTTTGCGCGGACTTTTTTGCCGGATCTTGTGGTTTTGGATGTGATGATGCCCGACCTGAGCGGCATCCAGATATGCCGCATGTTGCGGGCTGACCCCAAGCTCAAGAAGGTGCCGGTGATTTTTCTTACCGCCAAGACGGAGGAGAGCGACCGCATCCAAGGTTTGGAGACCGGAGCGGATGATTATTTATGCAAGCCATTTAGCACTAAGGAATTGATTTTGCGAATTCAGACCATTTTACGCCGGGTAAACGAAGGGGTGCCCGAGGTGCCTAAGCTGATGAGTGCCGGGCAAATCATGCTGGATGGTGAGCGTCATGCGGTGACGGTCAGTGACCAGCCGGTGGAGTTGACCGCGACCGAGTTTAAGTTGCTCCGCCTGCTGATGGAGCGTCGTGGCCGGGTGCAGACGCGGGAGCACCTGTTGATCAATGTTTGGAACTACGAGACCGAGATCGAGACCCGCACGGTTGATACGCATGTGCGTCGTTTGCGGGAAAAACTGGGTAGCGAAGCCGACTGGATCGAGACGATCCGCGGTGTGGGCTACCGCTTTGCCGAGCGGCGTTCCTCCGAGGCGGCGAATACCTGAGCGCCGGACGGCTCGGTCTGGCGCTTGGTGGCTGGGCCGGTGAACTGGCCTCTGCTATGGCTAGTCTGGCCCCGTCCTTGCTGTGCCGGTTTCTTTTTTGGTGCTGTCCCCATGATCATTATAGCCCTTTTCGCCCTTACGATTGCGGTTGGGTTTTTATTGATCCGACATCTGCACCATCGCCGTGCGGTTGCGGCCTTGCGCGAAGCCCTGATCGCGCGGCGCGCCTTGCTCCGGGCTGATTTGCCCGGTGCGCTCGGGCCCGGGTGGGATGAGCTTTGCATGACGGCGGGGGCGCTTGTGGAGGAGGTAAACCGGCTCGACCAGCAGCATACCGGGCAGATTGCGCAGCTGGAGGCCACGCTCGGTTCGCTTCAGGAAGCAGTGCTCCTGATCGACTCCAACAATTACGTGTTGCTGGCCAATCAGGCCTTTCACGCGATTTTTCCCAAGGCGGGGCGCATTCTAGGTGAACGTCTCGAGCTGGCGTTGCACAGCGATGCCTTTCTCCGGCATGTCGCGGCGGTGCGAGCTGAGCGCGCCCAGCCCCGTCAGGAGATAGAGTTTGTAGACGCTCAAGGCTCGACTTGGCTGGAGGTCACTGGCTCGGCCATCGGCCCGTTTGACCGTCGGAAAAACCCAGCTCTGCTCTTTGTTTTACACGATATTACGCGGCAAAAGCGGCTGGAAAACGTCCGCAAGGAATTCGTGGCCAATGTTTCGCACGAGTTGCGCACGCCGCTCTCGGTGATCAAAGGCTACGTGGAGACCTTGGTGGATTCGCATGACTCCATGCCGATCGCTGACCGCGATCGCTTCCTGAAGACCATCCAGCGTCACACCGAGCGGCTAAATTCCTTGCTTGAGGATTTACTTGCGCTTTCTCGGCTTGAATCGGCCAACGCGGGGCTCACGCGGGAACGCGTTGATCTCAACACCTTGTTGGCGGGGGCGCTGGATGATTTCCGGGCCGGTCCAGCGGCCGAAGCCCACCGCATCAGTCTTTCGATCGACCCGGCGGTGCCGCCTATTTTTGCCGATCCGCTCAAGCTTAGCCAAGTTTTTGATAATCTCGTTGGTAACGCGCTCAAATATACACCGCGCGGCTCGCGCATAGACGTGAGCGCCCGCCTGATCTCGCCCGAACTTGTCGAGATCTCGGTGCGCGACAACGGACCGGGTATACCCGCCGAGGATCTGCCCCATGTCTTCGAGCGCTTTTACCGCGTAGACAAGGGGCGTTCGCGCGAGAAGGGCGGCACCGGCCTGGGCCTAAGTATCGTGAAGCATATCGTGCAGCTGCACGGTGGCCGAGTGTGGGCTGAAAGCCGTTACGGTGAAGGAGCGACTTTCCTATTCACTATCCCGCTCCAGCACCCGGCCGCCTCGCCGAAGGCGCCCGCCGGTTCCGCCTCTGCGGTGGTCGGGGTGAGCTGACGGTCCTTACTCGATCCGCCCCTCGTCAAAATCGATCAGATCGGGCACGCTGACGATCTGGGGGATGCGGTCGGCGCAGCCCATGGCGGTCAACGCTTCGGCAAGGAACTTTCTACCCTCCTCGCTCATCCCGCGTTGGCAGAGTTCGCGGTTCCACTTGATCGCGCGGACTTCCGTCGGGAGCAGGGCGCGCAGACCGGCCTCTACCGCGAGGTCATCACCTGCAGCGGTGGCGAGCACCATCGTCTCGACCGCGCCGGGATCGATCCCGAGGTGCAAACACAGAAAGCGGTCGAGCCCGCGTTTATAGTTTTTAGCGTAGCTTTTTGGCAGAGCCCCGTGTGCTTGCACGTAACGGATTTTGGCAAGGAAACGCGGGAGGTAGAGTAGACCGGTGGCCGGGTGGGGCTGGTAAGGCGAGGGCAGGCAAGTCAGGACTTCGCCAGTGGAGCCGGGAATGGGTTTAGAAGGCATCAGAATTCCCCTAAAAGAGACTTCCGGCTGCTTGCGGGGCAAGCGTCCAAGGCCAAACGTTTCGATATGCCCCTAGTCTTTACCCCTCCGCTCCGCCTTTGGTCCGGCCTCTTTTGCGCGGCCGTTTCGTTGTCCGCCCAGTCTGCTCCGGCCGCTTCTCCGGCGGAACTGACCAAAGATGCGTCTAAACTTTACGCTCAGTTCTGCGTTTCCTGCCATGGGGAAAACCTCGATGGCGGGCTTGGCGGCAGTCTGGTCGATGATATCTGGAAGCATGGTGATGGTAGTGATGAGCACCTGACGCGCATCATTACCGGTGGCATCGCCACGCTGGGCATGCCCGCTTTTGGCGGGGTGCTGGACGCGCCCCGGCTACGCGGATTGGTGGTTTTTATTCGAGAAAAAGCGGCCCGTGCCCGCGAGGCCGGCACGAGTTACGCCAAGCCTCTTGACCCCGCTGTTGTTGTGAAGAGCGAGGTGGCTTCTTTCCGGGTTGAAACTTTAGCCACCGGCCTCGGCGTGCCGTGGTCGGTGGCTTTCCTGCCTGGAGCAGAGGGGCTGCTCATTGCCGAGCGTTCCGGTGCCTTGCGGGCTTGGCGGGCGGGCGCCCTCGTGCCCGCGCCCATCGCAGGGACTCCGAAGGTCTGGGCCGAGGGGCAGGGCGGCTTGCTGGTTGTTCAGGCTCATCCTGACTTTGCGCAACCGGGCAACGGTTGGATCTATCTCGCGTTTAGCGACCCCGGCGAAGAAGGCACCGCGATGACCGCCATCGTGCGCGGGCGGATACGGGACGGCCGCTGGACCGATGAGCAGGAAATCTACCGCGCGCCGCGCGCGCTCTACCGCAAGGCAGGGGTGCACTTCGGCACGCGGTTGGTGTTTGACCAAGGTTATCTTTTTTTCGGCATCGGCGAGCGCGGCACAAAGGAGCAGGCCCAGGATTTAACGCGGCCAAACGGCAAGATTCACCGCATCTTTGACGACGGACGAGTGCCGGTGGACAATCCCTTCGCGTCCGTCCCGGGGGCCCTACCCACGATCTGGAGCTATGGCCACCGGAACCCGCAGGGCTTGGCGGCGCGGCCTGGCACAACCGGGGACGGGCTCGAAATTTGGGAGAACGAGCACGGTCCGCGCGGCGGGGATGAGCTCAACCGCATTAAGCGCGGCGGCAACTTCGGCTGGCCCCTCATCACCTATGGCATGAACTACAATGGCACGCCCATCACCGCCGAGACCGCCCGCGAGGGCTTGGAGCAACCGGTCATCCACTGGACGCCTTCCATCGCGGTCTGCGGTCTTGATTTCTACTCCAGCGAACGTTTCCCGAGCTGGAAGGGCAACATCCTGATCGGCTCCTTAAAACAACAAGAGCTACGCCGACTCGTGCTCGATGGTGGAAACGTGAAATCCCAAGAGGTGTTGTTCCGCGGCATTGGCCGAGTGCGCTCGGTGCAGACTGGGCCAGACGGTTTGATCTACGTGTGTCTGGAGGATCCGGGCCGGGTAGTGCGACTTGTGCCGACGGAGTAGGCTTGGCATCTCAATTGGCCGGGTAGATGTAATCCGCCGCGAGCTTCTGGAAAGCGGCTGTCTGGGCGGCTATCCAAGCGTCCTCGCGGCCTAGTTCCTCGGCAAGGATGGCGGCTACCCTAGGGGCGCAAGCGGATGCGGCTCCGGCGTCGAGCAAGAGGCAGCGGGTGCGTCGTGAGAGCACGTCCTCGACCGTTTGGGCGGCTTCTTCCCGCGCGGCGCGCCGGACTTCGGCTTCAAAGTAGGGCAGACGGTGGTGGAGCGGTTCCGAGCCGGGACGGATCGGAGTGGAGGCGCGCAGCGGCAGACCGGCGGTTATGCATGGCTTGGCCGGTAATCCGGCGATGCGGCCCGCCAGATCCACTACTTCCTCCGCCATCGCGCGGTAGGTGGTCCACTTGCCACCGGTGACGGTGAGCAGGCCGCCGGGGCCGATGGAAATGGAGTGATCGCGCGATAGGCTCTTGGTCTCGGTGCTGGGTTTGCCTCGCACCAGCGGGCGCTGACCGGCGAAGAAGCTCAACACGTCCTTGGCCGACGGGGCTTTCGCGAGGTAGCGGCGAGCATGTGCGAGCAGGAAGGCGCATTCCCCGGCCAGTGCGCGTGGCTCGACCTCAGGTGCGGGCCGGGCTGTATCCGTGGTGCCGACGAGCACGCGGTCGCGCCACGGGATGGCGAAAAGCACGCGGCCGTCTTCGGTTTTGGGCACCATCAGCGCGCTCGCGCCGGGGAGGAAGCTGCGCGGCAGAACGAGGTGTGTGCCCTGGCTTAAGCTCACCAGCGGTGCGGCGGCGGGGTCTTCAAGGGTGCGTAGCCCGTCGACAAATACGCCGGTGGCATTGATCACAAGGCGGGCCTGAATACTCAGGTTGCGGTCGCCGATGCGGTCGCGGGCGAGCACGCCGGTGATGCGCCCGCCGTCACGGTTGAATTCGACGACCTCGGCATGGTTCAGCAGCACCGCGCCGTGGTCGGTCGCGGTCAACGCGAGGGTGACGGCGAGGCGGGCGTCGTCGAACTGGGCGTCGTGGTAGAGCACCCCGCCGCGTAGCCCGGTCGGTTCGATATTGAGCAAGTGTTTCAGTGTCTCGGGCCGGTTTAGTATGCGTGAAGGGCCAAGCGAAAGCGGGCCGGCGAGCGTATCGTAGAGTTTCAGCCCTAGACCGTAGAAGGCGCGGTCGGTGAGACCGTAGGCCGGGATGATAAAATCTAGATCGTGGACGAGGTGGGGCGCGTTGCGGGCCAGCAGGCCGCGCTCACGCAGGGCGGTGCGGACAAGTTTGAGATTACCCTGGCGGAGGTAGCGGACGCCGCCGTGGATGAGCTTAGTCGAGCGGCTGGAGGTGCCGCCGGCGAAATCGCCACGCTCAAGCAGGGCCACGGTGTAGCCGCGTGCGGCGGCATCGACTGCCACGCCTAGGCCGGTAGCACCGCCGCCGATCACGAGGAGATCAAAGACTTGCCCGGAGCGGAGTTTTTCCAGCGAGTGGGGGCGGTTCATGGGCAGGCCCAGTCTCGGGTGCGGGCGACGGCGCGGGTCCACTCGGCGTGGCGGGCGGTGCGGGCGGCGGGGTTGAGCGTGGGCTCGAGGCGGATTTCGCCAGATCGGCCGGCGGCAAAGGCATCCGGACCGATCAATCCGGCGCCGACCCCGGCGAGGGCGGCGGCACCGAGGGCGGTGGTCTCGGGGTCGCCCGGGCGCACGATCGGTCGGCCAAGTAGGTCGGCTTGGAGTCGCAGAAGCGGGGCGCTGCGGCTGGCACCGCCATCTACTCGCAGCTCGGGCAGGAGTAGGGCGGCGTCCTGTTCCATCGCGGCGACCAGGTCGACGGTCTGCATGGCGATGGATTCAAGGGCGGCGTGGCAGATGTGCGCGCGGTTGACGCCGCGGGTCAAGCCGACGAGTGCGCCGCGGGCGTGTGGGTCCCAGTGGGGTGCGCCGAGGCCGGCGAAGGCAGGCACCAGCCAAGCCCCACCGGCGTCGGGCACGGAGGCAGCAAGGGCGTCCAATTCGGCGGCGGAGGTAACCAGTTTCAACTCGTCGCGGAGCCATTGCACGACTGCGCCGGCAGCGAAGACGGCGCCCTCTAGTGCGTAGGTGGCGCGCCCGCTGATGCGCCAGGCGGCGGTGGCGAGGAGTCGGTTTCGGGAGACGACCGGGGCGGAGCCGGTGTTGAGCAGGAGGAAGCAACCGGTGCCGTAGGTGGCCTTGGCGGAGCCGGGGGCGAGGCAACCTTGGCCGAAGAGGGCGGCCTGTTGGTCGCCGACTAGAGCAGTCACGGGCGCGCCGGCGCCGGGCAGGCCGGGTGCGACCTCACCAAAGAGACTGGCGGTATCGCGCACCTCTGGCAGCACGGAGGCGGGGATGTTAAAAAGGCGGAGCAGCTCCGAATCCCAGCCCAAGGTTTGCAGATTGAGGAGGAGGGTGCGGGAGGCGTTGGAGACGTCGGTGGCGTGCACGCGACCGGCGGTCAGGTGCCAGAGCAGCCAGGTGTCGACGGTGCCAAAGGCGAGGTGACCGGCTTCGGCGGCGGCGCGGGCGCCGGGCGTTTGGTCGAGTAGCCAGGCGAGCTTGGTGGCGGAGAAATAAGGGTCGAGGCGGAGGCCGGTGCGGGCGGCGACCAAGGGCTCGGCGCCGGTGGCACGAAGGGTTTCGCAGCGATCGGCGGTGCGGCGATCCTGCCAGACGATGCCGGGGTGGACGGGAATGCCGGTGCGGCGATCCCAGAGCAGGGTGGTCTCGCGCTGGTTCGCGATGCCGACGGCGGCGAGGTCGGCGTTGGTCAGGCCCGCGCGTGCGATGGCCTCGGCGGCGCAAGCGCGGGTGGTAATCCAGAGGTCGGCAGGGTTGTGTTCAACCCAGCCTGGGCGGGGGTAGTGCTGGGTGAACTCCCGCTGGGCGGACGCGAGGGCCCGGCCGGCGAGGTCGTAGACGATGGCGCGCGACGATGTGGTGCCTTGGTCAAGGGCCAGAAGGTAAAGGCGGGGCATGGGGCGGGGTGGGTAGGGCACTATTTGGGCCGGAAGCTGGCTGACGGCGAGTAGTTCATGCTGCGGTCTAACGGGGTGGACACGGCGGGTTCTGGCGGGCAGGATGCGGGTTTTCCTACATGATCAAGTCCGTCCACGAGTTTCGCGCCCGCAAGGGGCTGGCGCCCATTGGCATGGTCTCGGCTCATACCCATTGGGAGGCCGCTTTGCTGGCGGAGTCGGCGGTCGATTGCGTGTTGGTAGGCGACTCGCTCGCCACGGTTATCGACGGTGAGGCGACCACCTTTTCGGCTACGCCGGAGATCATGGCTCGCCACACCGCGGCAGTGGCACGCGGACTCGGGGCGCCGGGCGCACCTCGCCTCTTGGTGGCGGATTTCCCCTTTCTCGCTGCGCGCCAAGGCACGGCGCACGCGGTCGAAGTGGCGGCGCTCCTGCTCCGCGCCGGGGCCCAAGCAGTCAAAATCGAGGGGGTGGACGGCCATGCGGATGTCATTGCTCACCTCGTGCAGTCGGGCGTGCCGGTGATGGGTCACCTCGGATTAACCCCGCAGACGGTGCATGCGCTGGGAGGCTACAAAGTCCAGGGCAAGACGGTGGAGGCGGCGGCCGACCTGTTGCGGCAGGCGCGGGATTTAGAGGCGGCGGGGGTTTTCGGAATTGTCCTTGAATGTGTGCCGGCGGCGCTCGCGGTCGAGCTCACGGCCCTAGCAGGGGTGCCGACTATTGGAATCGGCGCGGGGGTGGGTTGTGATGGGCAGGTGTTGGTCATGGCCGACCTGCTCGGTCTCACGCCCGGCCGGCGGCCGCGGTTCGTGCGGGAATTCGGCGCGGCGGGTGAGGCGGCGCGGGCGGCGCTGGCGGCCTTCGCGGCGGCCACGGCGGCGCGGACTTTTCCGGTGGTGGAGGAGAGTTATTGAGGCGGGGAGCGACCTGCGTTACCCGTTTTTGCCATGCCACGCCTGCTTTTCGCCCTTTCCGGTTCGATCTCCTGCTACAAGGCCTGCCACGCGATCTCGCGGCTCGCGCAGGCCGGGATCGAGGTGCAGACGGTGGCGACGGCGGGGGCGCTGCGTTTCATCGGCGCGGCCACGCTGGAGGGCCTGACTGGGCGGGCGCCGTTCACTGATCTTTGGGAAAAGGGTCGAGCGATGGACCACATCGACCTCGCGCGCTGGGCCGACCTCGCGCTGGTCTGTCCAGCCTCGGCGAACACGCTCAACCGCCTCGCCGGCGGGCTGGCGGATGATCCGGTGGGGGCGCTTTTCCTAGCTTGGGAGTTGCCCAAAAAACCTTGGTGGGTGGCGCCGGCCATGAACACCGCGATGTGGGCCCACCCGGCGACCACGGCCAGCGTTACCCGGCTCACCGGCATGGGTGTGCGGGTGCTTTCGCCGGAAGCGGGTGCGCTGGCTTGCGGCGAAAGCGGGGCGGGGCGTCTGATGGAGCCGGAGACGCTGGTGTTGCACGTGCTCGCCCAGCTCGGGACCAAGATCGCCTGAGCGGCGGTTGGCTTGCGATGAAAGTTCTTCTCACCTCCGGCGCCACCCGTGAGCCCATCGATGCGGTGCGTTTTGTTTCCAATATCAGTAGCGGCGCGACTGGCGCTGCGCTGGCGGATGCCTTGGCCGCGGCGGGCCACGAGGTGACGCTCCTGCACGGCGAGGGCGCGGTGCGGCCTTGTCGAGACGGCGTGGTCTGCGGGGTGTTCGGCTCAACCGCGCATCTCGGGGAACGCCTGCGCTCGACGTTGGCCGGGGGGACCTATGCGGTGGTTATCCAGGCGGCGGCGGTCTCGGACTACCGCCCGGACACCGAACACGCCGGTAAACTCAGTTCGCAGGTCGAAGAGCTTGCCTTGCGGCTCGTGCCGACGCCGAAGCTATTGCCCTTGATCAAGGGCTGGTCGCCGCGGCCGGTGCGCGTGCTGGGCTTCAAGCTGACCCATGGCGCGGACGACGTAACCCGGGCGGCGGCGGTGGCCCGGCTCTTCGCGTCCGGAGGGGTGGACGCGGTGGTGCACAACGACCTTCTCGAGATGAACACAACCGGCGCTGGACGGACTTTTAGGATCTATGGTTCTGGAGAAGCGGTGGCTTTGGCCAACTTCGCCGGTGTGCCGGCGCTTTGTGACTGGGTGGCTGGTTGGGTGGCCGGGGGTTGACCGCAGCGGTCAACGCGCAGGCCAGCGCGGGCTTGCCCGGCGGGAGGGGATGGCTTTGGTTGTTTGGCTTTTCCTGTGTTCCGCACCTTTCTCAAGACCAAGCTGCACCGCGCCACGCTCACCGCGGCGGACCCTGACTACGAGGGATCGATCTCGCTCGACCGCGCGCTGTGTCGGGCGGCTGGCTTGTTGGAATTTGAGCAGGTCGACGTGCTGGACATCGACAACGGCGCGCGTTTCACGACCTACGTCATCTACGGCGAGGCAGGCCAGGTGCAGGTCAACGGCGCGGCGGCGCGGCTGGTGCGTCCGGGTGATCTCGTTATCGTGCTGGCCTATTGCCGCTTGGCCCCGGAGCAAGTGGCTGGACACGCGGCGCGGGTCGTATTGATGGGGCCGGGCAACGTAATCGCATCCGTCGAGGATAAGCCGATCGCCACGCCCTGAGCGGCTAGCTGCGCGGCCAAGCGAAACTTTTTCTCAGATGGTGGCGTTTGTCGCCGACGACAGCGAGGAACGCTTTTATCGGCTAGGCATGATCATCCCGCCGGGCTGGCCGCTACTCGGGTGGCGACCTCGCGCCAGATGGCGAGCAGGGCGGCGAAGTCGGTCTCGCGGTCGCGGCTGGTGATGACGTGGTCAAACTTGCCACGCTCGCGCAGCTCCAGCTCGGCCGTCGCCATACGATGGGCGATCTCGGCTTCGCTCTCGCCGCGGCCGCCTAGGCGGATTCGCAGTTCGGGGATGGGCACGTCGATGAATACAGTCGCGAGGTGGCGGGCGAGAACAGCGTCGCTGGAGGCGGCGCGGCGGAAGTTCTCCACACCCTGCACGTCGACGTTAATCACTAGACTGCGTCCGGCGGCGAGGGGATCGCGCACGGATGAGGCGAGGGTGCCGTAACGGTTTTTTTGGTGCACCCATGCCCACTCCAGGAAAGCGCCGGCGGCGATGCGTGTATCGAACTCGGCCGGGGTGAAAAAGTGGTAATGGACGCCGTTCACCTCGCCCGGGCGGGGATCGCGGGTGGTGCTAGTGACGACTCGGGTGAAGCTGGGGGCCTCGGCTACGAGGCGTTCGCACAGGGTAGTTTTGCCTGAGCCGGCGGGGCCGGCGAGCACGAGCAGGACGGGTGTGGGCGGGAGCGGGTGAGACATGACCGACGCGGGGTTCAGGCGACGAAGGCCACGCCCACGATGGCCAGTCCAGCGGCGGCGAACGTGGTGCCGACTACGCGGGCGCGGCCGGGGACGCGTTGTAGCCAGTCGATGGCGTCGCGCAGGCGCCAAGGCTGGCCGGCTAGCCAGAGAGCAGCACTGAGGGCGAGGTAGACCGCGACCTTGTAAACAAGAGCTAGTCCGTAGTGGCCGAAGCCGGCGGCGAGCAGGGGCCCGGCGGCGATGAGAATCAAGGCCGCGAGGCCACGCACGGCGAGGAACTCAGTGACATTAAAAAAGGCGAGCACGGCGAGCAGGGCGAAGGCGGCCGCGTAGTAGCTTTTCGGAGCGGGCACGATCAGGTCTGCGTCGGACATATTGAGCACCAGGAGCACGAACCAAGCTGCCGCGGCTCCGAAAAGCACGTAGGCGGCGGGGGCTGAGCGCGGCAGTGCGCGCAGTCCGGCGCGGATCAGCGTGGTGTCGGCCACGAGTGCGCCGCCGAGTAAGAGCAAGGCGAGACCGACGAGGAGCTGGGCGAGGAAGAGGGACATGGGAAAAAGCGGAAAGCGGAAAAGCGGAAAGTTGAAATCGGAAGGGCTGGAAAGGCTTGGGATTAGACCTCGGCCAGGACAAGGTCGCCGTAAAGCGTGCTCACGCTGGCGCGGGTGATGCGCAGCGGGACGAGTTGGCCGACTAGGCGCGGGCTGGCGTCGAAGATGCAAACGCGGTTGCCGGGGGTGCGGCCGGTGTAGCGTTTACCGGTCTTGTCCGGACCCTCGACCAGGACCTCCTCGATGGTGCCAACGAGGGTGGCGGTGCGGCGTTCGGAATTCCGGCGCAGCACGTCGAGCAGCGCTTGGTTGCGGTGCTCTTTTACCTCGTCCGGGATCTGGTCGCCGAGCTCGGCGGCTGGGGTGCCGGTGCGAATGGAATACTTAAAAATGTAGGCCATGTCGTAGTCGCAGGCCTCGAATAGCTCCCGGGTCTGGTTAAACTCCTCTTCAGTTTCGCCGGGGAAGCCGACGATCACGTCGGTGGAGAAATACATGCCGGGGCGGGCGGCGCGGAGGGCGTCTACGATCTCCTTATAGCGGTCGCGTGAGTAGGGGCGGTTCATCTCCTTCAGGATGCGATCGCTACCGCTCTGGAGGGGCAGGTGGACGTAGGGGCAGAGTTTTGGCAGGCGGGCGTAAGCTTCGACGAGGTCCTGCTTAAAACCGCGCGGGTGGGGCGAGGTGAAGCGGATGCGTGCCACGCCCTCGATGGCGTGGATGCGCTCGATCAACTGGACGAAGGGCGAGATGCCATCCGTGTGGGTATAGTCGCGCCGCCCGTAGGAGGTGACGATCTGGCCGAGTAGGGTGATCTCGCGCACGCCCTGCGCAGCGAGGTTGGCGCACTCGGCGACGATCTCTTCCATGGGCCGCGACCGTTCGTCGCCACGCGTTTTGGGCACGATGCAGAAGGCGCAGTCCATGTTGCAGCCCTGCTGGATGGACACGAAGGCGGAGACTCGGGCGGGGGCGGACTCAGCGCCGTCGCCGTCTGTGGTCTCGGCGGGGGGGAGGTGGTCCTTAATGGTGTTTTGCGAGCCGGCTTCCTCGGCGATGTCCACGATACTCGCGCCGATGGGCAGGCCGGCTTCGCGGGCGGCGCGGATGTTGTCCAGATAGCCGGGGACTTGGTGAAATTTCTGGGTGCCGATGACCAGGTCGACGTCGGGCAGACGTTCGAGGATTTCGGCCCCCCGGTTCTGGGCCATGCAGCCGAGGATCCCGAGGACGAAGTCGGGCTGGTGTTTTTTGCGCTGGACGAGGTAACCGGCCTTACCGAGGGCCTTTTGTTCGGCGGCGTCGCGGACCGAGCAGGTGTTAAGCAGCAGGATGTCGCAGGCGTTTTCGTCTGGCACAATGCGATAACCGCGGGCGCGCAGCATTGCCGCGACCGCCTCGCTGTCGCGTTCGTTCATCTGGCAACCGTAGGTCTTGATATGGACGCGGTTCATTCCGTTAAAGGCCGAGTCAAGCAGGCACTGGGGCTGCCCGGCAATGGTGAAAGCCTGAGGGGATGCGCGAGCCCAAGAGCTGATGATCGGTGGTTTAGCCCTTGTCAGAAAGCTTGCCCAAGTGGGTTGGCAGGATAGCCTAATTTACATGTATTATTTCTTATCACCTCGGGTAGTCGCCGCGGTTCGTTGCGGTTTCGCGGCCAGTTTGCTTATGCTGGCCTTGGCCGGAAGCGCTTGGGCAGAGGTCGTGGTGGTGCCGGTTACGGTGGCGGCCAACCGCTTCACCGGTCGGGTCACTTTGCCGGAGGGGACGACTTCGATCACGTTGCAGCGAGCGGGCGCAGATGGAAAGTGGTCCAAGGTCCGGACGCTGGCGGCCAAGCCGGGGCCGATGACGCTGCTGCTGCCGTCGGCCGGGCGGAATGCCAAGTATCAGGTGAGTGCAAACGTCCAGGATTGGAATCACACCCGTTTCCCCGCGGCCTTTTATCAAGGGCGCCGGGCCTTTGGTCCTAGCCGAGTCCTGACGCCTGTCGCCCAAAATACCTACCTGAGGAATAACTACCTTAATTTAGTATACGCTGATATAAGTGCGCTTACGCCTGATACAACCAATCCCTCGCAGGCGGAAAAGCCGGAGGAAGCGGATATTTGGAAGATCGCCGGCAACACGGCTTATTTCTTTAACCAATATCGCGGCTTGCAGGTCATAGATCTCACCCAGCCTGAGGATCCGCGTTTGGTGTGCAGTCTGCGACTGCCGGCGGCAGGTCAGGATCTTTACCTGCTCCCTACGTTGGGGGCTTACCAAGATGTGCTTTTAGTGGAGACCTTGACCGGTGCGGATGGGTTGCCGGCTGCAAAGATCCAGACCCTGCGGGTAGAGTCGGGCACGGTGCGTCCGTTGCAATCGGTTGATATCCGCGGCGTGCCGGTCGATAGCCGCCTGGTTGGCCGACGTTTGTTTGTTTGTGTGGATGATGTTAACGGCGGGGTGGATTTATTGGAGTGGAATATACCTGCTGATGGGGAAGCCGCTTTGCAGTCGGTTAGTCCGGTGCACTTGTCTGGAAGTTTTGTCACGCTGGCAGCGGGTGCGGATTGGTTGGCGGTGGGGATGATGCCGCAGGGTCCATGGGGCCATGTGGAGGTTAACGCCTTCCGCCTTTCGGAAACCGGTCTGACCGCCCTCACCGCGTTACCGGTGACGGTGCAGGGTTTTCTGAATGATGCTTACAAAATCCAGTGGCGTGACGGCGTGCTTACCACCATCGCCCAACAGTGGGGCCAAGGCGGGCTGGTGACGTCCCTGGAGAATTTTTCCGCCACCGGTGCCGATGATGCCGGCGTGCGGTTGGGGCAACTCGAGTTGGCGCGGGGCGAGTCTTTGCATGCGACCCGTTTTGCGGGCGACAAGGCCTATATTGTTACCTTTTTCCAGAAGGATCCCTTATTCGTGGTCGACCTCTCCGATCCCGCGGCGCCGGTGGTAGCTGGCCAGTTGGATGTGCCGGGTTGGTCCACCCACCTCGAGCCAGTCGGCGACATGCTCTTTTCGGTGGGTTGGGATGCGGGCGCAGTTACCGCGTCGCTCTTCGATGTTTCTGATCCGGCTGCGCCTACCTTGTTGCGCCGCCTCGCCCTTACCGAGGGCTATGGCTTCAGCGAGGCGAACTGGGATCCCCAGGCACTTAAGCTCATTCCCGAGGCAGGCTTGGCGCTCGTGCCGATCAACGGCTATGCTTGGAATGGCGGGACGCGGGAGCAAGGCGTGCGGCTGATTGACGTCGATTTGGCGGCCCGCGATCTGCGCTTACGCGGTATCATTCCCGGACGCTTTGAGGCCCGCCGGGCGGCCTTGGTGGGTGATGCGGTCATAACCCTCTCGCAGCGTGTGCTGGCGACTGCCGCCATTACGGATCGCGACACGCCAGAGGTGCTGGCGGACATCTTACTCGCCTGGCCGGTCAACCACGCCCTGCCGGTGGGTGACAAGCTCGTCTCGGTCGAGACTGGCGGGGCATGGGACCAGGGTTATCCTGTAGCCCGCACCTCTACTTTAGCCAATCCTGACGCCTTGCTTGCGGAGCTCGATCTGCCGCTGGGCTACGTGCACGACACTGCTTTGCGGGACGGACGTTTCTATGTGTTGCGTGAGACGACCGCCAGCTCCGGCAACATACTCTTTATTCGCTACTGGGCCATGCCGCTCGGGTGCCTGCATTTGGATGTTTATGACGCGGCCGATCCGGCCGGACTGAAGCTTTTGAGCACGGCTAGCTGGGACGCCAGTGCGAGCGGTGCTAGCTTGGTTGGTCGTTTGATCTGGCCCCGGGCCAACCGGCCGGCAGTCGTCCTTGAAACCAATTGGTGGGGTTGCTACCGAGGTCCTATCGTTTATGATGCGGTCCCGCTCTTATCCGGTGCGGCTGTCACTCGCTCCACCCCCGTGCTCGCCGAGCCTGTAGCGGTGGAGCTCCCGCAGATCGCACCAATCTGGGATCTTTCTTGGTTAAACCAGAATGATCGGCCTGGTCTGCTACTCTTTGATGTTACCGATCCTTCGGTGGCCGGGGAGGTGCAATGGCTGCCGTTGACGGCTGAGGACGTGGATGCGAGCCAGCTGAAGACCGCGGGCGATGGTTTAGTGGTGACGGCGTATGATCGCTGGTCCCTTTCCAAGGCGGTCAAGGGGGGGCAAAATGTGGGTTTAGTCCACAGCCTGAGCGTGGTCGACGTGCCGGTGACGGGGGCGGCCAAGCTGCGTGCGCCGGTCGATTTGCCGGGGTCGCTGTTCGCGGCGGCCGAGATTTCCAGGGCGGGCTTTGTGTTTTACACTCGGACGGATGGCTCGACCGGCGATGGACCTGCCTTGCAGGCCTGTGTTTACGACGGAGCCGATGTTTTTCTTGTGGATGAAAAGAAAGTGGAGGCGGTCGGCTCGGCGGTGGCGACGGGGCGCAGCCTCTGGTATGCAAACGGTTCGGGCGTGGTTGGGCTGCGTTTGACGGATGCCGGCCGGTTTGAAGCTTTGGCGCCGCTGAATGTGCCATGGACGCCATCTGCGCTCCAGCTTGCGGGCGGCCAGTTGCTGGGATCGAACGGGCAGAAGTTGTTTGCGGTGCCTGCGGCCGGAACCGGTGCGTTGCACGAATGGACTTTGCCGGTAGGTTTTTCCCTCGATCGGGTGAATCCTACGGCAGTGGGTGGCTGGGTGGTCCCGTGTGACGACTACGGCGTGGAAGTGCTGCCGCCTGCCTCCAAGTAGTCGAGGGCGGGCCTTGCTCCGGGGCAGCCGGGCGATTTGCTTCATGGCATGAAGGTTCTGCGTTTTTTGCGGACCGGTCTGGGAGTCTGGGCCGTTGGTTTGGTGCGGGCGGAAAACGCACCGACGCCGGCCTCGGCTGACGCGGGTGAATTGCAGGCCATGGTGCAACAGCTTTGGGAGGAGCACGCGCCGGCAGAGCTAAAGGCCGAATACGAGTTACCGACGACGGAGCAATTGACGGCTTGGTTGAATCGAATCGAGGTGGCAGGGCGCGAAGGGGATCTGGCGGCCTTTGCGGCCTATGCTCCGGAGGCCCGGGCGGTGCTGGCGGCGATACGCGGTCTGCCGGAATTTGCAGACTACGCGGAATGGGCGGGCGAGCGGCTGGATGAAATGGAAGCTGCGGGCGAGGCGCTGGGGCGTCCGCCGGTCTCGGTGCCACTGCCCGTGCCCGCCCCCGGTCCAGTGCAGCCACCTGCGCCGCCCAAGCCGTCGGGCGTGCCGTTTTATGAACTCTGGCGGTCGCGGCTCGCGGACCGTCGCCCGCCGGAGAGAGCGGAGGCGCTCCTGCCCGCGGTGAAAGCGGCTTTTGCGCGCGAGGGCGTGCCGGTGGCGCTGGCTTGGTTGGCGGAGGTCGAAAGCGGCTTCAATCCCCGCGCGCTCAGTCCGGCGGGGGCGAAGGGTTTGTTTCAGCTCATGCCGGGCACGGCGCGGGCGCTGGGTTTGGCTTTGTTCCCCTTCGACCAGCGGACGGATCCGCAGCGCAGCGCGCAGGCGGCGGCTGCTTATCTGCGCAAGCTTCATGCGCGCTTCGGCGACTGGCCGCTCGTTCTGGCGGCCTACAACGCGGGTGAGGGCCGGGTGGCGCGCACGCTGGAGGCCCAAGGCGCAAAGGACTTTGCCGGCATCTTTAGGCAGTTGCCGCCCGAGACGCGGCTCTACGTGCCGAAGGTTCTCGCTACCGTCAGGGTGCGCGAGGGGCTTGAGCCCGGCGCACTCGCGGTGCCGGGCTCGCGTTGAACCGCTTGGCTTTTGCTGGGCTCAGAGCCGATAGAACTGGTCCCACTCGGCGCGTGGCGGTTGGCCGTCGAGCAGGGCATTTGCCACGACGTGGTTGGTGACGCGGCGGGTGGCGGGATCAAACACGAGGTCTGCGTTGACGCGTTGGGCGATGACGCCGAGGGCCATGGCTTGGCAGAGCGGACCGGCCACGGCGAAGTTCGAGCGGGTTTTTTCCAGGCCCTGGCAGGCGAGCAAGAAATTGGCGAAGTGGTTGGAAGGGCTCTTCGGCACCTCGGGTAGGCGAGAGGCGAGGTCTTTAGCGTGGTCCGAGGGGAGTATCGACAGCGTGGTTGCGTGGCTACCGCCTTTGAAGGTCAGGCCCTCGCCGTAGATTACCTTTCCGGGGGCGAGTTTCACCGGGGCGTTCGCGCCGACGCTGGGCGGTGGGATGTTCGGGTCGACTACGGCGGCACCGAAGTTTTCCGGCAGGGGTGGGAGGTTTTTCTGGCCGTCATACCAGCTGAGCTCCACCGGGGGCAGGGCGCCGCGGGCGGGGAACTTGAACAGGAGGGTCGAGGCTTGGGGGAAAATGAGCGGGTTGTAGCCTTCGAGGGAGGCCTTGATCTCGGTGGGCAGGCCGAGTTGAAGGAATTCGTGGGCGGTGTCGAAGATGTGCGCACCCCAGTCGCCGAGGGCGCCGTTGCCGAAGTCGAACCACGAGCGCCAGTCGCCGTTTTGGTAGCCAACATTGTAGCGGTGAGGCTCGGCGGTGGCGAGCCAAGTGTCCCAATCCAGCTCGGCTGGCACGGGCTGTTCAGGCAGATAGTCAGCGACGTTCAGGCCGTGCCAGCGGCGCGAGTTGTTCATGAACGCGGTGATGCGGGTTACGTTTTTGATCACGCCGGCCTCGGTCCAGGCCTTAAACTGGAAGTAATTCGCCTCGGAGTGGCCCTGATTGCCCATCTGTGCGGCGACTTTGTATTTCCGCTCGGCGACCATCATCAGTTCGAGCTGACGGAAGCTGTGGGCCATCGGCTTCTCAACGTAGACGTGTTTGCCCAGTGACATCGCGAGCATGGTTACGGGGAAGTGGGAAAAGTCGGGCGTGCCGACGCTGACCGCCTCGATACGCTCGCCTATTTTATCAAACATGCGGCGGAAATCCTGGAAGCGTGCCGCGTTCGGGAAGAGCTTAAGGATCTCCTCGGTGTGGGGCGCGCCGAGGTGCGTGTCGCACAGGGCGACGACCTCGGCAAGGCCGGTGGCGTGCAGGGCCTTGATGATCTCGCGGCCGCGGTTGCCGATGCCGACGCAGGCGAGTTTTACCTTCTGGCGGGAGCCGCTCTTTAACGCGGCCGGAGCATCTGGCGAGGCGGCCCAGAGGACACGCGGAGCGAGTGCAGCGGCGGCGCCGGCGGCGAGGGTGGTGCGGAGAAAAGCGCGGCGAGGCAGGGTG
>RGVP01000101.1 GCA_010027235.1 bacterium
ACGCGGGTCGGGGGGTGGAGGCACCTTTTGCCTGGGTGGCGGTCGCGCGTGGAAGCGAGACCCGGACGCAGCGGGTGGACGGGGCGGGGCTTGACCGGGTCGCGATGCAGGCGAGGGTGGCCGCTGCGGTTTTACGTTTTCTGGCTCAGACTTTATCCGCAGCGGCGCCGCCGCTCCAGCTCAACTTGGTGCGGACGACGGCAAAGTGACTGTGGTGGCGGCGTTGGATCAAACGTAGGCGTCGAGGGGACAGGGAGATTTCAATCGCATCACCGGCGGCGGGGGCAGGGCGCGCGCGGCCATCGGCTGCAATCACCAGATCGGTGGCGTTTTCGGACAGATTGCGGACCCGAAGGTGCACGCCGGCACGGAAGATAATCGAGCGGTTGGAAAGGGTATGCGGGCAGATCGGGGTCATCGCCAGCACCTCGGCATCGGGGTGGATAATGGGGCCGCCCGCGGACAAGTTATAGGCGGTCGAACCGGTGGGGGTGCTGAAAATCAGGCCATCGCAGAGGTAGTCGGTTACGAGTTCGTCATCCGCAAAGACCTCCAAGCGAACCAGGCGGGAATTGGATGCGTCCTTGATCAGGATATCGTTCAGGGCGGAGACAGGCTCGGCGGTGCCGACGCGACAGGAGAGAAGCGCGCGTTCTTGGGTGGCAAAGTCTCCGGCGAGCAGGCTGGGAAGGCATTCGCGAATTTCCTCGGCGGTCCAAGTGGTGAGGAAACCCAGGCTGCCGCGGTTTACCCCAATTAACGGAATGCCGGCGGCGGCGGCGGCGGGGGCCGCTCCGAGCAGGGTGCCGTCGCCTCCGATTACGCAGCAGGCGTCGACGTCTTGAAGCAGACCTTCAGGTAGCGGGAAATCGCGGGTCACGCGGGTGGCCACGCCGACGGCTTCGGCGCGCGCGATAAGATCAGCCGATAGCTCGTGAGCGCCGGATTTTTGCGCGTTTACCACGAAAGCGAGGCGTCGGATTGGCGTCATACGGTAGGGGTTTCGAGTGCAGCAGAGCGGCAATGAGGGCGGATTCCAACCCGGTAGATACCAGAACGCTTCAATCGCGGCGCCAATAAATCCAAGTGCAAATGATGGCAAAAAGCAGAGACGGAGCTATTACCCACCATGGATTGATGGGCACGGCGTAGGCGCTGCAAAGCCAGTGCACTCCCCAGCACTTGGCTAGGATCAAGGCCCAACCAATCGCCAGCACGGTTTCCGAGCGTCGGCTGCGGGGCTCGCGGGCTTTCTGGATTCGAACCTCAGCGATGAAAGCGCGGTCAGCGTCACTCGGGTTGGGTGCGCGGTGCAAGTAGCGGGCAAGGGGGGCGAACATGATACTTTTTGGATAGAAAAAACCTATTCAGCCCTTTCCGGCGGGCTTTGCGAATTCGGGTATTATGTAAATCATTAAAATAATAGTTGCCAGATAATGAATTAATATATTTTGGTGTTTTTATCGTTAGCGAAACGTTAGATGACAGGAACTGGTGAGTCGTCAGAAGAGTTAGGCTCTAGTGATGATTTGAAACCCGATGGTCGGGAACGGACTGGCAGAGACGCGTGAGCGACGAAATCAAACATCATGAGCAACTCCAAACTGTATGTCGGCAACATGTCCTTCAAGACCTCCGAGGACGAACTTCGCTCGGCCTTCGGCCAATTCGGTTCCGTGACCGACGTTTACGTCGCCATGGACAAGATGACTGGTCGCCCCCGCGGCTTCGCCTTTGTCACCATGGGCACCGATGAAGAGGCCAAGTTGGCCGCTGAGAAGATGAACGGCGCCGACCTCGGCGGCCGCGCCCTCACCGTCAATGAGGCTCGTCCCAAGGAAGAGGGCGCTGGTCGCTCCTTCGGCGGCGGCGGCGGCGGCGGTGGCGGCCGTGGCTTCGGCGGCGGCGGTGGCGGCCGTGGCTTCGGCGGCGGCGGCGGCCGTGGCGGCTTCGGCGGCGGCGATCGCGGCGATCGCCGTTATTGATCCCTGCGCGCGCCTTCGGCACGCCTAGTCTGACTCTATTCACGGCGCACCTTTATTGGTGCGCCGTTTTTCGTTTTAGGTTTTGCCGGGTTGGTGGCGGTGCGCCAAACGAATCGGTCCGAGCATGTAAGGATGGCCGTATAAACCGGCCCCGCGACTTGCTTTCAGCTTATACTCTTGGTGGTCATGAACCGTTTAAGATGCCAAAAATAATAGGTTTGTGATTTAAAATTCATAAGTGAACCGGGTGGGCCAGTATATAATAACTGGATATTATGTAGATCTATCACCAGTTCTCAACTGGTCCCTTGGGAACAGGGATGGACTCGCGCTCTAGGAGCGGATCATTGGCTGCGCGCATGAATGAAGCGATCATGGGATCGGGCTGAAACTTGGGCAGCAGCTCTCCGTGCTCGTCGCAGAAGCGGGCGCGCCAGGCGGTGTAATCGGCGACGCAGCGTTCGAAATCACTACGGGAGGTGATGGTGAGGATGGTTTGTTTAAAAGGTTTGGCGGGGCCGAAGCGGCGGGCATACCAGGGGGCCACGCGACGGAACAGGCGAGCGCCGTGCTCCTCGCCGTAGAACTCGAGGTAGCGTTCAAAGTGAATACGCAGCACGCGGATGCGTTCGGGGAAATCGGGTTCGGGGAGGAGTTCACCGGTTTGCAGCAGGTGGTCGGTGCGCCGGAAAATCCACGGGTCGTAGAATGCACCGCGGCCAATGCTTACTCCGGCGCAACCGGTCTCGGCTAGCATGTGGTGCGCGGCCTCGGGAGTGGTGACGTCGCCGTTACCGATCACAGGGATGCTTTTGACCGCTTCCACAACGCTACGGATGCCAGCGAGGTTAACGCGGCCAGCGAAGCCCTGCGCGCGGGTGCGGCCGTGGACAAACACGGCGGCGACCCCGGCGTCTTCGAGCACCCGGGCGAGGTCAGGGGCGGTGAGGTTTTGATCGTCCCAGCCGAGGCGCATCTTGGCGGTCACAGGGATTTTTACTGCCGCGATCATGCCACGGACGAGCGCTGCGGTCTTCTCCAACTCGGTCATCATGGCGGAGCCGCCACCTATTTTGACCACTTTTTTTACCGGGCAGCCCATATTAATGTCGACCGCATCCGCGCCGAGTTCCTGGCAGATCACAGCGGCGTCGCGCATCTCCTCGGGCACGGCACCGAACAATTGGATCGCCCAGGGGCGGTCGCCCGGAGCGGAGGCGACCAGTCGCAGCGCGCCGGTGCTGCGCTCGATGAGGGAGCGAGCGTTCACGAGGTCGGTGGTGGCGAAGCCCAGTCCACCCAGCTCGCGCACGGTCAGCCGCATGGGCAGATTGGTGTATCCTGCGAGCGGGGACAGAAAGAGATTAGAAGCGAGATTCAGCGGGCCTAGGCGCATGCGGTGGAGGGAGCAGCGAAGCGGGACGGGGTCTGGCGCGCAAGCGCGGCTGGACGGGGTTGCGCCGAACCGTTGGCTCGTTACTCTGGCTTGATGCCAGCGACAGACGGCCCAGTTTTACTTTACGACGGGGAATGCGGGTTTTGTCGCGCCTGGGTGCGCCAGCTGGTGCGGGTGGACGGGCGTGGGATGCTGCGTTTTGCGCCGCTTCAAGGCGCGTTCGCCCAAGTGGCATTGCGGCGTTGCGGATTACCGCTGAAGGATTTCGAAAGCCTAGTTTTTCTTCCGGAGGCAGAAGGGGAAAAATATCATTTACGCACTGAAGGGTTGATCGCAGCGCTGGCCCGGTTGGGCGGAGGCTGGCGCGTGGCCGCGCGGTTTATAGCGGTGGTTCCCGCGACGTGGCGTAATGCGGTTTACAACGGTGTGGCGGGCGCGCGCTATCGGATTTTTGGCCGGGTGGTTTACCGCGATGGCGAGTTGTTGGACCCGAAGTGGGCGCAACGGTTCTTAACCTGAGCTCTAGGCGGAAATCAGAGAGCGGCGATGGCGGCTGACATCCGACGCAGGCCCTCATCGAGGGTAGCGCGTGGGCAGCCGAAATTCAGGCGAACGTGGGTGCCGCGCGGGCTGCCGAAGTAGGCTCCGTCGCTCAGGCCGACGCCGTGTAATTCGAAGTGGCCCACGGGGTCCGCGAGGCCAAGGGCGGATACGTCTAACCAGGCGAGGTAGGTGGCCTCGAGCGGGGCGGCGAGGCGCACTCCGGGTAATTCGCCGGCGCGGAGCGCGTCGATGATACGCTCGCGGTGGCCGCGCAGGGTTTCGAGCAGGCCTTGGCGCCAGGCTTCGCAATCGCGGTAGGCGGCCTCGCAGGCGGCGAAACCGAGGGCCGTCACCTCGGCGACGATGCCGGCGGTGGCGCGCACAAAACGGGCGCGAAGGGTGGCGTCGGGAATGATGGCGAAGGAGGTGCCGAGGCCAGGGACGTTATAGGTCTTGCTTGGGGCCATCAGCGTGAGGGTGCGCGCGGCGTGTTCAGGCGCGACTTGCGCGATGGGCAGGTGAGGCAGGGTGGGGTCGAGAATGAGGTCGCAGTGGATCTCGTCGGAGCAAAGGACGAGGTCGTGGCGGGCGCAGAACTCGGCCAGGCGCAGGAGTTCGTCGCGGCGAAACACCCGTGCTACGGGGTTGTGAGGGTTACAGAGAAAAAAGAGGCGAGTTCGCGGAGTGACAGCGACCTCGAGAGCGGTCCAATCGATTTCCCAGCGGCCATCGGCGACGCCGGTCGGTCCGGGTTGGAGCACGAGCGGGACGGCTTTTGCAACGCGGCCGGAGTTTTTCGGCGCCGTCATGAACGGAGGGTAGACCGGGGTGAGGCAAAGGACTTCCTCGCCGGGCGCGGCGAAGGCTTGCGAGGTGACGTTCAGTCCGCAGACGAGGCCGGGCAACCAGACGATCCAAGCGGGCTCGATGACCCAGCCGTAGCGTTGGGAGCAGGCATCCACCACGGCATCCACGGTGGATTTCACCGGCCGAGCGTAGCCATAGATGCCGTCTTCCACCCGGCGGTGAAGGGCTTCGATTATCGCTGGTGGGGAGCGGAAATCCATATCCGCAACCCACATCGGCAGAACATCGCGATCAGAGTATTTCTGCCACTTTTGAGAATCGCTGCCGAGGCGGGGGTAAACGGTGGTGAAGTCGAAGCTCATGGGCTGGCTTCGACCTTGGTGGTTCCGGTTGGGTGGCGTCAACCGCGCCGAGAGAGGCGTGGCGCGGCGATTGACTCGGCAAAACACGACCCGCTAGTTCTGGGGTCCTTTCTATCTTTTCGCTATGCGCTTCCTTAATGTTTTCGGTGGTCTGTTTCTTGCCTGTTGCTCCAGTGTTCTGCGCGGTCAGGACACGCTGACTACCTCAAATAACGACGTTAGCACGCAGGTGGCGGCGGCAGTGGGAAGTGGTGCGGCGCAGACCGGTTCAACTGATTTAGTGGAGCACATAGTCGATCTGCTGCTCGGACTTTTCGAGGTCAAGGCCGCGGGAAACACTTGGCAGCACTGGGCCATCGCCGGGCTCATCACGGTTCTTTTTTATCTCCTGCGCAAAGTCGTGGCCAACGTCGTTTTTGGTTTCTTTAAGCGGCTCACTACCCGCACCGAGACCACGTTAGACGACGAATTGATCGCCGTTTGGCATAAGCCAGTCTCCGCCTTTATCGCAGTGGTCGGCGCGGTGGTGGCAATCAAGGTCCTCAAGCTCACTCCGGAGGCGGACAATGCATTCCGCTACCTTAGCACCATCGCTTACGAGGTGGTCGCGCTCTGGTTTTCTATTAGTAGCGTATCCTGTATTTTGGATCATCTCCAAGCCACCGCCAAAGCTAAGGGTGCAGCGGTTGCGGCCTTTATGCCGTGGATTAAGAAGACGGTTATCGCACTGGTGCTCGTCTTTGGCGTGCTCATAGCAGCGCAGTCACTCGGGGCGGATGTGGGTGCCTTTCTCAAGGCCATGGGCATCGGCGGTCTGGCCTTTGCTCTCGCCGCTCAGGACACCCTTGCCAACGTATTTGGTTCAATCGTCGTCGCGGTCGACCAGCCTTTTCGCATCGGTGAGTTTGTGCAGATCGGCGCCCACCAAGGCACGGTGGAGGACATCGGACTACGCTCGACCAAGCTGCGCACGCCGGCGCGCAGTCTCATCGCGATCCCGAACAAGACGGTGGCGGGTGAGGCCATTAATAACTTCAGTCGCATGCCACAGCGCAGGGTGGACCAAACCATCGGTCTCACCTACTCGTCTAAATCCAACCAAGTGGAGGGACTCCTCGGTGAGATCCGCGCGCTTCTCAAAAACGATCACGAGGTGCACCAAGAGTTCATCGTGGTGAACTTCCTTAACTACGGCGCCTTTTCCTTGGACGTGCAGATCATCTATTTCACCTCATCGCCGGACCTCTTGAAGTGTTTTGCAACGCGCGAGCGGATAAACTTGGCGATCATGCGACTCGTTGAGGCGCACGGGTTGAACTTTGCTTACCCGACTCAAACCATCGAGCTGTCGGGAGACCTCGCCGAACGACTGGTTGGAGCGAAGAAGTAAGTGGAGACGGGCGGTAGGACTTCGGCCGTTTCAGACTAAGCAGGCCTGAAAGCCGGCGTTGAGGGCGGCGCGATCCAGGTTCTTGCCGATGAAAACGAGGGTGTTTTCGCGTGCGTCCTTGGCCCAGGGGCGGTCGAACTTGGCATCGAAGAGCATGTGCACGCCTTGGAAAACGAGCCGGTTGGGGGAGCCTTTGACGGCCAGCACACCCTTGCTGCGGTAGATGTCGTTGCCCTTATCCTTAAGGAGTTTACCGATCCAATCGTTTAGCTTTTTACCGTCGAGATCCCCGGTCTGGCGGATGCCCACGCTGGAGACGTCGGCGTCGTGGGAATGGGTGTGTTCGTAATCCTGTTGCCAGCCAGGGCGGGCGGTCTGGCCCATCACGTGAATGTGCAGCGGGTGGTGTCCGCAGGACTCGAATACTAGATAGAAGCCGGGCGCGGTCAGAGTGAGAGCGAAATGGGCGTGGCCGTGCTCGCCGAGGTGGAGGCGGTGGAGGGTAGCGCCGGGCGCGATGCCTTCGCTTGGGCGCACGTTATTTTCCCAGTCGGCGAAAACGAGCACGGCGGCGTCGCGGGCGGCGGCGAGATCGGCAGGGGCCAAGGATTTTACGGGCAGGATCGCGATATCCAGCGTGCCATCCGCCCCGTGGTGGTGGTGGCTGTGGTCTTCTCCGTGGTCGTGCGAATGATTGTGGCCGCAGCAGTCATCCTGGGCGTGGCCGATGACGAGTTCGTGCGTGCCGGCCGGTAGGGCGTAGGCGCCGGCCCACTCGAAGGGGTAGGAGGGGGCGAGGAATGCCGGGTCGAGCTCCGTGGCGCGGGAGAGGTTAAAGCCGCCGACGTTTAGGATGCGTTCGAGGGGCACGTCGGCGTTGGTGGCACGGAGCAGGCGGGCGGCGCCGTTCATGCGGCGGACGCGGGTCTCGAGGGCGTCGAGCTCGACCGAGGTGGCGAGATCGGATTTGTTGAGGATGAGCACATCGGCAAAGCCGATCTGCTTTTTCACTTCGGGCGAGGTATCGAGGTGCTGGAGCACGTGGCGGGCATCGACCACGGTGACGATGGCATCGAGGCGGAAGGCGGCCTTCATCTCGTCGTCGGTGAAAAAAGTTTGGGCGACGGGGCCAGGGTCAGCTAGCCCGGTGGTCTCGATGAGGATGCCGTCGAGCCGATCCTTACGTTTCATCAGTCGGCCGAGAATACGCAGGAGGTCTCCGCGCACGGAGCAGCAGATACAGCCGTTGTTCATCTCGAAGATTTCCTCCTCGGACTGGATCACGAGTTGGTTATCCACGCCCACCTCGCCGAACTCATTTTCAATCACGGCCAGTTTTTTGCCGTGGTTTTCGGTGAGGATGCGGTTGAGGAGAGTCGTTTTACCGGCGCCGAGGAAACCGGTTAGGACGGTAACGGGGATTGGCGCGGGGGCGGCGGGGGCGGGCGAGGCAGCGGTGGCGGACATGGTGTTTAATTAAGGGCCAAGGCCGGCTTGGTCGCAAGGCGGGACGCACGCGGGGCGGCGGAGAAAAAGGCCCGATCCGCGCGGGGGCGGATCGGGCCGGAGAGATAAGGCTGATATCGGTTGGGGGGTAACTTAGCCGCGTTTGGCGGCGATGAGTTGCTCGAGCTTCACGATATCGGCGCTGAATAAGCGGATACCTTCGGCAGTTTTTTCGGTGGCGAGAGCGTCCTCGTTTAGGGCGAAGCGGAAGGCTTTTTCGTCGAGGCTGACCTTCTTCAGTTCAGCGGAGGCGGCGCAGACGGGGTCGAGTTTGCGAACGACCGGATCGGTGCTCGTGGCGAGTTCGGCCAGGAGGGTCGGTGCAATAGTAAGAAGATCGCAGCCGGCGAGTTCGAGGACCTCGCCCTTGTTGCGGAAGGAGGCGCCCATGACCTCGGTTTTGTAACCGAACTTTTTGTAGTAGGTGTAGATTTGGGTGACGGAGATGACACCGGGGTCCTTGGCGCCGGCGAAGTCGCCGGTCGGGGTCTTGGCCTTGTGCCAGTCGAGAATGCGGCCGACGAAGGGAGAGATCAGGGTGATGCCGGCCTCAGCGCACGCGACGGCTTGGGCGAACGAAAACAGGAGGGTGAGGTTGCAGTGGATGCCCTCTTTTTCAAGAATCTCGGCTGCCTTGATGCCTTCCCAAGTGGAGGCGATTTTAATCAGCACGCGATCGCGGGAGACGCCGGCTTTTTCGTAGAGGGCGATAATCTCGCGGGCCTTGGCGAGGGTGCCGGTGGTGTCGAAGGACAGGCGGGCGTCGACT
Organism: bacterium; assembly: GCA_010027235.1. GTDB lineage: Bacteria > Verrucomicrobiota > Verrucomicrobiia > Opitutales > Opitutaceae > IMCC26134_A. Next base: position 8,759 of record RGVP01000101.1, read on the forward strand.
TCGGAGGACACGCGACCGGGGACAATCTTGAGGATCTCGAGGCCGAACACGACGAGCAGCCGGTCAATCACTTGATCGAGGCGTGCGGACGCTCCGGCGTCGGCGATGGCTTTGTCCAGCAGGGCCGCATATTCGGGCATGGCGGCAGCTTTTAGGATCAGGGAAGGGTTCGTCGTGGCATCGCGTGGCGCGTAGGCCTTCATGCTTTGGAAATCGCCGGTATCGGCGACCACGACGGTAAGGGCTTTGAGTTGGTCGAGTTGGGTGGACATGGGAAGAAGAGACGGGAAGCTGTGGAACAAAGGGGATTCGTGAGCGAGAGTCGAGCCGGACGGTTCTCCCAACTAGACAAAAACGACTGGGCTCGGGCGGCCTAGTGCGGTTCCGGAGCAGCAGGAGGCGGCATTGGTGAGAGTTGGCTAGTCAGCCAGACGATCGCGCCAGCTTCATCGGCGAAGGCGCCGTCGAGCTGGGCTTCGAAGGCGAGGTCTAGGATTTGTTTGAATTTGGGTCCGGGGCGGAGGCCAGAGACGATGAGGTGCA
>RGVP01000102.1 GCA_010027235.1 bacterium
TTGTCGCACTCAGCCTGGGCCTCACAGAAAATCCGCAACTGGCCATACAAGGCACGATAGGTCATGCACTGCGCATTATGGAACGTCATAAGGCCCAAGAACCCTTGCGCATTTCCCTAGCTGTAACGAATGGTTCTGAGATATGGGCTTTCCGCTATTCCAGCGATCAGCAATCTCCAAGTCTTTACGCGGGGGCTCCAAATACACGGGCGATGGAAAAAAGTGAAAATAATATTAATACCATCGCTTCTGAGCCGAGTGACACTGATCCATCACGCTGGTTCAAAGTGGCCGAATCCACGGGTCTCCATTGGACCGCGAAAAATTTACGTGAATTTACTATTCATATCTAACGAAACAGCGCACCCTACACCAAATCCCACTGATCAGAACTGATGTGCCCAGTCTCGCAGGCCGATGGACATGATACGCCACGGCATCTCGATCAGCCGGTTCCAGTAGAAGCAACAGTGCCCGACGATGTCGTCGTGTCCAGTGAACACCCGGTTGGACAGCCAGTTGTCGCGCATGCCGGTGCGATCGTCCCGGCGGGTGGCGCAATTCGACACGCTGCGCCTGCGGCTGCTGAAGATCGCGGCCCGCGTGGTCGAGTGGAAAACCAAGGTAATGCTCCACCTGCCCAGCGCCTGTCCTGACCAGGCCATCCTGCTGCTTGTGCTGGACCGCCCGCCGCGCCTGGTCATTTGAACCGCGGGGCGATGTCGCCCCGGCCGAGCCCTTCCACCGCAATCTGAAACCCCGCAATACGCACCATCGAACCGACGCCCGCGCCGGAACCACGATCCGCGCGGCCACAACCATCCGGCGAGTACATCACCGGCAAAATTCATCAGTTGGGGTCGTCATGAATAATCCAGGTTAGCGTATGACGCTAATTGCTGGCTTGTGCACGAGAGAAAGTCCGAGCGGTTGCTCGGAACAGGCTTTCACCTGTGACGTGCCCCGCCCCCATCGCAAAAATTTAGCCTTGGAGGGGTGGTAGCCTCGTCCGCAATGCCCTCTCCAGGCCTCCTACAGCGCCCGCCAGAGGCGCTTCGGTCTCGCTGTGTAGGAAGTGGGGGCCGCACCAATTGAGGCGCTGGTGGTGCGGCCCAGCGGCTTTTCGATCTCGCTGGTTAAGGAGGTGGCGCAGAGGCAGTTAGGGCCGCCTGTGCGGCTGGGTTGACGCGAGTTTGTTCCAGGCATCGCCACCCCCACTTCTATCACGCCCGGCATTATGGGGCGTGTCGAACACCGACGCCGGCTGGTGGTGCCGCGCGCCAATGGTTTTCGTTGAGGCCGTACCGATCACGCCCACATGAAGGCAGAGCCCGATGGCGAGTCCGGCGGTGGCACTGATCTCGGCTGCCATTGGGAGTGCCGCAGCGCCGCACAGCCCGGCATGGCTATGGGTATGAGCTGCTACAGCATTCAGATCAGCGCGTTCAAGCACGCCCAGGACGGGGCGCGGGTATTGCTGGCCAACTGCGACGCTTGCGATGGGGGTCATGACGCAAATGTCGCTACGCGCGCGCGGGGCAGATAGAGAAACTCAGTCTCTATAATAAAGAAGAAGCGCTGAATGTTTTAATGTCTCACGCGCGCGTAGCGACATTTGCGACAAGCCCGCCTTCATTGCGGATTTTCCTGCCTGTGTCGGCGGATAGCTTCGAGCATTTCGTCTTTCGCCCGCTGGCGCCGCTCACGCTCAGCCGCCGCCTGGGCTGCGAAAGTCAGATGCAGCTTCGGGTTCACCTGCCACGCTGCCGGATGTTTGGCCCCATTGGCCGGCGGCTCGGCCCGGACCCAGCCCATCACCTCAAGCGTCTCCATCACCTCCACCAGTTCGCGACGATGCTCAGGCGCACGGAGCGCACCATAGGCTCTGGTAATATCGCGTTGGGTAATCCGCCCCGCGTCGCGTGCGCCCTCGTGGGCCAGGATGAAGCCCGCGATCCACCGTGCATGGCCCGTCTGGCGCGTCAGGTACAGCAGGGCATCAGCGCGCAGCAGATGAGGCAGCAGGATATCCCGCATGTATGCCGCAGCACGCCGGGCTGTATCGTGTGAGAGGACCACCGACACGGGGGGCTGCACGCCCCGGGCATTTGCATCGGCAATGTCGATGAGATGGAACGTCAAAGCGATGCGGGCGTAAATGCCCGACCATTTGCCGAGGGAGGCCTTCAGGCGCTGCGAGGTATCGGGCATGGAGGCCTGTGCCTTCACCAGAGCGTCTATCGCCTTCCGTTCGGCATGGGCATCGCGGTGGAACACCACGGGGCGGAACTTGCCACTCGGCTGAAAGGCATGAAGCCGTGATGGGTGCAAGATTGAGAGTGCAGGGAATAGGGCCGAATAGCGGTTCAGCGCCGCTTGATCTGGGCGTCGGTCCTCTCCATCCGCTTGAGCTGCCGGTACGCAATACAGGACTCGTTGCAGCAACCCATCGTCAGCAGCCTCGCGCGCAATGCGCTGGATTGGCTCCGGCTGAATGCTACCCAGGACACACGCTGACCAATTCGGAATGGCGAAGGTGCCACGCCCAACCCGGTCAATGGCGTAGCGGCCACCATTGAACAGCCGGAGATATGCGGCACGGTCACCACCGCCCCGTCCGCCTGCCTTGTAGCGGTCCATATCGCCTACCCAACCGGACATCTCGTCCTGCCGCACCAGGACCTTGCGGGCTGGCGCTATCTGCTTGGCATCGTCATCATCGCGCAGTACCTCGGAAAGGGCCTCGATGGTGGTGCCCTCGACCATATAACGTTCAAGCTTCGGTTGCGGCGGCACCGCGCCGGGCGGGTTGCCGGCTGCCTTTGCTGCTGCAGCATCCGCTTTCCATTTCCGCATCGCAACGGCATGCTTGGCGCGGGCCTGGGCATCCAAAGCATCAATAGGCTTCGTTGCAGCTGCTAAGACCGGCGTTTTCATAATGGAAGGGTCACCCACCAGGGCGCCCCAAAGCCGGGCATTCTCGGTCCATGTGTCATCGTGGATGCGAGGCTGAACCGCCCAGTCATCGCAGATAACACTGGCGCAGGCGACGATGGCGCAGAGTGCCACTGCCGCCGGGTCAACGCCCATGCGTGCGGCGGTATCGAACACAAACGGTGCGATGGCTTCGGGCAAGTGTTCAGCCCGAAGCTGCGGCGCGCCCGTCAGTTCCGCATCGCCAAGAAAATCCACAGGCTCGGGCCAGTCACCGCCCGGGGATTGAGTGGCATCGGATGGCCGGTCGCCGATTTTCGCACGCGCAGTCTGAACAGCACGGGGGATGTCATGAAAACGGGCATGCCAGCGCCCTGCCTGCATGACGCCGTTGGCCGTGTCACGCTGCTCCAAGGGCACTGTCAGCATGATGCCCCGCAGCGTCAACACCACCTGCCCATCGGGCATACCACCTTTCAAGTAGCGCATTGCCAGGGCCGCCAGGGGGGCGTGGTAGTCCTCCGCGGTCATCACCGCCCGGATGAGCTCTGCCGTGTCCCTGGCCTCTCCTGTGGCGCCGCAGGGGCCGTCCTTACCGCCCGGTGCGGTGCTGGCCACACCAGCCGCCGCAGCGGCTTCCTGCAACGTCTCCAGGGCCTCACGGAGGTCGATTTCGCGCGCTTCGTTGAGGGCCAAGATACGGGCTAGGCGAGGGTTAGTCTTGCGGTGCCAGCTTCCAGGCCAACGGATGGGATGGACCAACGGGGTGTTGCTGGCGTCTGCGCCCACAAGCCGCTGGGCAATCTGGCGTGCCTGCTTCAGCAGGGCGTGGTCGGCATGCTCCCGCGTGGGCTCAGTCAGGCGCCAATGCAGGTGCAGCTTCGGTTCAACCTCGCCACTGGCGGGGTCAATCCACTCGCCACCGCTGGCCACCACCACCGTTGCTGGGCCAAGCAAACCTTCCAGCCTCACACGCGCTGCTCCCGGCGTTGCATCGCACTCTACGGACAATGCAAGCCCATTGGCGAGACTCGCTTCATCGGCTTTGTCGGGATTGCCGAAGGTCGCAACCGGCGGCGCGAACACCACGGGAAAAGGGGCGTTGGCGGCCCGCATCGCCTCCTGCTCTGCTGCCACTACGAGCCTGAATAAGTCATCAGTCAACTGAAGGGCAGAGATGTTGAACACCCCATTGGCGTCATCGCGGAAGGCCCGGAGCGACGCGTAGGTGCCTGTGTCGGCATAGCGGAACATTGAAGACACGAATTGCCGGATGGCCTCACCATCGGGCGAGAGAGGCGGATGGATGCTCATGCTACGCCACCCTTCGCCAGGGCGTTGTCATCATCGCCGGTAGGGTGGCCCGGGGCCATAGCCGCAACGCCATTTTCAGGCGCTGCCGCCAGTGCCTGAAGGGCATTCTGGCGGGGGTGGGGGCGCCACGTTCGAAACGCAGGGTCCTGCTCTGCACCAGCCCATGCCCTGGCCGCAAAGGCGGTCAAGCCGCCCCGAAGGCTTGGCTGACCATCACGGCAAAACACCAGCCGCGTATCTGGCGGCAGCCCATCAGCCAGCAGCGCCCGTGCTGCGTTGCTTTCACAACTTGGGCCTCCAAATATGCGGCCTTCGGGCAATCGCACGGCCTCGGCCGCGATGTAGTCGATCAGATAATCCGTCATAGGAGAGCCTTTCAGCCCCCCGCCGAACCCTTGCAAAAACGCCGCGTACTGGATAGAGGATTGTTGCAGCCAACAACTATTCAGTTCGCAACGCCCTCGGTTTCCAGCCGGGGGCGTTTTGCGTTTATGGGTTTGAAAATTGCGCCAGCCCGGCCACCTGCAGGAGCAACTGCAGGACCAGGAGGCTGCCGAGGAGCAGAAACGCAGCGCTCAGCATGCTCGACACCTGTGCCATGGTTTCTGCCCGCCATGCGGGTTTCCTCGGCGGCGTCATGCGGCGGGCCTATGGCCTTCGGATGTCGAACAGCGCGTGGGGCCGGCAACATTTTCGGCCCACGCCAGGGCATCGCCCCAGCGGTAGAGTGCGCGGCTACCGAAAACGCGGTAGGGCGGTCCGCCACCCCGCGTTGCTTTGGTCGCCAATGTCTTCGTCGCCACCGGATAGCCCGCATCGGTAAGGGCGGCGGCCACGCGTTCACGCGTGAGAAGAGCATCCGGGTGGTCGGGTACGTATCCCATTAAGGTCTCCATCGTTTGCGAGCTACAGCCCGCGATTGCGATGGCGCCTGATTGAGGCCAGTTCTGGCCCCTGAAATAGCCCCCTAAAATAGGCTAATCGACGATTATTTTAGGGCCTATTTTGGGGGCTGATAATTATGACGATGCTCGTCTCGTATTTTATTTTCGATAGTTTTGGCGGTTGCTGGCGCTGCATATGGGTGTTCTTTTCTAAGCCAATGTTCTAAGAATTTCGCCTAATTGGCGACTTTTTGATGCGCTTCATGATATTTTAGGCGTCGTCGGTGCTCTTGCAAATACAGATGCGCAGATGTAGGACGGCCCGCAAGTCCTGTTCGCACGGTCGCAACGGGAGCAGACAACGTGGGCACTGAAAGCGATTCACCGAGTAGATCGGCGGTACTCACCAATATATCGGCTAGGTAAGGTGCAGTTACCTGAAGGCCATTGGTTCCAACGCGAGCCACCACCAGATGTCTTGGATCTGGATCAAAGCGCACAATTATTGCATCTGCCCATGCTTCAGGCGCAACGGATTGGTGTGGTGCTTGTGCAGAACTTCGAGCTAGGGTCTCTATCTCGCCTATCTGGATCGCCAAAATCAGTCTATCCAAGGCTGCGTGCACAATTTCCGTAGTGCCAGCCCACATACCGATCCACGTCAGATTGTCTTGACCGATCCAATCATCAGGATGACCCAAAAGAGCTCGCCGCTCCTCAGCAGTTCCCGCTTCAGCCCCGGCCAATGGCGGCGGGGCATACTGGCGCTTCTTCTCGGGCCTTTGCAGCATATCGGCGGCGATGGTGGGATCATGTGTCACCAGCAGTGCCAGCGCAGGCATTAGTGGGATCCAGGGAGGAAGGTTGGTCGGGTGCATGGCACTTCCTAGTGGCAGCCAAACACCGGCTCCGACACAGCCTGCAGGAGGCGGAAGGTCAAAGCCAGCCTCATCAGGATTATGTGCCGATTCGTCCCGGTGCTTTTTTCGAAGAAAGGATCAAGCGGTGACACACCAGTCACCCACAGTGCGGCCTACTCCCGGGCCATCCATCACCTCGGCAGCCCCCTCGCCGGCAAGCTTACGCAGGATCGTGCCAGCAATTCGGTCAGCAGCGGCGGTCAGCGCGTCGCCATGATGGATATACCCTCGGGTCATGCTGCCTGTGCCCTTGTGGCCGATCAACATGCCAATGGTGGCTTCCGAATAACCCAGGTCATTCGCCAAGCTGGCAAATGAATGCCGTAGCACATGTGGGGTCACGTCCACTGGAAGCCCACCAGCAGTGGTGATGCGCCGAAACAAGGATGGGAGCCCATTCATGGTCCCATCCCCGCGTGAAGCTGGGAACACCAGTGCATCCGGTGCCCCCGGCCCCTGCTGCTGTAATAGATCGCAGGCGGCCGAAGACAGTGGCCGGAAGCTCTCACCGGTCTTGGTATCAGGCAGTCGGGCCGTGCGCCGGGTCAGATCCAGCATACCCCACCGCAACGCCAGCGCCTCACCCCTACGCCAGCCGGTCAAAGTGAGGAACCGGGCGGCAGCAATGGCGGCAGGCCACATTGAAGCCCTCGCGGCGTTGGCCAGCCCGGTGCCCAGTGCCATGTACTCAGTATCAGACAGCCGGCGTTCACGTTTACCATCAGCGTAACGGATCACGCCCCGCACCGGATTTTCGGAGATCATTCGCTTGCGCTCGGCATAGGTGAAGATGGCACCCAGCAGGCCCAGGGTTCGCGAAGCGGCCCCCTTCCCACCGCGAACAATGGACACAGCACGTTTCTTAGGCAGCTTCACTCGGCGCGCGGTGCCGCCTTCCGCCACATCGTGCATAAACCGCTCCACATCAGCGCGGGTGACCGAGGGGACCTTCATGCTGCCCAGCAAGGGCTTGATGTGGCGCTCTATGCGGCTTCTGTCGGTGTCCAAAGTGGTCTGCTTCTTGGCCATACCTCTTCGCGTCAGTAGCCGCCCCGTTTCGGCATCAGCCAAGTAAATGTCACACAGCTCACCAACGGTGGCGGCCTGCCTCTTTTCCCGCTTCTGGGCGGCAGGGTCAGTACCTTCTGCCACACCGCCAAGAAGGCGCTTTGCTTCTTTCCGTGCAGTCTCTGGGGTCCAGGGCGCACCATGACGGCCGATTGTGTATCGGCGCGACCTACCTTCGGCCGTGCGGTACAGGAGAACATAGGCGATAGCATCGGTGCGCTGGCGGCGGGCACCGAAGCCCGCAACACCTTCGGTTCCACCGTCCCACACCTCGCCGTTTGCAGCCAATGCCCGCACATCCTTCAGCCCCATCGGCCTGCCCAACCGCATCGCCACGACCCTTACGCTGTTACCTAGCCACTATCTAGGTAGCAGACAGGTAACAGCAAGACGCAACTCCACGCAACCGGAAGCGAACGGAATAGAAGTTAATTTACTGTTGTCAATGAGTTTTTAGCGCATTTTGCAATGCCAGACAAAAGCCCACAAACCTAAATTATTGCCCTCCGAAGGCAGAGGTCGAAGGTTCGAATCCTTTCGGGTCCGCCATTTCCCCAGGAAAATCAGCGTTTTCCCAGTCGCCCCTTTGAGGCCCAAAAACGAATCATAAACGTAATGAATTTCTATAAGGTCCGATTATGAGCCGAAATCGCCGCGATCAAGGCGCTTCACGCAAGCCCTCGCGCGACACCGGCAAAATTTCAGGAAGCCGGACCTTCAAGCGCAGCATAATTTTCTGGCCACCCCCCAAAAATCACCGAGGGATTCAAGATGATAATAACGCCCGTTTTCTCAGCGATTTTTGCAATATTTTTTGTTTTTCTCTCCATAAAAGTCATAAAAATCAGGCAGAATCATAAAATATTCCTGGGTACCGGGCAAAATAAATCCCTAGAGCGGGCCATTCGTGTGCACGCCAATTTCGCTGAATATATCCCATTTGCTTTATTTTTAATTGCGATGCTAGAAGTAAACAAATCCCATATTATCATCACTCTAATTTTATGTATTATTTTACTGATTGGCCGAATAATTCATGCCTGGGGCGTTTCAACGGAGGACGAGAATTTTTCCTATAGAGTCGCAGGAATGGTGTTGACTTTTTCGGTCATTGTTTTTGCTGCAGTCATGAACGTCGCCGTCGTTTTATTTTCAATATAAAATATCGCCATTATATTATATTTTTGTATTCTACGTCGAGCGAATAAAATATTCGTCACCAAACCCGCTCTTATTAATTTATATTGAACAATAAATCCACTCCAGTAAGTCCAACTCAACAGCATAGACGGGACCCCAGCCCTACTCTTTATGAGCCTGCGCCAGATAGTCCTGGCTCTGCATCTCATTCAGCCGCGACGCCGTCCGCTCGAACATCGCCGCATTCTCCCCATGCTCATACAGCGTATCCGGCACCGCCGCCGCACTCGCCAGCAATTTGCACCGCGCCTCATACAGCGCGTCGATCAACGTGATGAACCGCCGCGCCCGGTCAAAATTCTCGGGGTTCAGCCTCGGAATCCCGTCAATCAGCACGGTGTGGAATTCCCGCGCCACCGCCAGGTAATCCGCCGGCCCAAGCGGCCGCGCGCAGAGATCATCAAAGTCAAACCGCGCCACGCCGCGATGCGCCTGCGGCACCACAACCTCGCGGTTCAGCACCATCAGCGCGGTGGGTTTGCCGCGATGCAACCCGGTCAGTTCATGAAACGCCTGGTCCATCGCCCGCTCCGCCCGGCCATCGGCCGGCACATGCCAACTCGGCAGCGCCCGCACCCGGTCACGCCGGTAATCCTTCGCCGCATCCAGATGCAGCACCTCCACATGCCGCTTGATCTCGGCAATGAAGGGCAGAAAGGCATCACGCCCCGGCTTGCCCTTGAAGAGATCATCCGGCGCTGTGTTGGAGGTGGCCACCACCACCACACCGCGGTCGAACAGCGCATCAAATAGCCGGCCCAGGATCATGGCATCGGAAATATCATGCACCTGAAACTCG
>RGVP01000103.1 GCA_010027235.1 bacterium
CTGACTGCTTATTTATGGCTTTGCAAGTGCTGCGACCAAAGATGGGCAAAAAGCCCCTTGCCATCCTTGAAGGCGGGGTCGAGCAGAGCTGATGGCTTGTCCATCTCTCCCAGCAGTCCCTGCTCCAGCACCAGGATCTTATCCGAGTCAATGATTGTGTGGAGTCTATAAATAAATACATAGAAATTCGCAAGCGAGAAAAAAAAGAAGAAGAAGAGAGATAGTGGAGGAGTGGGCGGGTTAGTGCGCGGGCAGACTGATATATATATGCAAGATAGCAAGCAATAACAAAAAGACTGTACCTGTGAGCAATGGTCATAACAGTGCAATCCTGAAATTTGCTTCGGATCATTGTACTTATCAGCTGATCTGTATCGTTGTCTATCGACGCCGTTGCTTCATCCAGAACAAGCACTCGCGGTTCGCGGAGAAGGACCCGAGCCAGGTTGATTAGCTGTCTCTGTCCCGTGCTAAAATTCTCTCCACCCTCGGACACGGCAAACTCGAGCTCTCCCTAGCCTACGCCCTGCCCGGCGCCTCTTGGTTCCCCGCTTACGATGCCCGCCTGCGCAGTGAAAAGCGCCAAGTTCGCCTAGACGCCTTTGGCCTCGTCCGCAACGCCACTGGCGAGGATTGGAACGGCATCGCCCTTACCCTCTCCACCGCCCGCCCCGGCCTCGGCGGCGCCGCCCCGGAAATCGCCCCGTGGTATGTCGATGTATCCCAGCCGATCGCCTACGGCATAGTGTCCGACCGCATGAACAGCATCGATCGCAAGATGGAGCGCGCCAAGTCCGCCCTCGCCGCCGCGCCGGCCTCGATGTCCGCCGCAGCCTACGACGCCGCGCCCGCCGTCCAAGAAGTCGACGCCACCTTCGCCGCCGCCGAGGTCGCCTCCGCCGCCACCAGCGCTAGTTTCAAGATCGCCACGCCCGTTACCCTCGCGAGTGACAACACCCCGCAACGCGTCCCGCTCGGCGGCGCCGACCTCGCCGCCGTCCTGCGTTACCAAGCCACGCCCAAGCTCCAGGAAACCGCTTTTCTCGCCGCCGCGGTGACCAACACCGGCGACCTCCCCTTCTTGGGCGGCGCGCTCAACGTGTTCCTCGACGACACCTTCGTGGCCACCTCCCGTCTGGCCACCACCATGCCGGGGGAAAAGTTCACCCTCCAACTTGGCGCCGATGAGGGCATTGCACTGAAGCGCAAGATCGTTGCCCGCTACACCGAGGACACCGGCTTCACCACGCGCAGTCGCCGCACCACCTATGACATCCTCCTCACCATCACCAACAACAAGCGTAGCAGCGAGCGCATCGTTTTAACCGACGCCCTGCCCGTGGCCCGCGACGAAAAGATCGTGGTCAAACTGCTCGCGCCCGCGGAGCGTGATTTCCTTAAGCCAGAGGATGCCGCCGCCGAGACACCGCGCGCCGGCATCGCCCGAGATGCCGAGGGCCGTTTGACATGGTGCCTTGACCTCAAGGCCGGGGAAAAACGGGAACTGGCTATGAAGTTCAGTATCGAGCATCCGTCCTCTTTAGCAGTGTCCGGAGTCGACTGAATGACAGGTTATTCAGCCCTGTTTAGTAGTTTCACCCTGCACCAAACGCGCTGGCAGCAAGATAGAACTAGCCGAAGGAATGGATTGTTGGCTTCGGAATCCCATGAGGTGCACCGCCGTCTCTCCGATCAACTCGCTATCCACTTCGATCGAAGTGGGCCGGGCCCAACCGCTCAAAGCCGGACCGCGCCCACCGCCGTGGTAACCGGTCACGACCACATCTTCTGGCACGCGATAACCATTTTGCTTCAATGCCATGCAAAGACCCTGGGCGACCACGTAGCTCGAGCTGATCCATGCCTTGACCCCGGCGCCGATCTGCGTCCGCACCGCGTCGAAGTAAGGCGAGCAATCGGGGGGGGTGGTATCGGCAAGAGTATCGGCATCGACCTCTATGGCTGCGCCTGGCGCCGGTTTGAGTCCATTCGCCATTAGCACCTCTAAATACGCAGCGAACCTAGCGCGCGCCCAACTGAAGGCGGGATTGTATCCAAAAAAGCCGATCCGCTCGTGACCCTGCGCTCTAAGATGACGCACCAGAATCTGCATATTGGCCTCATCATCCGTGCCTACGATGTCGATCGGTAGGTCCGGGTAACGATGGATCAAAGAAATAACCGGCCACTTTCGACTCAGAAACGATGCGACCTCATCCGGCCATCGGTGAACCAAGATGATGCCAAGTAAACCTTTCAGCCGCATGGCCGCTGGCTGCGAACCGGAGTCAAGCACTTGCTCCGCAGCCCCAAAGGCACAGTGATGCGAGAAGAGGCTGATCTGCTGGGCCGCGGCCGCTCTGCTGATACCCGACAAATATCCTTGGTGACTGCTGGTCGACATCGACACAGCCAGCACCAACAAATTGCGGGACTTTGTCGCTGGCTCCACCTCGCGTTGACGCACCCGGTAGCCCAGTTTGGCTGCTTCCTCCTGCACTTTTTGGCGGGTATCTCGATGAATATTGGGCGAATTCCGCAAGGCTCTAGAAACCGTGGATATGGAGATACCTAGATTGCGGGAGATATCCTCTAAACTGAAGGGCTTGCGCTTTATGGGTCGTTGCTCGGAAGGGTTACCGGACATTTGCTGCAAATTAAGAGTTGATTTAGGCCACTTGGTCAAGACGTGAGATAAAGCAATGTTAACCCCATAATTACCAAGGGATAAAACTTAAGATATAAAACTGTTTTTCGGTCCGGTTATACTTCCGGAAAATACTTGCAAAATTGATCGAAAAAAACCATTTTAAATCAAGATTTTTTATCCAAATTAAAATACTAAATAATTGTTTAATAGCATTTTATGACTAAATCAAAATATGCAAAACAAAATATATTGCAATCATAATTCTGCTAATTAGCATATAATGTTTTGATTTAAAGCCAATTATGTTGCGGATACATCCAGCTGTTTGCCAGAGCCGTAACATACTCCTTTAAATAGATTTCTGAAACCACCCTTTTAAAGTAGACAACCCATGAGCGAGGTAATTTTGCAAACCCGTCTGCAACCAGTTGAAATGGCGCTAGTCGGGGCAAATTTTGGTGCTAAGATTGCACGGAGCTTAGGTCCGCAGTCTGCCCATATCCGCCTTCAGGGCGTATGTGACCTAGACCTTCCCCGGGCACGCAAACTTGGCGCCGAACTAGCGGTGCCGGTTTACGACTCACTGGAGGAGGTTTTGCGCGATCCCGCGGTCGAGGCTGTCGGCCTATTTACTTCCCCGACCGGTCGGGGCGATCTCCTGGTAAAAATTCTGGAGGCCGGCAAACATGTGATGACCACGAAGCCATTCGAGCTCGATGAATCCTCCGCACTTCGTGCTTTCGATGCCGCCCGTCTTAATGGCGTCGCTCTCCACCTTAATTCACCTAGTCCCATACCCGGCAGCGACCTGGCCGCCATGCAAAATTGGGTGCGCCGCGGCGATCTTGGGCGCATCGTTTCGTTTCAGGCCCGCACCTGGGCCGATTATCGCGAAGTCGCTGATGGCAGTTGGCTGGATGACCCGCGTCGCTGCCCCGCCGCCCCACTTTTCCGCCTCGGCGTATATTTCCTTAACGACTTCGCCGCTCTCGTCGGCGAGGCCAGGGAGGTGGCCGTCCAGCATAGTCGGGTGCGCACCGGCCGACCCACGGCAGACAATGCCCAGATTTCCATCCGCTTCCAAAATGGCGCGCTCGGCCATATCTTCGCCTCCTTCTGCGTGGGCGACGATTTACCCTATCGCGACGAAGTCACGTTGCTGGGAGAGCACGGTCGGATTGAACGCTGGGTGGAGCGCACCGGCCAAATCGACATGAGCGGCGACCACGCCGTGGCCGAACTCCGACTTCGTGGCCGGCAGGTTCAGCGTATCACCACCCTGCCCGGGAAATTCGCCGGTTGGTATAACTGGCAGGCCTTCCAGGCAGCCATTCGCCAGGAACCCGACTCGGTCATGCAAGCTCCTGAAACGGTGCTTTACGGCGTCCGCCTTCTGGCGGGCGTAGCCAGATCGGCCGCGGAGGGTCGCCCTGTTGTCTTGCGGGAGACCTAACCCGCTTAGGACCTGAAATCGACCTAATCTGCACGTAGAATTTTCGGGCGACGCTATGTCTCCCAGTCCTTTTTCGCATTTTCCCATCGCCGAGCGTCATCTTGGGTGAACTGCCTGGGTCTGCTAGGCGTAAACTTCCACTGGGGTTATTTGCAGTGTCCTCGCTGATTTTTGCCCGTCTTTTTAGACCATTTATTCGGCAATCGTTTTTAAAATTCCCAAAATGCCGGCCGCGAATGCTACCAATGGCTTAGCCAGACGCTTAAGAGTCATTAAAGCCTGATAATTAAATGCAAATTTGCAGGTCATGCAACTACTGCCAGAAAAAGGTTAAAATTCCCGGATTCAAATTGACTGGCTTATGATTCCATAATTAGCTTAATAATTATGAGTTTAATTCGTAAAATTGATTTTTTTTTGTGACTATACACTGATCTTTTTTATCAATTGTAGCTATATTTTCTTGCACCAAAAAAAACGGCCCATAATCCTGCAACTTACCCCGCAAAATACCGAATGTCATTCGGTTTCCCACCCCTGCCCTTTGTTTCGTTTTTGGTTACCCGTAAAAGTTTCTAAACTGCTTTTTGTTCACACTCTTACCCGATCATGAAATCCCCGAAATCCTCCCGCGGCTTCCGCGTTTCCCCACTCACCGCCTCGGTTCTTAGTGCCGCTTTGGCTGCGCTGACTCCTTACTCTCTACAAGCGGCTTTGGTAACCAAGGCCAACAATACCGACTCGCTCGACCTGTCCACCAGCTGGAACGGCGGATTGCCTGGCACGGGTGATACAGCGGTTTGGGATTCAACGAGCACTGCGGGGGTCACCCTCACCTCTGGCATCGGCAGCGGCCTCTCCGTATCCGGGCTGTCCTTTGATGCTAGTCTGAACGGTAATGTTTCCGTCCTCGCCCGTCATAACTTGGGCAGCGGTTTCGCTTTTGATGCCGCCACCGATACCATCACCTCAGTTAGTCACGGCCTGAGCAATGGCCAACAGGTGTATATCACTAACGCACCGGCCGGGCTGACTTCCAACACGGTTGGTTACTATGTGGTCAATGCCAGCGCGAACACCTTCCAGCTGTCCTTAACCTCGGGCGGCGTGCCGATTGATTTTACCGCCAATAGCATATCCACCACCACGGTGAGCGGCTTCTCCTTCAATGCCACTACAGACGTGATCACTTTCAAGAATCACGGCCTGACAAGCGGACAACCTGTTTATTTGGGAAGCGCTCCAACCGGTCTATCCAACTCGGTGGTCTATTTTGTGATCAATGCGACCACGGACACGTTCCAATTGGCCACCACTTCCGGAGGCACCGCAGTCAACTTTACCGCAAATAGCACCACCGCTACGGTTCGCGGCGGCGGCGGATCAATCACGCTCAGTTCCGGCGGAATTAATTTTGCCAGCGCCCCCGCCGCACGCAGCGCTACTTTTTCTAACTACACAAATCTTTCCGCCAACCAAACTTGGACTCTTGGCGGCACCGCGGATGCCGTTCAAATCAATCATAACGGCATCATCACTGGCACCGGCGCACTCACGGTGGACGGATCCGGCTTGGGTATTCTCAGCCTGCAATCCCCGAACACGTTTAGCGGAGGACTTACTCTAAACGCCGGCGGTTCCATCAAGGTGGGTGGCAACACCACCGTTTCTGGTAGCACTGTGCTCGCTACCGGCGTCGGCACCGGTCCCCTGACTATTAATGGCGGCAAGATTTTTGGCGGTAGTGACACCACCTCAGCCACCATCGCGATCAACTCCGATTTCACCGTCAACGTCGGAACCAACACCAACAACGGACGCCTTGGCTTGGGCGGAGGTATAAATCTGGGAGGAGCTGAGCGCAAAATCACCTTAGGCCGCACCCAGACCACCGCCTCGGCCGCCTTGACTGGCACCAACGCCAGCTTCCGCCTGACGACGGTCGTTGCCACCCCGGTGACGGGACCCGCCACCACCGTATCGAACGGCACCCTTCGTTTCGCCGCTGAACAGTCGGCCATCGACAACAACCTTTGGGTGGGGCTTGTCTTCCAAGGTTCCGCCTCCTTCCCCGGCAACACCAACATCATCATTGGTAACCGCATCATCACCGCGACGGGCACCAGCAGTCACTTTGGCAACTCCGGAACTACCTCCGCGCCTTATCTGACAGTCGAAAATGGCGCGATTTTTAATACTAGCGATGGCGCCACTGCCACCCGATCCAGCCAAATCGCTGGACTCAACGGTGATGGCGTAATTACCAATTTCGACACTGATGGCGCGACTTCAAATTCGAATATCTCCGCCATCACGGTCGGAAATAGCAACGCCAGCGGCACTTTCACGGGCCGCATTCTTAACGGAGCTACGGCCAATAGCGACCTCGGACTTAATCTCTCCACACCTCCCTCGGTCGACAGCATCGTAAGTATCACCAAGACTGGCACCGGCACCCAAGTTCTCTCCGGCGCTAACAAATACACCGGCAACACCGCCATCAGCGCCGGCAAACTGATAACCACCACCGCATCCGATCAAACGATCAGTTCAGGCACTTACGACACCGGCCTCTACACTGTGTCCTCTGGTGCCACTCTTGGCGTGCGAGTCCATCAAGCCGGCGCAAGCCTCAAGCTCAAGGGTCTTACATTTAATTCCGGCCCCAGCAATCTGGAACTGGACCTTTCAACCTTTGGCAACCCGACCGCACCGTTGATCAACAATTCCGGTGCTCTCGCGGTGAACGGTGGCGTTACCCTGAATTTGATCGGTAGCAGCGGCGGACTAAGTGCCGGCACTTATACGTTAATAACCTCAGCTGGGCGCTCCGGTGCGGGTTCCTTTACCCTCGGCACTCTGCCGGTTGGCGTTACTGCCACTCTGGTCGAATCAGGAACCAACCTAAACCTAGTCATTTCCAACGTAAACCTCTCCTATCAATGGACAGGGGCGACCAACAACCTTTGGAACACCGGTGGAGCCAACCTCAACTGGCTCCTTGGTGGTTCCAACTCTGGCTACTCTGACGCGACCTCCCGAGATGTTCTGTTTAACGATTCCGCAACCGGTTCCACCGACATTGACCTTAGCGGCCTAGTTACTCCGAAATCGACTACGTTCACATCTTCCACCCTCGCTTACTCGGTATCTGGCACTGGCGGTATAGGCGGCACGGGCTCACTGAGCAAATCCGGCTCCTCGTCCCTGAATCTCGCCACGACCAATACCTATTCTGGCGGCACTAACGTTACGGATGGCACCCTTAATGTAACCGGTGCACTTGCCGACTCCGGCGCAGTCACCGTGAACGGCGGCACCGCCACTTACACTGTAGGTTCGAACGATACAATTGGAGCGCTCACGCTCACCAGTGGTATTGTAAACGGATCCGGCACCCTGTCCCCTTCCTCGGTTTCTGCAGTCAGCGGAACCATCAGTGCTAAGCTTGGAGGAGCCGCGACGATTACAAAAACCGGCACCGGCAACGCAACCTTGTCGGGAGTGAACTCCTATACGGGTGTTACCACGGTTTCCACCGGCACCCTGACCCTTGGAAACGCTCAATCCCTTGGCTCTACCGCTGGTGGGACCGTGCTCGCCGCCAACACTTCCAGCACCGGAACCTCGCTGATTCTGCCCGATGGTATGAAAGTTACTGGAGAGACTGCGACAATTGGAGGCCTCGGAAACGGCTCCCGCGGCGTGATCCGTGTCGCATCCGGCTCCGCCACCTGGGACGGCGACGTCGTGATTGACAACAGCTCCGGTCTCGAGGCTCGCCTGGGCGGCTCGACTACTTCCACCTCCGGCTCCAATGTTACGCTGACCATCAGCGGCGTAATCAGTGGCGGCAGCTCCAGCCTGCCCGCCGGCACCGTCGCCGCCGCCATCCGCTCGAACTCCGCCGCTGATACCATCGTGCTAAGCGGCGCTAACACCTACGCTGGCGACACCGGCTTGTGGGCCGGCATACTTCGCCTCGCCGGAGGCAATAACCGCCTGCCCGTCACCACCCGACTGGTCACCAACTCGTTCATCGCCCAACCCATCAAGCTCGACCTGAACGGCACCAACCAGCAAATCGCTGGCCTGCTCGACTCCGACGCGGGCGGCCTGACTGGTAGCCTGACTACCGTCACCAACGAGAGCACCACCGCCTCCGTCCTCACCATCGCTAACGCTGACATTAACGAGTTTACCGGAACATGCACCGGTAACCTATCTTTGGTGAAATCAGGGGTTGGCTCGCTCACCCTCAGCGGCACCCACGCCTATACCGGCGGCACGACTGTCAACGCCGGCACGCTTGCCTTAGCCCAGACCGGACTCGCCGACGCGGCCGACATTCGCATCAACGGCGGCGTCCTCGCCCTGAACTACGGCGGCACCGACACTGTCCACGCCCTCTACGTGAACGGCGTCCTCCAGCCCGCAGGTGTCTACGGCGCCACCGGCTCAGGAGCCGCCATCGTAAACGACACCCTGTTCTCCGGCACGGGCACGCTGACCGTAACCACTGGAGCCGTAACTGACCCATACGCCGCTTGGGCGGCGGGTTACAACTTCAACGGGGGCGATGCCACCGCCTCTGGTGACCCCGACCACGATGGAGTTAGCAACTTGCTTGAGTGGGTCCTCGGTGGTGATCCGACGGTCGCCGATTCCGCCGCCCATGCCGTGCAAGTCGTCAAGGACGCAACTTACCTGAACCTTGTGTTCGAGCGCTCGGACTCCAGCGAGTCCGCTGTCACCCTCGAGGCTCGTTGGGGCACTGACCTTACCAACTGGACCAACGTTACCATCGGTGCCTCTAGTGCCACCGCCGACGCCAATGGGGTGATTGTCACCGTGGTCGAGAACGGTGCCGCCGCCGACAATGTCACGGTGAGCATCCCGCTCGCGCGCGCCTCGGGTGGTCGCCTCTTCGGCACAATCCGCGCCACCAAGAACTAAGACCATCCCGGGACTCCCTCCCCGCTCGCCGG
>RGVP01000104.1 GCA_010027235.1 bacterium
TCCTTGCCGCCAGCAGGGTAGCGGCCTTCAGTGGCCCGTCCTTCACCGGGTCAAGGCCGGCCTCGGTCTTGCACTGCTGGCAGAAGGCCTTCCATTCCGGATCGGAGCGGCGTTGCCTGAACCCTTCCGGGTCGCTTAGCCAACGCAACAACAAACCGGTGGCGTCGGGCGCGACCATCGCGTTGAAAAACTCGGAATCCAGCCGTCGTCCACGCAACTGCGCCACGGGCTCGCCAAGGAGCGACGGCAAGGCGCCCGCTAGTGCATCCAGCGTGGCTTGGTCCTTGGCCACATCCAGGTCCAGCCCTCCATGTCGAGAGACCAAGTAGGCGTAGGGGGTCCATTCCTTGCCGTTTACATGCAACCAAGCCGCCCCGCGGTATTGCAGTTCCACCAGCGCGGCCAACTCTGCAGTGCAGTCCTCCGCCGCCCGCAGTTGCTCGCGGCTGACGCCTGGCAGGTACAGGATGGGCGTGGTATCTGCGGCCGGTGCGCCTTCAATAAGTCGCGCCTCAATACAGCGCATCCACAGGGCTGGGCCGCTGCGCAGCTCCAAGTCATAGCGGCCTAACTGATATAGCTCAGGCAACACTGGCAGCAGTTCGGGCACCACAGTAGCCCACAGCCGTTCGGGGTCGGCCCATAGCACCGCGCATGGGGCCACCTGATCACCAGGCGCGTAAGCCTGACCGACTGCCCTGAGGGCTGCAATGAGCTGCTGACCGACGGTCTGGCTCATGCAGGGCTCCTTGGGCCGATCGTTGTTCGAAGGATCTTCGCCACGCCTTAACCCGCTCTCTTGCTGCGCTTCAACGCATTGCTGTAATGGCAGTCGTTCCAGCGGTTGCCGTCCGGCTCTTTGCCAACGCCTGCGAAGTCCTGCGCCCTCTCGTCCCAGCCCCAGAACCAGGGGTACTCCGTCTTGGGGCGGGTGGGTTCCTTGCCGCGGTCCTTGTCCCACTTGATGTTGGGCTTGGCGCGCAGCACGCCGGCGCCCTTCTTGCCGCCGGGAATGTCACGCGCCATGAACGGGCGGATGTTCATGCGCACGCCGTCGTTGAGATCCGGCTGCCATCCGATGGCCTGCTGGGACAGCGGCTTCCAGCGCACGAAGATGTCGAACGGTGGCTCGCCTTCGAGGATGAGCTTCAACGTGGCCTGCAGGTTCTTCGCTGCCTGCAAGCGCGCATCGCTGCCCGATTCACCCGCGTCCACCGCGGCCTGCTGCCGGCGGATCCAGTCGCCCAGGTAGGCGTAGGTCAGCTTCTCCAGGTTGGCGTAGGTGAGCTTGTGATAGTTCACCAGCGCACTGAAGCCGCTCTTGTGGCCGTCCCAGATGTGCCAGATGAAGGGACGGTTCTGGAACAGTTTGCAGTGCTGTTCGAAGAAGGCGTTGCGCAGCCAGTCTTCCAACGAAGCGCCTGCACTGTCAACCTCGGCAAGCAACTCCTGCTGTCGGGACGCGCTCCACTCCGCGCCGAAGGCCCGGGCGAGCAAGTCGCGCAGGCGTTCAGCGGCGGCAGCTTCGCCTTTGGTGGGGCTGATGGATACGATGCCGTCAGCATCTGCCAAGGCCTCAAGCCCGTCCGGGCCAAGAGCGGGGCAATCTGGAAAACTGGAGCCTACCTGTCGGGGCCATCGGTAGCCGAGTAGGCGGGCTACGGCCACCTGCAATGGCTGGCCTGAGTCTCTGGGGTTGCCATTGAACAACCACTGGTTCGGCTCGATGGAAAACGGCTTCGGCAGTCCGCGCGGATATTTTTGTTCCGCTACCTTCTGCCAGTGCTCAATATCAAAGGGCACTTGCCCCATCACGGAGACGGTCACACTGAGCTTTTGATTTATCTGTCGGCAGGCGGCGGCGAAATCACCAGAGGAGACGTAGGCCCAAAGCGCCGGCAGATGGCTTACGTTTTTGGGAACAATAGCGCAGACGTTGTCATCGAAAAATTGTCCGCAATAAATTGCTGCCGGGAGGCTGCTCATCTTCGCGACCACGACCGCTTTCTGCTTCCATGCCTGCCGCCCTCGAATGACGCACTCGGTGATCCCGAGCCTCTCCATTTCCTCAACCTTCAGGCACAAGTCAGACTTGCCTGAATAGGGTCCTACGCCATCAGGCGATGACTCCATGAAGTTCCATATCTCTTTCGGGGGGGCGCCAAATTCCCAAAAGCCCCTACTAAGGCGAGCAGTCTGACCGGGCTGCGAACCGACATAGACGTCGGCGTATTCCTGTAGAAGATTCTCGTTGGCGAGTTCTTCAAGCGAAATGATTGAGTCCGGATTCTTTATCTGCCGCGCCTGAGGCAAACGAACAATCGAACTGGCGCGAAGCGCGAGTGACTTTTCTCCAGGTGACTTGACAGCTAGGGCATCGATGCCTGAAACGTTCGAGACACTATCCGGCGAAGTATTTGAAACGCACAACAAGACAACCTTAACCACCTCTCCGCTGATCGTCTCAAATGCTCCAGGCCCAAGGCGAGCAAGCAGGTCAATATCGCATTCTTGTAGCAATTTTTTTCTGAACGACTGATATGCTTGGAGGAAGAGCCAGTTCTGGGGGCTGACAAGCGCCGTACTACCGCCTTGCGCGCAGAATTGGACGCATCTCTCGACAAAGCAAGTCGCCAAATCGGCCTTTGCCTCAGGGTGAACGCGCTCGCAGTAATCCTTTAGCTTATCGACCTGATTTCCTCGACCCAGGTATGGCACATTTGTAGCAACCAAGGTAAAGCCGCTCGCGAGGATCTCAGCCGCCTTGGCAACACCTCGAGCAGTAACTGCCAATTCAGCAGCAGCATAGTCCTCAGATTCGCGCTTTAGCGCATCTTCTAAAAGTGGCTGAAGTTCATGAAATTCAGCCTCCAACAAATCCCCCAACGAAACGCGAGGATTAATTAGGCTACCAATTTCAGGCGCATCCTTGAATAAGGCGTGAAGGCGAGCCATGCCACGTTGAAGTCTGTCGTCGCCTCCAGACAACTGCACCCACTCGGCCTTCTTAGCATTCGGCCCGAGGCCCGAGCAAGCGATATTCAAGGCGGGCAAGGCACAGTAGCCGACCCGCCGCCACGCGACGAGCGCCAGATTGAACGCGCCGATCTGCGTACACCGCGGGTCTAACTCCAACCCGAACAGATTCTCGCCGACCACGAAAGCCACCGCTTCGGCCTCGTTCAGTCCCTCCTCCGCGACGCGGAGTGCCACCACGCGCTCAAAGATCGCCACCACAAAGTGTCCGCTGCCCATGCATGGGTCTAGGCACTTCAGTTCCTTCGCCGTCCGCGGCCAGCCGTCGAATGTGCCCGCCGCAGGCGACCAGACGCCGTCCTCACCCTGCGTGAAGCGCAGATAGGTCCACGGGCAACCCGGCAAGGCAACAGCCTCCCGAAGCTCGGACTCGCTCTTCGCCCCCTTGGCCAACTTAGGCCTGGCCGCCAGCATCTTGCCCGCGTGCCAGGCCCCCAGCGTGTTGTCGAGCAGGAAGTCCACCATGTAGTCCTCGGTGAACAACTGCGTGACAGCCGGCAACTCGTCGGCGCCAATCTTGTTGCCGGCGGCGTTGACCTCGTCCTTCTTCTCGGCCTGCCAGAACTGGTAGCACCAGCCCAGGCTGTCGCTGGCCGTGAACACCTCAACCGACAAGCCGGTCACCAGGGCGATCAGCGGCTGGCGGTCGTTGACAGCCAGCTCGACGGCGCCGGCGGGGTCATCGGCGCGGAAGATCTCGGGCAGTTCCTTGGCGGCGAAGCGGGCCGCCACGGCCCAGGCGTCCTTGCACCCGATCGAGGGCGCCAGTTCTTCGCAGTCGTTCAGCGACACTGCCACACCATGCTCCGGTGAGATGAGCAGGTCGTTTTCCAGGAGGTAGCGGGCAAACAGCAGCCGGTGCCACTGGTCATAGGCCAGCTTCTCGGCCAAGTGCTTGATCTCGTAGGCGCCGGGCTTGTGCAGGCTTTCGCCGTCCCCCAGTTGCCTGGCCTGGGCACGCAGCTGGCGGCGCAGCGTGCGCGCTGCTTCATCCATGTGCCGGTAGGGGTCGGGCTCGTGCACGGCCAGCGCTTCCAGCGCATGGCGGGCGCCGGTTTCGGCGATCTTTCGCGCCTGGCCGACGGCGCTTTCAAGCTGCCGGCGCAGCGGGGTGGGCAGACTGCTCACAGAATCACCGGGCCTTTCTCGAGCTTGCTCATCACCTGCTGGCGCACGCCGGCCAGCCACTGGTCCAGCTCTTCGGGGGTCTTGATGACGGCAGCCGGTAGCGGCACACGCACTGCGTCGGGCGTAGCCAGCTTGCCAGCTTCTTCCAGCGCGCGGGCAAAGCGCTGCGGCACGGCGTCCAGAAGGTTTCGGCGGTCAGCCAGGCTGCGTGCGTTCAGGGCAGCCAGGATCTCGTCTTCCGTGCCGATGGCGGCCTTGGGTGGGGGCGACAGCTGGCAGGCCGCAGCAATGGCGGCACGCTGTTCATCGGTGCGGCCGATCCAGACAGGCGACGCGGCCAGCTTGGCTTCGCCTTTGCCGAACGCATCGGCCAGGTCGTCCTGCAGCTTGCCCACCACCAAGCGAAACGCCGTGGCGAGTTGCTTGGTCAGCTCGGGCACCGGATCGGGCTCGGCCAGCAAGGAACGGTTTTCGATGATGGCCGTAATGGAGACAGCCGTGACCCCGGCTTCGGGCAGGCCGGCTGCAAAGCGTTGGAAGTCCTGCAGCCTTTCCCACGCGGGCCAGCGCTTGGTGATGGCGTCGCCGCTCTTTTTCCATGCCGCCAGCTTGGCGGCTAGGTCGTCTCTCTGCTCGTGGATCTTCAGCAGCTGGGCGTTACCGCTGAGCATCTGCAGCGCCGTCACGGCTTGGGTGTCGGGCTCTTCGGGTCGCGGAGCAGCGCCGCCTGCACTGGCCGCCAGCGTCAGCAGCTTGGCCAGCACCAGGGCAGCGGCCTCGGACTCCTTGCCGTTCTGTGTGGTGATGCCGGCCTTCTGGAAGAGGGCCTTAAGGTTCAGACGCTGCTGGACGTCCAACGGCGGCACATCGACGTAGAAGCTTGCGGTGCCCAGCTGGTTCTGCGGCAGCGTCGCGGTAACCGGTTGACCGTTGACGGTGGCGCGAAGATTTCCGGCAACCAACATCACGTAAAGGGCACCGTCGATGGCGTCTTGCGGCCAGCCATAGGGCGCACTCTTGAAGTTGTCGCGTAGGTCTTTTCCTTTTTTTCCTGCGCCAATGAAATCAAGTACCTTGCGGCATACCGGATGCTGTGTTGGGTTGCCTTGGAAGCCCACCTGAGCCAGAGCCCCCACGTCTCCCGCTCTCGCTTTGGCAACCACCTGCCCCCAATTGGCGTGGTCTGCCTCAGAGAACTGCGGGAACAATCGCACCATCGCGCTGTCAGCAGAGTCTTGGACTTTGTCCGCCAATTCGATTCCGCTCGCCTCCTGACCTCCGCCAAGGAAGACCTTAGCCCCGCCGATTACCTGACCCAGCAACTCCTGAATCCGGTGCTGAGCAACGGCCAAATGGGTCTCCACGGCTTTGCGGGGCTCGATGGTCTCTGGGCCGCCTGTCATGCCATGGGCGTTCAAGGTCTCCTGAGCGGCGATCTGGGAAGCGATCGCCTGTCGAAGTTCCTCGTGATGCAGTCTCGGGAGATAGCCAAACAACATCGGACTGTTCACCCCAGCGGTCCGGGCATCGTTCAATACCGACTTCTCGTCGTCGCTCCAACCTTCGCGCAACCACAGCGTGACGTCGTCATTGCCGCTGACAGGTCGAGTAGACGAAACTTCAGACAGCAGCTTGCGTGTAGTGCCTGAATTGCCTTGCTGCAGTGATGAGACCGACTTCAGAGCCTGACGGGCGGCGTCGCGCAAGAGCTCAGCCCGCTTGGTGCTGATGCGCTGATCGTCATTGAGCGCTGTAGTCCGGCGGCGGTTGAATTCATGCGTCCAAACTGCCCCCTCTCGGGTCTGAAGCCGGTACTCCGTCTCCACTGCCATTAGTTGGCCCTTTTCGACCAACTGCTTCAGGTGCTTGGGGACTTGTTGCTCTAGCCTGGGTCGGTCAGCTTTAAGGTCGGAGACCAGCAAGTCCACAAGCGTTTCTGCGTTGGCGCGGACGCCGTCATCGGCACCTGGCGTGCGTGGCAGTTTCCCAATGAGGAACACCAGCGCACACAGACTCGAACGCAAATCGCCTTCTGCACTCCCGTCACGCTGCTTACGGATGATCTCGTCGTACTCGCGTTCAAGTTCCCCGGAGTTCAGAAGATCAGTTGAAATCTGGTCGTAGATGAAGTCCGCTGGAACGACGCTCCCCACCGGCAGAGCGGCCGTCTGGCGGGTCGCCTCAAAGACGATCTGCAACTGAGAGCGCAACTGCGCTTTGGTACCGGAGTGGTCCGTGTTGCGTAGAACCCTCTCCCAGAACCTGCGCCTCGTTGGCAGCAACGGATAGTCTGGGACGAAGAATGCGTCATCTGCGTGCGTCGCCGCGAGCCGGGTTCCCTGCAAATGCCGGGCTAATTCCCCTTGGTTGGATGACATGCACTGGGCCAGTGTCGTCTCGTGTTCGGGCTTCTTCCGGAGTACTGTCTTGCGAATAACGCTCTCGACGTCAGTGTCTGACAGCTGTACTTTAACGACGAATCGGGCCTGAAGGCGTTGCAGCGCTGGTGTTGCACTGTGTAATGCAGCCTGCCCTGTGCCGACAAGCAACAGACGGCTTTTCAGATCTGTGCACACGTGTTCGGCGATCTCTTGAATGTCATGTGCTCGATTGATTTTCTCGCTGATGAACTGCTGAATTTCGTCCACTACCAGCAAAGTGCAAGGCATCTCATCGCCACGGCCGAAGATCTGCTTGACGATCTTCAAAGCATCATCGACAGTTGGTGAGTTGTTGTCCTTGAATTCGTCACGGATTGCCGCTTGCGCGTTTGCAGGTGTGCCGTACTTTGGGTCAGCCGAGACAAGCGCTTCCGCTAAAGGAATCGACAACTTCAGGCTTAGGACCTCCTTCGCGAGCGATCTGCTCTTCTGTTGAAGTGCCGCCTGAACCTTGCTCTCCAACCCCGATGCGCGGAGCCATAGGATAAATCGTGCTTGCGCCAGGTTTTCAGGCAAGCCGGCGGCGCGAAGTACGAGCTGTATAAAGGCAAGCCGCACGTTATCCATGGAGCCAGCGCCAAGAGTGCCCGCGGCGGCCCTGAGGCCTCCAAGCGGCTTTGCTCGATTGCTTAACTCGGTGAGCATCGCGCCAACTTCACTAGGTAATGTGACTAGTGAACGTGCAGTGGATCCATCGTCAAAGCGGTAGTCCTCCCAAAGGTATCGCAACACCTTGACCAGGTGTGATTTACCGCTGCCGAAAAAGCCGCTCACCCAAACCGCACTTTGTTCGGGTTTGCCAAGACCGCCTAGGTAGGCATTGAGGATGCGCTCCATGCCACGCGCGTACTCCCCGTCGCAAACAAAGTTCTGCAACTCGAATCGTAATGTCTTGATCTGCGCGGTGTCCTGTCCGATCTCGGAGACCTTTGAGACGCCGTTGTTGAGTAATTCGACCGTTGTAGGGTCACGGAAGTAGAGGCTGCGGTTGGTCATGATTGAACGAAGCTCTCGGTTGCGGTGATTGGTACGGCCATGTAGTTGAAGCCGTCGCGCGCGTCCATGAAACGGTAAACATTGCCGGCGAACTCACCCGGGAAGAAGACAAGCAGCCTGCCGCGGATGCTGTCCTCGACGCGTTCCACTAGGCTCGATACGCGCATGAAGTCAAACAGTGTGGCGAGTCCGGTCAAAGCCACGACGCAGTCGGCATTTGCGTCTTCAAATCCACAGGCTGTCTTCACTCGTTCCACGGCGAGGTCTTCAAGCTCGCCACTGACGGTGAAGTGCTCGGGCTGGGCAAAGATAACCTCGCGATACTCGTGGGATGAAAGCCAACTCGGAAGCAGATCGGTCAAATCAACCGCTAGCCATCCGCGGTTTGCCTCCAGAGTTAATGCCTCTACGGCGCGTAGGTTTAACAAGCCGGCTCTATGCGCGAGGTGTGCGGCATTCCGCGCTCCGTCCTCGCTGAGGTCGAGTAGACGAATCCATGGATTTGAAAATGCGTGCGTACCGTAATATCCAGCGACGCTTCCCAAAAAAAATGCCATCGCGACAGCTGAATGTGAGGCAGTTACTTTCTGCCGCTGTTTTCCCGTACGTCCAGATAGATGCCCGGACTGAGTCCAGGAGGAAGCAGCATTTCGGGCAATCTTTGCGCAATTTAGTTCGGAGTATTGTCCGGGAAACGTGCTGTGGATAGCACTTGCTAAGTCAGATGCTGCCACTAAGTCTCCAATGGCAGCGGCCAGCACTGACTGTGACGTAGCGCGTAGTAATGGGTCTCGTGACCAAGCGACCTGTAAAGCAAGGAGTTGCTGGCTGCTAGGGTCAACCGCATTGAGCGTTCTTAGAAGTGAGAAGATTGGTACTGACTCGTCTAAAGCATAAAGTTCGCGAAGATGCCGGAATGATTTCTGTCGGTTGCTAACGGTGGTCTTACCGAGAATGTTTCTATCTATCGCTGACGAGCGGTATACATCGGCTGATGAACCCTGCGGAACCAATCCAAGTGTTGATGCGAGCTCAGCGGTCATTATGGTTCTGCTTATATGCGCACCACCATCTGAAAACTTCATCCCAAAGGCTTCGAGTTCTGCTGATGGAACAGGAAATTTCGATCCCGATGCCAAAACCGAGATGCCAAGCTTGGCTGGAATCGATGCCTCCGAAGCAATATCTTCAGCTGAAAGAGCTGTCGACGAGGGGTTTTTAGTTGCTGTCATGGGTGCCCTTTGCGACCGTCTGCTGACGCAGTCGATTGCTCCCGAATCCATCGATCGATGTCCGCCTTAGAAAACCGCCAACTGCCGCCCACCTTAAAGGCAGGGATCTGCTTGGCCCCCGCCAGCCGGTAGATAGT
>RGVP01000105.1 GCA_010027235.1 bacterium
CACCGCGCGGGTCGGCGGGCGCAAGCTCTGGCCGCAAAAAGGCCGGCGACCCGAGGGATCGCCGGCCGGAGGAACGGGCCGCGGGCCCGGGTGCTTGCTTTAGTGGGCGACCTGGAGGCGCAGGAAGCGGCGGGCGTTGGTGGAGTTCAGGGGCACGTTGTCGGTGTAGGTGACGGTGTTGCCGTTGACGTTGGTGGAGCCGGTGCCGGTGGTGAAGGTAACGCCGAGGTCGTTGGTGGTCTGGACGGTGTAGGTCAGGTCGGTCGCGGCGGGATTCTTCGGGTAGCTGAGGGTCAGGAAGGTGCCGCTGCCGTTGGTGACGGTCGAGGCGACCACGAGGCTGGGGCCGGCGATCTTGGCGTTGGTGTTGGTCAGGACCGCGTCGGTGTCGGTGGCGTATTCGAGCAGGTTGGCGAGGCCGTCGCCGTCGTAGTCCGCCGTGTCGGCGCCGTTGCCGGTGGTCGCGGTGCTGCCGGGGAAGTTGGCCGAGCGCCAGGCTTCCAGTGGGGTAACGCCTCCGGACACGGTGAGGACGCCAGTAGTTTCCTCGAAGCTAAAGGTCTTGCCGCCGACCGTGCCGGACCAGGTGGTGCCGCTGGCAGTGAGGGAGCCGCTGTAAGTGCCGGTGAGGGCGACGGCGCTAAAGGAGCCGGTGCGGGTGATGTTAGCGCCCGTGGTGAACAGGGTGTAGTCGCCGTTGGCGGCAGTGGCGCCGAAATCCAAGTTCAGGTTGCCGCCGTAGGCCAGGGTGTAGGCCGTGGTAGAGGCGGTGTTGGTTAGAGCGACGCGGTCGTAGCCGGAGCCGGGGGTGAGGCCGGAGATGTTGAACTGGACTGATCCGCCGAGATTAAGGCTGGAGTTCAGGGTGAGGATACCGATCGGGTTCAGCGTGCCACCGGAAGCTACCAAGACTGCGGGTTCGACCGAGTCATTGGCTTGACCCACAAAAGTGCCCGCACCCGCTAAGGTCGTGCCGGAATCGACGAATACACGACGACCGCCCAAAGTGGCACCGGACGCGATCGAGAGCGTTGTCGAGTCGTCCAGATCGAAGTCGTCTACGATGGCGGAGGCGTTGCCGGCAAACTCAAGTGTGCCGGTGCCGCCGACCAGGATGAACACGCGACTCGTGAGCGCGACGGTGGCGCTCGTGCCGGTCTTGGCGAACGTGCCCTCGAAACGAGTGGTGTTGTTCACTTCTACCGCCACGCGATCGTAGGCCGCCGAGACGGAGGCGTTGTAGAAGAAGTAATTGTCGTTTCCAGTGAAGGTAAGGTTCGAACCGGAAAGGGTCGGCAGGGAGATGAGGGAGGCACCGCTCGTGTCTGCCCGTCCGCCAATTGACATGCTGATCGGCGAGGTGATCGGCGCGGTGGCGGCGAGAGTGCCGGAGTTGAAGAAGATCTGCAGGGTGCCGAGGTCGCCGGCATTGTTGATCTTCACGGTGCCGCCTTCGCGCATGGTGGCCTCATTGCCGACGATGCCCACCTGTAAACCGCCCGTGCCTGAAACGACGGTGCTGGAACCGGTCAAATCAAAGGTGCCCGCACCAATTTTTTGGATGCGTCCGCCTCCCAACGTGAGGGTGCCGTTTACGCCAACCGATCCTCCACCAATCGACAAGGTTTTGGTGCCGGAGTTGAAGCCAACGTTGCCGGTTATGGTTGAGTTTCCGGAAATCTGATTGAAAGCGAGGCCGGATGTGACCTGAAGATCGCCCCCGGTAATGTTCAAAGCCGCCGCGTTGGCGAAGGTCAAACTACCGACCGTTTTGCTCGACCCGGTGAGGTTGAGTGTATCCGCAGTATTGATGGTCAACGCAGTGGCGGACAAAGGCCCGGCGATGGAAACAGAACCGGCAGCAGAGGTTTCCAAGGTGCCGGAGCCTCCTACGGAACGCCCGGAGCCAAGCGTGAAGCCGGCCGGAACCGCAAGGACACCGGACGAGCCGGCAAACGCGATGTCGTTGGCGGCGTCACCGAGCGCTGCGTCGTTCGTGACGATAACCCGACCCTCAATACCCACGGGTCCGACAAAAGTATTGGCTCCCGAGAGAGTGATTGAGCCCAGACCCTTTTGATCAAAGCCGAAGGATCCAGCGATCACTCCAGAAATTTCCGCAGTTACGGAGGTATCTACCGTTACGGTGCCATTTAGCGTCAGCGGTGCCGCAGAGTTCCCGGCCAAGGTGAAACCGCTGCTGCTGAATTTGAGAGCGGCGGCGGCAACCGATCCCGCCGAGTTGCTAAGAGTGATCGTGCGGCCGGAGCCGCTAAACACCGCAGTGTCTATGGCCGTGAAAGGCGCTCCGGCTAAATCGGTGGCGGTGAAAGTGGACCCCGCTCCAACCGACACATTAGACCCGGTGTTTACCTCGGCGGTGAAGGAAAAATTATCCACCGCCATCGCGTGGTCGCTGCCTACGTCGTCGGCGTCAGCGAAGACGATCCAGACCGACTCGCCGTTCGCGATCGCGGCGGTGACTTTCTTCGTGATGCCGGCGACGCGGTTTGCGGCTGCATTTCCGTCCAAGCCGGCGGCGACACCGGGGCCCGTCGGAGTGATATTTGGCGATGTAAAAGCCAGCTCAGGAATGAGAATCCAAGTGCCGGAGTTATCGAGGGCCGTGCCGCCGATGCGGTAAGCCACGTTCAGGGTTTCAGCCCGCTCGGTTGTGTTTCCACCGCGACGCCACTGTTCGCCGTCGTAGGTGACGGTAAAGTTTTTGAGGGGCGAACCGGTGTTGTTGGTGATCCGCACGCCGTAGAAATAATCAATACTGGATGATCCAACCGAGCCAAGCGCACGATCCGTGCTATTCAAGGTGCCCGAGCTGTATAAGTCACCGGCATTAGTTGAGTTATCCGAGATACTGTATTTATCTGCTCGTGTGCTGACGGCCACGGTGGTTGCCAAAGTGAAAGTGGCGGCCGCCCCAGTGTAGTTGGTGGTCAATGATTCTGCATACCAACCGGGGAGGGTGACGTTATCGGCAAAGTCAAAGGCGTCAGCTTTGATGGTGGCAGCGGTGGCCAAGCTGTCGAAGTTTTGCGTGTAGGTGCCAGAAACGTAGGAGACTTGGGCAGTAAGGGAGTGGATAGCGCCAAGTAGAATGGCGGTCGCAGTCGCGAATTTCAGAGCGGAGCGGGTGCGTGTTTTCATATGGGGGGGGACGATGAGTGAGGACGTTGCGGAAAATAATGATTCTAGCGGGGGTCCCAGATGGGGCCGCCTTTGGTGCCTTTAAGGTCGCCGCCTTGAGTGAGCAGCTGGGTTTGCGTGAAGCTCTTAACGCTTCCGTCAAAGAAACTTACCAAACACTTACCACCCCATCGGGAGCCGCTCGAGGTAGCCGTTTGGGCGCCCATGTAACTGGGATTTGAGGTGCCGAAACTTCCCGTCTGTCCCGGCGCGTGGTTGGTTGTTTCGGCGAAAAGAACCGTCCGGGAGGCGTTGTTGGACGCGAGACTGATATTGGCCAATTTTCCGTTTTGACTCAGCGGAAAGGCCGGGGCGTAGCAGAGCCAAGCGGGCGCCGTGCTGGTAGAGTTCACCGAGGCGTTGGGGCAGATGAACGGATGATTGTCCCGAAACGTCGGCAGGGGTATCCGGTTCGCGTTCATGTAAGCCAAGGTTTGCAGCCCCATGTAGGGGGGAATTTCGTTCCACCAGGGGCCGGCGATTCCTTTGGGGGCAAAAGAATCCTTATCCACGTTGGAAGCCGTCACACTGGCTCCGCCATCATGTGGGATATAACCTTTATTATCATTGGCAAACATCAGAGCTCCACGAGCAATCTCGCGAATGTTGGCCTGCCCTTTTGAAAATCGCGCCGTCTCCCTAACTTTACTCACCGTTGGAATGATGATCGCAGCCAGTATGCCGATGATCGCTATAACCGTAAGCAACTCGATGAGGGTAAAACCGTCCGTTCGGGTGGCGGCCCTTTCGCTGTGGCGAGGGGCCTTGGATAGACACTTCATGCCCCAAGTAAGCAGATGGCTTGCCACGGACTGCAAACTGTCCGCGTGACTTTGAGGTGAAAAAACGGGTAGTAAAATCACTAACCGCAGAAGTAAATTATATGTCAATCATTTATTATCCAATGAGATACGATTAAAAAACCAGCCAACAAACCCTAAGGAGCGAATGGCCGTAAGCGCGTTTAGGGGGTTTCGAGCGCTGACTGGATGGCGCGGCAGGCGGTGCGGAGGATGTGCAGGCGGGCGTAGCGTTTATCGTTGGCGGGGATGAGGTGCCAGCGGGCGGCGGGGGCGTCGGTGAGGGCGAGCATGTCGCCGACCGCGATCTCGTAGCCGTTCCATTTGCGGCGGTTGCGCCAGTCCTCCTCGTTGATTTTGTGCTTCTTAAAGTTGGTTTCCTCGCGGGCGCGAAAGCGGGCGAGCTGTTCTTCGCGGCTGATGTGCAGCCAGAACTTGATCACGATCTGGCCGTGGTCGGTGAGTTCGCGCTCGAAATCCTTCAACTCCTGGAAGGCGCGGCGCCACTCGTCGGGGCGGCAAAAGCCTTCGATGCGCTCGACCAGGATGCGGCCATACCAGCTGCGGTCGAAGATGGCGACTTGGCCGTCGCGGGGCAGGTGGCGCCAGAAACGCCAGAGGTAGTGGTGGGCGTATTCCTCCTCGGTGGGCTTCGCCACGGCGTAGACGCGGTAGTCGCGCACGTCGATGGCGCTGGTGAGGCGGCGGATCGCGCCGCCCTTGCCGGCGGCGTCCCAGCCTTCAAACACGAAGGTGATGGCCCGTCCGGCGAGCTTGGCGGCGCGCACGGCGGCGTTGAGCCGGCCCAGCCATTTGTCGCGTTTTTCCTCATAGGCTTCGGCGGTGAGCGTCTGTTCGAGGGGCAGGGCGAGTAGGCGGCGCAGGCCGGTGGGCCGTAGGGAAACTGGCGCGGCTACGGGGCGGCCGGGTTTCCTACTGTGGGCCAACCGGGCAAGGCGTCGGCGGTGGGCGGCGAACTGGTCGAGGAGAAGTTCGCCGACGGCGAGGTTGCGGGCGCGCTCGTCCTTGGCGTCGACCACGGTCCAGGGTGCGTAGGGGCGGTGGGTGGCGCCTAGGATGTGCACGGCAGTGCGCTCGAGCCGGTCGTAGATGCGATGGTGGCGCCAGTCGTCCTCGGTCACCCGCCAGGCGGTATTCGGGTCGGCTGCGAGGGCCTTGAAGCGCTGGCGCTGAGTCTCCTTGTCGAGGTTGAGCCAGATTTTCACCACCAGAGTATCGTCGTCCACCAGGGCTTTTTCAAAGCGCCGGATGCGTTCAAGGTCGGCGTCGAGCGCGACGAGGTCCTTTTGACTGCGGGCCTCCTCGGCGAGGGTTTCGGTATACCACGAACCGGCGTAAACACCAATTTTGCCTTTGGCGGGAAGGCTGCGCCAGAAGCGCCACAGAAAGGGGCGGGTGCGTTCGTCGTCAGTGGGGGCCGTGAAGGAAAAGGTCTCGACCCCGCGCGGGTCGAGCCAGCCGCCAAGGGTGTTCAACACATCACCACGGCCGGCGCCGGCGACGCCTGCCACGATCAGAAGGACGCGGTAGGGCTGCTCCTTTAGCTCGACTTGGAGATCGACCAAGCGTTCGCGCAGGCGAGCAGTGTGCAGATCATAGGTTTTTTTCGGGATACGGTCGTCCTCCACTGGGCGGTTGCGGGGGGCGCGGTTGCGGGCAGCAGAAGGGGCCTTGATGGGGATAGCGCGCGGACGGCTCGGCTTTTTCGCGTTGGGCATGGGTGGTAATCGCGTTGGGTCGGCTTGGAGAGCGAAACCTTGGCGCACGGCGGGCGGAAGGCTTAAACGTTTTTTTTGGGAAAAAATCCGCAGACATGCGGATCGAACCGTCCGAAGCCGCCGGGCTTGGCGGACAGGGATCCGCGGTTAGGTTTTGTTACATGCCCTATCCCTGCGCTTTCTCCCACGTCGTGTCCGCGCGTCCCACATTGACGATCCTTCTCGTCCGTTTCCTTTTCGGCTACGTGATCACCCTCAGCATGGCGGGGGCGCGCGAGCATGATGTGCGGGCACTCGGCGCGGCAGGAGACGGCCGGACGCTCGACACCGCCGCCATCCAGCGCGCGCTCGACGCCGCGGCGGCCGAGGGTGGCGGCACGGTGGTGCTGCCTGCGGGCGTCTACCTTTCCTTTTCCCTTCGTCTGCGCAGCCAAGTGGCTTTGCGGCTCGAGGCGGGCTCGGTCCTGCGCGCGGCTACGCCCGCGCCGGGCTTTGGCGCCTATGACAACCCAGAGCCTAATTTGTGGGATATGTATCAGGATTTCGGGCACAGCCACTGGCGCAATAGTCTGCTCTGGGGAGAAAATCTGGAAAACATCAGCATCACCGGTCCCGGCCGCATCGACGGCGCCGGCCTGACCCGACGCGGCCCCGGCCCGCGCCGGGTGGAGAAACCCGGCGACACCCCGACCACGCTCAAGGACGCTGCTGACGCCGCCCGGGCGGTCGATCCGGAGGGCAAGGCGAAGGGGCGCGATGAGTTCGCAGCCATGATCGGCGAGGGCAACAAGGCCCTTGCGCTTAAACTCTGCCGCAACGTCGTGCTGCGAGACTTCACCGTCCTCAACGGCGGCCACTTCGCCCTTCTCGCCACCGGAGTGGACAATCTCCTGATCGACAACGTCACGGTCGAAACCCAGCGCGACGGCTTCGACATCGATGCCTGCCGCCACGTGCGGATCGCCAACTGCGCGGTCAACACGCCCAATGACGACGCCATTGTGCTCAAGAGTTCATTTGCGCTCGGTTTCGCCCGGCCTACTGAGAACGTCGTTATTACTGGCTGTCAGGTTAGTGGCTTTGACCCCGGCACGTTGCTCGATGGCACGCGCGGACGCACCCAGGAGTTCGCGCCCGACCGCGACCGCGTGACCGGGCGGATCAAGTTTGGCACCGAGTCCAACGGCGGTTTCCGCAACATCACGATTAACAACTGCGTCTTCGAACGCTGTCGCGGCATCGCGCTCGAGACGGTGGACGGCGGGGTGCTTGAGGATGTGAACATCTCTAACCTAACCATGCGCGAGATCACCACTGCGCCGATTTTCCTGCGAGTGGGACGGCGTTTGCGCGGTCCCGAGGGCGCTACCATTGGCGGCATGCGTCGCATCCGCCTAAGCAACATCACCGTCTACGACGCCGACCCGAACTACGCCTCCATCCTAGCCGGGCTGCCCGAGCATGAGATCGAAGACGTCAGCCTCAGCCACATTCGCATCGTCGCCGCCGGAGGGGGCACGGCCGAGCAAGCGGCGCGAGAGATGCCGGAAAACGAACTCGCCTACCCCGAACCCTCGATGTTCGGGATCACCTCGGCGCACGGACTCTATATTCGCCACGTCAAGGGCCTGCGCGTGGAGGATGTGCGTTTTGAGACCCTGAGGCCCGATGTGCGGCCGGCGGTCGTGGCAGAGAGTGCCTCCGGGTTGGTGTTTGAAGCCGTGGCGGGCGGACGGCGCGACGGCGGGGCCGAGTTCGTTTTCAAAAACGTCGAAGGCGTCACCCTGCGCGACTGCGCCGGCCGTGAAGACCGCCGCCTCGGCGCAGTCAAGCGGGCGGAGTTTTAGCACCCACTGCAACGTGCCGTCAGCGCGCCTTGAGGCGCCGACGACAATGGCCTGAATCCGCCTCAGGGCTTGAGGGCGTCCAGCACGGCGCTCGGGGTGAGCAATTCGGGCAACGGGCGGGGTTCGGCCTGACCGGGGAGATAGACGAGATTAAAGGGCACGGCGGCGCGGTGCCAGCGGGCCAGCTCGGCGGTGATCAGGGGATCGCGGTTGGTCCAGTCGCCGCGTAGGGTTGCGACCTTGCGCTCACGGAAGGCCTTAAGCACTTCGCCGGAGCCCGGGCCGTGAAAGACGGTTTTTTTGTTGGTCTGGCAGGTGAAACACCAGCGGGCGGTGAAATCGACGTAGATGGGGCGTCCCTCCTTTTGCAGGGCGGCGACGCGCGCGGCGCTCCACGGCTCCCAGACGATCTCGTCCGGCGCGTCCGGGCGCGGCCAACCGTAGGCGAGGGCGGCGGCGATGAGGCCGAACGACAGGCCGAAGGCGATGCGGTTGCCCGTGGTCCGGCGCGCGCCGGGCAGCGTGGCGCGTCCGTAAAGCCAAAGGGCGAAGGCTAGACCGGTGAGGGCGAGTAGCGCGGACAAGAGACGCTCGGGTGAGAGCTGGCCGGCGAGGATCCAAACCATCAGCCCGACGGTGCCGTAGAGCAGGAAGGCCATGCCCTGTTTAAACGCCTCCATCCACGCGCCTGGCCGAGGCAGGGCGCGGACGGCGGCGGGGTAGGCAGCCAACACGAGGTAGGGCGTGGACAGGCCGAGGCCGATGGCGGTGAAGACCACAAAGCCCATCGCAGTCGGCAGGGCGAGGGCGGCGCCAAGCGCGGGGGCGAGGAAGGGCGCGCTGCACGGGGTCGCGACCACGGTGGCGAGCACGCCCGTGAAAAAGGAGCCGCCGAGACCCTGCTTTTGTTGCAGATCGCCGCCGACGGCGGTCGCGCCGAGGGCGAATTCAAACGCGCCGGACATATTCAGCGCGAAAGCGAGGAGCACGGCGGCGAGTGCGAACACGAAGGCGGGTTCCTGGAGCTGGAAGCCCCAGCCGAGTTGTTGACCGCCGGCGCGGAGCACGGCCAGGCCGGCGGCGAGGGTCCAGAAGGAGAGCAACACTCCGCTGGTGAACACCAGGCCGTGGGCGGTGACTTTTTTACGGTCCGAGCCAGCTTGTTGGACAAAGCCCAGGACTTTTAAGCCCAGGACCGGGAACACGCACGGCATGAGGTTGAGGATCAAGCCGCCGAAGTAGGCGGTGGCGAGGATGGCCGCGAGCGAGAGCGCGGTGAGCGGGGTGTTGGGGGCAATGGGCGCGACGGGGGTAGTTGTGGAGCCGGCGGGCGAGCCCGACGTGGAGGGGGTG
>RGVP01000106.1 GCA_010027235.1 bacterium
CGCCCACGCGTGGATCAGGTTGGGCAACCCCTTCTTGGGATGTAATCGGCCCAGATACACACACCGCCGAAGTTGGTCATTTCGGCCTGCTGGCTGCGTCGCGCACGTGGCCGTGAGTTCAATGCCGTTGGCGATCACGGCTACCGGCTGCCTCAGGCCGGCTTGACGGCACGACACAGCCTCTGATGGGGCGGTGGCGTGGACGACATCGGCCGCGGCAAGCGCACGCCTCTGGCCGGCCATCCAGGCAAGCCGCTTGCGGAACCCGTGGTGCCGCAAGGCCCATGGTTCGAGCATGCCACGAATGCTCCACACCAGGGGTGTATTGCTGCGCATCAAGGCCACCCGCGCGAGCAGGGTTGTTTCGTCCCACAGTCCACTCGCGTGGACCACATCGACACTCCGATCAGTCAGTCGATCCAACAGGTAGGAACTTGCGCTTTGGAGACGGTCGCGGACTGGCCCGTCATAGACGACCAGCCGTGACTCACCCCACACGCTTCGGTGCTGAGCCCAACCGTCGGCATTGTTCGTACACGCGAGAACTGTGACGTCGGTGGATCCGCCGGCTGCCAAGCCCCGTGCTAAGCCGGCGACGGACTCAAAAGGGCCGCCCACACAGGGCAGGACGGCCGTGCTGACCAGGATGATCCTGAGAGGCCGCTTGGGTTGACTCGGAGCCTCGACCCGACGGCCTTTAGCGGCAGGTGCCATCCGCGTACATCTGTTCGTATTGATTCATGATCGCCCCCTCCCCGTACTTGCCGTACACGTACGCGGATATTTCCCCCGCACTGCCCGGGGGAAGGCGGCCGGCGAGAAAAGCCTCAAGTTTTTGCCGCAACTCTCCGGGATTTTGGGGCGGCACGAGGAAGTCAGGAAGAATCGGGGCGATGACCTCTGGAATCGCGCCGACGGTCGTGCCGAGCACGGGTAAGCCGTGGCTCATTGCTTCCAGACTGATCAGACCAAAGCACTCGAGATGCCGCGTCGGCAGAAGAAACAGGTCGGCGGCCTGATAGGCGAGGCGCAGCGTGTCGTCCGAAATCCGCCCGAGCAGCTGGACGCTCTCACGGCAGCCAAGCGAATCGATCTGGCTTTGGAGTTTGTCGCGGTCGGGGCCATCGCCTGCGATGTGCAGGGTGCACCGCCCTTCCCTGGCAAGCGGGGCGACGGCAGCCACGGCGTCTTCGATCCCATACCGATACCGCAGTTGGCGAACCGTGAAAAGGCTAGGGGTCGCCGGCTGCCAACCCAGCCGGCGGCGTGCCTCTTCCCGGGATAGTATTCGCCGCCAGTCTCCATAAACGAAATGCGGAATGACACGATATCGCTTTGAGAGCCGTGGATGCTCGGAGCGGAGTTGAGCCGTAGTGAACTCCGACAATACATGCACGACGTCCGCCGCCGCGATCAACTGCTGCTCCATGCGGCGGACAATCGGCATCCCGATCCAGCTGTTAAACACTCCGATCAAGCCCTGCCGCGACCACGTGAGATGCTGTTCCTGGGCGACCGGCGAATGGATTGTGTACACGAGGCGTGGCCGCTTCGCCTCTCCACCGATGGCTTGCAGCACGGCCATTCCCGTGAAGATGCTGTGGAAGTGCACTGCGTCGAAATGGGATCCCACTAACGCTCGCTTCACAGCCTGAGCATAGAGCTTGATTGGCACACTGGCGCGCTGCGGATGCCACGCCGGATACACCGGGCGCACGAAACGGTGCACCGTGACTCCTTCAACTGTGCTCGTCGCCGGCGGTGTGGCCCCCGGGCCCGATTCTGCTGCCACAAACGCGATGGTATGCCCCCTTCGCGCCAACGCTTTTGCGGCATCCCATGCCACTCGCGCCAGCCCGCCTGGGTCGCTGGGGAAAAACCGATCGGCGACGATGAGAACATTCACCTTGTGGAGTTTCAGCTATTCGCGGTGAAGCATCATGGGATTAACGTAGCCCGCGGCCGGCAGATTTCGGGAGCCAGACACCGAACCGTCAGTACCGTCACGAAGCCGCCTTGAGCGATGACCGTCCTCGACGGGTCTGGGTAGCAGCGACGCTGCAGATCAAATACTCTTGCATGATTTGGTTGATAGAGGATTGGTTCTTCGCGCAGGACACGACCAATGGCGTTATCCATCCTTCTCTGGCGAGGTTGGCAACCGGCCTTCGAGGACGGCCTTACGTATGCCACGGTGGCCCAAGCGGGCGTCGGCGGCACGGAGATGCAGATGCTCTGGCACGCCGCTCATCTTGTGGCACTTGGGCATCGGGTGCAGGTCATTGGCGCTGGTCCGACATCGGTCGTGGAACGGGACGTGGAGTTTGTCGGAGCCCGCTCCCGCGACGAGCAAATTGCGGCCATCCGCAGTGGTGAGGTGCGACGCCCCGACGTCGTCTTCTTGGAGGGCGCCTACCATGCGGCCCAGTTCTTCCGGGAGACCTTCCCCGACGCCCGGATCGTCCATATCGGGCAGAACATCGATGTCGGAGCCGACCGCAAGGCCTTCGCGCAACAAAAGTGGGTGGACGCCTACGCCTTCATGGGGCTTGGCCACCTGGCCGACTACGCGGCACGGTATCCCGCCCTGAGGGGCAAGTTCGTGCTTGTGCGAAACGCGGTTCCCTGGAGCGAGTTCCACGGAAAGGTGACGCCCCGGCCGGTCGAGGAAAAGGTGGCCTGGGTCGGCTCCTGGAACAAAAAGGGCCTGCGAACCTGGTGCGAGGCGATGGCCGACACCTTGCGGGATCGCCCGCGATTGACGTGGTCGCTTTTTGGCCCGAAGTACGGCACGATCGAACATCCCCTCCCGCGCCACCTGACTGCCGACCTTATCCTCCCAGCCAACCGCATGACCGTCGCGTCCCTGCCGCTGGCAGGCATGCTTGAGGAAATCAGTTCGGCCCGGGTCGTGGTCGTCAGTCTGGGAAATGAGTGCGGCCCGGGCTCCGTGCTCGATGCTCACGCAATGGGCCGGCCGGTGGTGTCGGGCAACGATATGGTCTACGCGTTTTCCAACCCCTACGGAACCGGCCTCCGCGTGAGCACGAGGCCCGAGGCGCGAGCCGCGGTCGAGCATCTGCTCGACAATCCCGACGCCGCCGACCGACTTGGCCAGGCAGGCCGCGACTTTGTGTTGCGGGAATACCACGAGGATCAGCAGCGGGAGGACCTGCGCGAGGTCATCGAGTTTCTCCAGTTCGATGCCCGCACGCGTGTGTTGTCGCAAGCCCGCGGCACGAGCCACCCCGCACAACGATTGCAGGACTTGCGCGACAAGGTGGCCCGCAAACTTCGCAAGTGGCGCGCTGGTTAGCCCGGGCTGCACCAGTTCACCCAGCCCGGCCGAGCCCCGCTGGAATCATCGGCCCAACGCTCGTTGCCGGGCCCGTCAAGCTCGCTCCTCCCGGCGCGAAACGAGTCTGACCCGTTGGCTTGCCAGCCCTCAGCGACTTTCGACCAAGAAAAATCGCGAACAAGCCGGCAAGCAGGGCGAAGATCAGACAAGACCGAAGCTCCGAGAGGTATGCGATGGGGTTGGCCTCGGGCCCGAGGAGCTGCCGCAGAATTACCCCGGCCGCGAGCACTGCCATCATCCGATATCGACTGCCACCGAACACCATCAGGCTGTCTGCAGAGGCAAACACAACGCCAAAAAGCAATCCGTAAACAGCCGGACCGAGAAATCCGAGATCGACATACGACTCGAGACTGACGTTGTTACAGATGTCGTACTTCGTCTCGAGCAGATTCTCGTCGACGATCCCGAGTGCAAACTTCGACAGACCAAAGATCGCCCGCGGGAGTACGACGAGCCCCGATTGCATGAGGATCTTGCCCTCGGTAAACGCAGGGCCCTTGTCTTCGTAGTACTGTTCCCAAAACGCATACGTCCGAAATCTCCATGAGCTGTTCTTCTGGGCCTCGAAGTCGGCCTTGCCGACGACGTCGTCAGCGCGTTCACCAAGCGCGATGGCGTAGGCCTCCATGACACTCGGGGCGTTACCCCCGGAGTAGATCACCCGGGCCCGCAGAAACACCGGAGCGAACACGAAGAGGACCACATACACGATGGCGATGGCAAACGGCATCGCGGCAACCCATCGTCTCCTGCCCGACCAGATGATCCCAAAGGTGACCGCAACGGTGAGCCAGATGAGTTCTCGGCGCCCGCTTAAAACTGTCAAGCCGTACTCGACGAGGAGGAGCCCTCCCGCAATGAGTCGCACACCCAGCGAGTATTCCCCAAAGGCAATCCTTGCCAACAAGGCAGCCAAACCAAGCGTGGCCTGCCCAAACAGCATGTAGGCCACAAGCACCGGGTACGGCACCCGCAACTTGTAGTCATAGGCCATGTTGCCACCCGTCAGGCCTAGGCTGTAGAGCGAAAAGGAAACGACCTGAATCGTCAGAACGATCCAGGCCCAGAAAAACACCTCGCGCGGGCGGACCACCTCGGCTGCCTGTCGCAAAATGGCGACGGCGGAAACCGGTTTTCCGGAGGCAAGGTTCGTGGCGGCGACAAACCTTGCGGCGGCCGTGTAGCCGATCGCCATGAAGACGGAGTAGCCAAGCAGCACCGCAACAACCGTGGCCGCGCCGCGGGGAGAACCCGTCAGATCCTCACCAAAGCCAATGAAGGCGATCACTGGACCGGCGAGGATAAAGACGGCGTTCGTCGCCAGCAGCCAAGCGGGTGTGGAAATGGCTTCGGGGCTTCGAAAGATCTGGCGGCCCATGCTCCATAAGAGCGGGATGAAGCACGCCAGACCGAGGATGAGAAAAACAATCCCCATGTTCAGTCAACCGCCCCGAGGCAGGCCCACTTGCTGGATCGCATCGGCTATTCGCTCCCGATAACTGTATCTTCCCACCAAACACCGTCGGTGGCCAGCTTTCCCGATCTCACGCGCTTCCGCAGGGTGCGCGAGGTAATGACGGGCCTTCGCGATCAGCTCGTCATCGTCCCCGAAATAGTCTGCCTCCACGCCCTCTGCGAACAGAACCTGCTGCTCCGCCGTGCGTTCCGCAAGGAGCAGGGCCGCACACGCGGGCACCTCGACCGTGCGTTGCGTCTGGAGATCCCGGTTCATCTTCCGTAGAAAACCGAGGTTGACGACCGTGGCCGAGATGCGGGCTGCGTACTCGGGGCCATAGACGGGCGGGAGGATCGTGGCATTCGCCGGCAGGCGGCGACGATGCCGATTCCAGCCGGGCCCGGTGACCGTGACTGGGACTCCGGCGTCGCAGAGCCGGGCGATCGATCGACATCGGGCTCGCTCATGGTGGCCGATGAAGCCGACGCCGATCGTCTGCTCGATTGGGCCGCCGTCAGGGCGGCGCACGGGCACATGCGTCACGGGGTCATAGGCGTTTTCGCTGAACAATACTGCAGGGCAACCCGCGCGCTTCAACTCCGCCACCCCGAACGACTTCGTGGTGATGAACGCGTCGTAGGACGGCAACCCTCGCAGAAAGTAGAAGGAGCTGCAGTGCCACTGCAGCATGTCATCGGGACTGTAGCCGATGATCCGCACCCCGGGTGCCCGCTTCCGAACGGTCCGTAACGTCGAGGGGAGCACCGTATTGCCCTTGTCGATCCAGAGAATGGCCGGAATCTCTGGAAGAGCGAGCAACATCCGGTTGACGCCTGCATGATCGATCGGAACGCGAAGGCGACGGGCGAACTTGTCGGCGTAGCGCAGGACGACGCTCGGCTGGCGCACATCCGTGGCAAACTCGGTGACTCGATAGCCGAGTTCCTTGAGCGCCTCGCATCGCATTCGGGAAGTGGTGCCGGGGCCCAGATCACCGATGTAAAGCAGGTCAGGCACGGCGAATGCCCGGCCACAATGGCCATGCCCCCAATCCCACGGCCTGCGCCGCCCGAGCGATCAGTTTCGGCGGAAGGCTGCGAACCTGGGCGATCAAGAGAGCGCCGTGAGCCATGGCGGCTCCGACGAGACAGGGCCATCGCAGCGTTCCCAACCCCAGGACTGCCGTCAGCGTGGCCACCGTGACGGCGACGTGGCCACTTGCCAGCCAAACGCCCCGCAGCGGCAGTTGGCCCCCATACTCCGGAAACAGCCGCACCGTGACACTCGCCAGGTAGACCAGCCCCGACACCTCCGCCGCCGCGATTGCCGCCCCCACTCCGGGAAAACCGAACCCCTTGATCGCGACGGGAAGGAGCCCGAAGAGCACCCCGACGCGGATCGCCGAGGCCATCAGCTGCGGCTGCACGCGATTCGTGGCGAGCAGGAAGTACTGGAAGGGGGTTGCGACCTGGCGAGCCAGTACGGCGGCGGCCAGACCGATGAAAAGCCTTGCGTCGAAGGGCAGCTCGTGACGCGTCCAGGCCGAGTAAAG
This sequence comes from bacterium, assembly GCA_010027235.1. Taxonomy (GTDB): domain Bacteria; phylum Verrucomicrobiota; class Verrucomicrobiia; order Opitutales; family Opitutaceae; genus IMCC26134_A. Next base: position 6,370 of record RGVP01000106.1, read on the forward strand.
CGCCGCCACCCAAGGGGAGATGAACGACAGCCCCATCGCCAAGGGCGCCGTGGCGATGACAAACGCGGATTCGATGATCAATACAGCTTTGTGAATGGTCGGTGGTGCCGCCGAGCGGCCGAGCTCCGGCACGGCTGGATTGAGCACGACGCCGGATGCCTGCGTGATGAAGTTCGCAAGCGATCGGAGCGTCGAAAACACCGCCACCTGCAGCTCATGAAAGGCCCCCGCGACGAAGGCGGTCAGCCCACCCACCGTGGACTGCTCGAGAACGTTCGAGAGCGTGAGACCAGTGGACCGGCGAAAGAGCGACCAGGCCTCATGCCAGGTGCCGTCGGCCCACCGCGGCACGAGCCCCGGATAACGCCGAAAGACATACACGGTGGTAAGGAGCCCTGAGACGGAGGCGATGCCTGCGTATGCCACCGCCACGCCGAAAGCCCCGAGCCCGGCCCAGGCCGGGATGATCGTGGCCAGGAACAGCAGCGTCCGATGCAGCACGCCGAACCATTGAAACAACACGGTCTGCCCGCCGGCGAGCAGCACCCGGCACACGAGACTGAGCAATGAGCCGACCAGGATCCACTGGCAGACCAGCACGGCGAGCGGACCACTCGTGTCTTTCAGGAGCTGTACCGTGTCGGCTTTGACGCCAGGGATGTATTCCCCGGCATACCGCATCAGGCCCACCACCAGGAGCTGCCCCGCGGACAGCACCACCCACGCCCGGAGCGCGACCGAAAACAGTTTTCTGACCTCCGCCCGCTGGCCGAGACCCTTGAGGATGATCTCCACCCCGAGGAACGCGTGGAACCCGACGTCACAGCTGATCAGAAACGCATGGATGCCCAGCGCGGTCACCCAGACGGCAAAGGTCTCCGCCGTCCAAACCGAGAGCAGGAGCGGCACCAGCAGGAGAGCCTGGAGGACCGTGACCACGAACCCGAGAAGCGACACCGCCGAGCCGCCGAGCAGCCGGCCCAGCATCGTGCCCTGGATCGGGGCTTCGCCCTCATTGCGGGTCGTGGCATTCACGTCGTCTGGGCCCGTCGTCATCGGCCGAGCGCGTGCCGACGGAACAGGTGCGGGATTCCTGCCGCGGCCGTGCCCCAGCGGAGCTTCGCGACCGACACGGCCATGTCGCGGGAGTCAGCCTTGAGCAGCGCGCGATCCAACGTGCGGCGGGCGCGCTGCCACTCCGGACTGCCCCGCTCATACCGCCGATCGCAGGCCGCACGGTAGATTCGAGTCAACTCGTCACGAATCGCCCAGTTCACCCGTGCATTTGGGTGGTCTGCCTCACGCGGGTATATGGAGTAGAGCCGCTCCGGGACGTAGGCCACGTCGCCTTGGCTCAACAGCCGAAACCACATGTCGATATCCGCCAACACCGGCAGCGTCAAGTCGAATGGCCCGGCGGCGAGTAATGCATCCCGCCGTGCCATCACGATCCCAAAGATCGGCGAGTGGATGCTCGTGAGCATGTGGTCATAGAACTCGAGCCCCGGATTGCACGGGTTGTAGCCATGGTCATACCCGCCTGAGACGTTGCCCTCGCGATCAAGGACGTTGACGGCGTTGAACACCAATGCGGCTTTCGGGCATGACTCCATCGCGGCGACCCACCGCTCGAGGAGTTGCGGTGAGTAGCGGTCGCCGTCGTGGAGAAACGCAACATACTTGCCCCGCGCCCGCTCTACGGCTGCATTCTGATTGCCCGCATAGCGGAGATTCCGCTCATTGCGGCAGTAGCGCACTCGCGGATCCTTGGCAGCGAAGGCCTCGCCGATCTCCCTCGTGTTGTCCGGTGAACAATCGTCACTGATGACGAGCTCGAAGTCGGTGAATGACTGCGCGAGCAGATCCCCGATCGTGCGGGGCAAGACGGCCGCCCGCTTGTACGTCAGCAGGCAGGCGCTCACGGTGGGCAGTTGGTCCATCAGCCCGATCAACTCTGCCAGCTTGGCGGCAGGTTCTTCGTAACCTCGATGTTGTCGAACCGCGTCGGCGGCAATAGCGGCTGCCGCCTGGTCCATTCCGCCATCCGACGGATTCCGTCGCGCAGTTCCACGCACGGCCCCGGCTCGAACACCTCCCGCATCTTTGTATGGTCGGAGAAGGCGTGAACGACTTCCTTGCGCGGTGGCAGATGCTCGACTCGCGGCTCACCACCGAAGGCCTCCGCCACCACATGCGCCAGATCAAGCACCGAGTGGGGCGTGTCGGCGCCAACGTTGAATGTCTGGTTGTAGGCGGCCGGGATCAGCGGCGCCTTTGCGATCAGCGGCGCGACGTCGTCCACGTGCGAAAAAGCGCGGGTCTGAAGACCGTCGCCAAAGACGCTCATCGGCCGGCCTGTGAGCATCTGCTGCATGAAGATGCCGATCACGTTGCGATAGCGATCGGAAGTATTCTGCCGCTCACCGTACACGTTATGAGGCCGAAAAATCACCGAGTTCAACCCAAACATATGCCGGGCCG
>RGVP01000107.1 GCA_010027235.1 bacterium
CCAGCCGGATCGGCCGGCCCGCCGCTAGGCCCTCGACCTCGGCCCCGACTAGAGCCACCGTCGCGGCCTGAGGGAAACGCAGCACCGGCCCCACATAGGTGCACTCCAACACCGCCGCGCCAGGGGGATTACCCACCGCTAGGTTCCCCACCGCCGCCGCCCAAGGGTCGAGAGCTCCACCCGACGCAATGCCCACCGCCGCGAAGCCCCGCCGACCCAGATCTTGCACCGTGGTCAGCAGGCCAGCCTTCACCACCTCGCAATACCGCCCCAGCTCCGGCTCCCGCGAACTGACAGCCCTAGCCTTTGAGATCACCACCGCCGGAGAGGCTAATTTATCCACCACCTTGAACTTAACCTCGTCACCCGCCGCCAACCGTGTCGGCGGTTCGAAACCAGGATTAAACAACTCCAGACTAGTTCGCCCGATCAATTGCCAACCGCCCGGAGTATCGCGTGGATAAATACCGGTCTGCGCCCCGCCTATCCCCACGCTGCCCACTGGCACCCGCAAGCGCGGCGTCGCCCGGCGGGGCGTCGCCAGCGCCGCGGGTAATCCGAATAAGTAAGGAAAACCTGGCGCGAACCCGATCGCCGCCACCACATAGTTCGCCCCGGCATGGAGATTGACCACCTCGTCGACGGATAACTTGGCCGTCTTTGCCACGTGCTCAAGATCCGGACCATGCTCACCGCCGTAGCACACCGGCACGACGTGCGCACGCGCCGCCCGGACCTTGCGCGACGCCGTCGGGCCCTCGCCCGCCAGATGCCGCTCCAGCCACTCCGCCACCACACGCCAAGGTAACTCACCGCGCGGTGTCCGCACCCGTTCAGGCTCATAGGTCACCCCGATTGACGAATAGGCTGGAACGATCTCGATCACGCCGTCCAGTCGGTCTGCCGCGAGATCGGCGGCCAACCCTCGCACCCGAGCGAGCATGGCCGCATCCAGCGCCCCCGCCAGCGTGATCAAGTAGGCCGTGTCCCCCATCGCATGCAGAGTCATCCCAGCAAGCTGGCGCACGCCTCGCCGCGGCACAAGCCGCCACGCGGACGTCTTATCGCCTACTCAGGGCCCGCTGATAGATGACTGGAATGGGTTGCCCTTCGCCGCTTGGTGGCGACACGTTTACGTCTTCGTCGTATGCGCCGCCCACTTTCAGTCTTCTTGTCCGCATCTCTCTCCGTGCTTGCCCTAAGCGGTTGCCGCCGGGAGGAGATCCAGACCTACACCGTTAAAAAGGAACCCGCCGCCACCCCGGTCGCATCCGCGCCAGTAGCTCCAAATGCGGACGCCGCGATGCGAAATACCGCCGTCACCACCGCCGAAGGCCCCGGCCTAAATTGGACCACACCCGCCCACTGGAAGCCAGGTCCCGAAAAAGCCATGCGCAAGGCCACCTTCCTCATCCCCGGCGTAAACGGCGCCCCGGGCGCCGAGCTGGCCGTGACCGCCTTCCCCGGCGACGTTGGCGGCCCACTGGCCAACGTGAACCGCTGGCGCGGCCAGCTCTCGCTCCCACCCCTTGCCGAAGGCGATCTTACCGCCGCGCTGAACCACCTGGACGTCGGCCCTCTCCACCTCGACTACGTCGAACTGGCTGCCGCCGGTTCGCCTCCCGCCCGCCGCGTGCTCGGTGCTCTGGTGCCCCACGCCGGCGCGACGTGGTTCTTCAAACTCGACGGCCCCGATGCGGTCGTCGCCCAGGAAAAACCCGCCTTCCTCGCCTTCCTGCAAAGCCTGCGCCCCGCCAACTGACCCGGCCTGCCGCCGCCCTCCATAAACTTACCCTCTCACCGTTAACCCGCCGCGCCCGCGCGGCGACACCATGCGCGCCCTCTATCTTGAATTCGTCCGTTTTTTTGTCTCGCTCCGCCTGACCGTGGGACTGCTCGCCCTCTCCGCGCTGCTGGTGCTGTTCGCCACCCTCGACCAAGTTCACCTCGGCATCTGGGCGGTTCAGGAAAAATGGTTTCGCAGCTTCATCGTGCTGCACGAGCTCAAGGGCTTCCCCGTGCCGGTCTTCCCCGGTGGCTATTTCATCGGCGGCCTGCTGCTAATCAACCTTGTCGCCGCCCACTTGAAACGCTTCGCTTTGACCTGGAAAAAAGCCGGCATCCAGCTCGTGCACGGCGGACTCATCTTGCTGCTCCTAGGCGAACTTCTGACCGGCCTGCTTCAGGAGGAATACCAGCTGCGCCTCGACGAGGGCCAGACCCGGAACTACTCGGAAAGCTGGCGCTTTAACGAACTTGCCGTGGTCGATGACACCAATGCCACGACCGATATCGTCACGGCCATTCCCGAGCAGCTTCTTACCGACCTAGGCAATGAACTCCAAGTGCCCGCCCTGCCCTTCCGCGTCGTGCCGCGCGCATACTATCCAAACGCTTCATTGATGCTAAAGGAGAACGTCCCCGCCGGCCGCCCCGTGGTAGATAACCCCGCCACCGCGGGCCTCGGCGCTCGCCTCGCCATCACCCCCCTTCCAATCACCTACCAGCAGGACCAGCGCAATCTTCCCGCCGCTCTAGTTGAACTGTTCGGCCCCGAGGGCAGCCTCGGCACCTACCTCGTCTCGACCATGCTAACCGAGCCGCAGCGCTTCTCCTACGCCGGTCGTGAGTGGACCCTAGCCCTGCGCTTCCGCCGCGCCTACAAACCTTACGCGCTTACCCTGATCGATTTTTCCCACGACCGCTACGCTGGCACCGAGATCCCAAAGAACTTTTCCAGCCGCGTCCGTCTGACTACGCCAGACGGCCGCGATGACCGCGAAGTGCTGATCTACATGAACAACCCGCTCCGCTACGATGGGCTGACCTTTTATCAGGCTGGTTTCGACAATAACGACAAGACCACCGTTCTCCAGGTCGTGCATAACCCCTCTTGGCTCATCCCTTACATCAGTTGCCTGCTCATGACCCTCGGCCTGCTCTGGCAGTTCGGCGCACACCTCCTCGGCTTCTCCCGCAAACGCGCCGCCGCCTGAACGCCGCCCACCCGATGAAAAAGTTTTTCCCCCTCCTTTTGCTCGCCCTCGGCCTGCTCTACGTCGGCTCCACTCTGCGTGAACCACGCGGCCCTGTGGGCAAACCCGACGCCGTTGCCTTCGGCCGCTTGCCCGTCCTCGTCGGTGGCCGCATCAAGCCCCTAGATACCGTCGCGCGCAGCACCCTGCTCCAGTTTCAGGGCCGCCAAACCGTGCGCCTAAACGACGGGCGAAAACTCTCCCCCGACGAGTGGCTCGCCGACGTCCTTCTGGCTGATAAAAAGGCCCACGCCTACCCAGTATTCGAGATCCTTCACCCCGACGTCTTGGCACTGTTGCAGCTGAAAGCCGAGGACGGCGCCGGGCAGAAACGTTTCTCCTACGAACAGCTCACCCCCGGCCTAACCGAGCTCGAACGTCAGGCCCAGCTCGCCCTCCCCGTCGAAGCCCAGCGTCGCACTCGTTTCCAACGCGAGGTCATCCGCCTGCGCGATAACATCGGCCTCTACGTCCGCCTCCAAGCCTCGCTCGTGCCGCCCGATCTCGAGGCGCCGCTCGACGCTCTCACCTCTTTCCAAAACACCCTCCCTGTCGGCATCGCCGCCGTCCGCTTGCGCCAGCAGAAACAACCCCACGATGAAGCCGCCGCCACTCGCCTGATGGACCTTGCGGGGCGCTTCGATTTCATGGCGCAGAACGCCTACCTCCTTCCCATCCCTCCGGAGGATGCGAACAAGGAAGACACCGCCTGGCGCAACACCGGAGCCGTCTTACTCGATACTTTTCAAAGCGGCACGATCGAGGCTCACGCCCTCAGCTTCTCCGGCCTCGCCTACGCCTGGCGCGACGGCAAGACGGATGAGTTCAACACCATCGTCCGCCTCCTGTGCGCAGAGACCGAGAAACGCTTCGCCTCCCGCTTGGTGAAAGTCGATGCGGAGACCCGTTTCTCCGCCGCCGCGCCCTTCTATACTGGCATGGTCCTCTTCGTCGCTACCCTCCTGCTCGCCCTCGCCTCGTGGTTGAAGTGGCCCGAGACCCTCGGCCTCGCCGCATTCTATCTGCTCGCGCTGGGCTTCATTCTGATGACCGCCGGCATCGCCACGCGCATGTGGCTGGAGGGACGCCCGCCCGTGACTAACCTCTATTCCTCGGCCCTTTTTGTCGCTTGGGCCGCGGTCGGGCTTTGCCTCGTCCTAGAAAAAATCCACCCGCGCGGCCTGGCTAGCGCCGCCGGTGGCCTCATCGGCTTCTCCGGCTTGATCATCGCCCACCACCTTTCGCTTACCGGTGATACCCTAGAAATGATGCGCGCAGTGCTCGATTCGAACTTCTGGTTGGCGACCCACGTAGTCGTTATCACGATAGGCTACAGCGCCACCTACCTCGCAGGTTTCCTCGCCGCGCTCTACGTTTTGCGCGGCGCCCTCAGCCGCTCGCTTGACCGTGAGACCGCCGCCGCCCTCGAACGCATGGTCTACGGCATCCTCTGCTTCGCCACCCTCTTCAGCCTGGTCGGCACGATCCTAGGCGGCATCTGGGCCGACCAATCTTGGGGCCGGTTTTGGGGCTGGGACCCAAAGGAAAACGGCGCGCTGATCATCGTAATCTGGAACGCCCTCATCCTCCACGTGCGCTGGGGTAAACTGGCCGGGCCTCGCGGACTCATGGCCCTGGCTGTGTTCGGCAATATTGTGACCAGCTGGAGCTGGTTCGGCACCAACCTGCTGGGCGTCGGGCTTCATAGCTACGGCTTCACCGACCGCGGCTTCTGGGCCCTGATCGCCTTCGCGGCGAGCCAGCTCGTTCTCATCGCCCTCGCCGTTGCTCCAGGCCTGCCTTGGCGCAGCGAACCGCCGGCTACCAAGCCCCGGACGGCCTAAATCTGGTGCCCGTGCCTCACCCGCACGGCCCCTCCTCCAGCGGCGTTAAGGCGGTCCAAAACCGCCGCAAGCCGGCGTTTTTTCTCATCTGCCTCGCCGGCGAATAGATCCATCTGTCCCGCACCATTCTCGATGCCCGAGAACCGCGCTCCAACCAGTCGCAAGGGCCGCCGCCGCGTCCAAGCCTTACGCAGCAGCGGTTCGACCAGCGGGTAAAACGGCCCCTCCAGATCGCTCGCTTGGGAAAGGCTGCGACCGGCCGTCTCCTGGGTGAAATCGCCGTAACGCACTTTGAGCGTGAGCGTCCGCGCGCGTTTCCCGTCCGCCCGCACTTGGGGTAGCAATTCGTCAATCATGCGTTTGACCACACGCTCGATGGCCGCGAAGTCGCCGACATCCGACCCGAAGGTCTCCTGTTGCGAGTAGCTTTTTGCGTCCTCCCGATCCACCTCCACCGGCCGGAAATCCTCCCCACGCGCCATCGCCGCCATCTCGCGCCACCCGTCGCCGAAGATCGCCGCCAGTTCGCTCTCGGATCGCGCCAAAACGTCCCCGATCCGCGCCACGCCCCGGACCTTGATCGCCGCCTCGGTCTTGGTGCCCACCCCCGGTAGTTTTCCAATGTCGAGCGGCGCGAGAAAGGCCGCCTCTGTTCCCGGCGCCACCGCCACGAAACCACGCGGTTTGCGCAGCTTACTCGCGATTTGGGCGACCAGTTTGTTGGTCGCGATGCCGATGGAGACCGGGATGGACAACTCGTCCCAAATCCGCGCCTGCAGACCGCGCATCGCCGCGTCAACCGCCGCCGCGTCCGCCAAGCCGCAGGGCCCGAGATCGAGGTAGCCCTCATCGATCGAGTTGCGCTGCACCAGCGGTGTGAGCGTTTCGCAGAGATCAAACATACGCTTCGACACCTGCGAATAGAGTCCGTCGGTGTGAGGCAGCAGGATAAGGTCGGGGCATACCTTGAGCGCGCGGCTGGTGGGCATCGGGGTATAAACCCCGCAAGCGCGCGCCTCGTAGCTGGCCGAGGCGATGATACCGCGCTCACGCCCGCCGACTGCGCACCTGGTGCCGCGTAGCTCGGGCTTCAACGCCAGCTCGCAGGATACGAAAAACGCGTCCGCATCGAGATGAACGATAACGGCACGAGCGGGCATGAACGAGAGGTCTCTTCTCAATCGCCGGCAACCCGCCGCGGCCTCAACCCACGCCGAGCAACTCGACCTCAAACACCAGAGTTGCGTTGGGCGGGATCACGCCTGGGTAGCCGCCGCGGCCATAACCGAGCTCAGGCGGGATGGTGAGCTTCACCTTGTCGCCGACCACCATGGTGGCCACGCCCTGATCCCAGCCGCCGATGACCTGCTTCGCGCCGAGCACGAACTGGAACGGCTCGCGACGATCGACCGAGCTATCGAACTTCTGGCCGGTGGTAAGCCAACCGGTATAGTGAACCGTCACGAGCTCGCCCTTGAGGGGCGCGCGCCCGTTGCCGGCGGTGAGTTTTTCAATTTGGAGGGACATGGGAGAAAGGAAAAAGAAGGACGGAGGGGTTAACCACGAAGTTCCCGAAGGCACGAAGCCCGGAAAATTGAAGATTCCCTAGGAGGCGATGTCAGGTCCGTCTTTCGTGCCTTCGCGTCTTCGTGGTTAAAAATCAGGCCGCCGCCTGCTTCAGCGCGAAGAGGTGTTTATCGATCTTGTTGGCGGTGATGACGCCATAGTTGATGGTGCCAAGCCAACCGCTCATAATAATCCCTACGCTGCCAGCGTGAAAGAGGCCAGGCAGTTGCTCGGATAGGTTCATGGATACCGGTAGGCCCTCGAACTTGGTTCCGAAACTCGTCCCGGCCATATGCGTGGTATAGCGTTCGATTGTTCTCGGCGTGGCCGCCTCCATCCAGTCGATCTTGGCGCGCACGTCGGGGATATATTTCTCCAGCGCCACCAGGCTCTCCTCGATCAGCCTGGCCTTGTGCTTCTCGTAGTCCTCGTCGGAGAGCTCCTTCCAGTGCGGGTAGCGACCGTTGAGCGAGGCGACCACGGTGTAGCGGTCGCCGCCCGGCCGGGTGTCGGGATAATAGACGGAAAAAGTGCGACTGGTGGTGTGCAGCGCGGTCAACTCCTCCGGGCTGTAGCGCGGTGCCTCGCTGGTAAAGACGAGGTCGCCGATGTGCGGGATGCTCTCGCCCTTGCGAATACCAAAATACACCTGACAAGAGCTGGTGTTGATCCGCACGGCCTCGGCCTGTTTCACGAAGTCGGGGGAGAAATTTTCCGCACCCGCGAGGCGGAAGATGGTGTTCTTGATGTTGGCGTTGGAGAGCACCGCCTTGGCCCGGATAACCCGTCCATCCCCCGCCACCACGCCGCACGCGACCTTCCGCCCTTCGCGCTCCTCCACCAGGATGCGCTGGACGAGCACGTGTTTGCGCAGCTCGACCCCGTTTTTGCGCAGCTCGGCGGTCATTTTTTTAATCAGTAGATCGGATCCGCCTTGGAAGGTGAACACCCCCGAGCCCATGAAGTTGCTGAATACGATTCCAAACGTGATGGCGGGGTCGTCGCGGGTAGAGCCGTTGGCGTAGGCGATAGGCTCCATGAGAAGGCGGTGCACGTCGTCACGCCCCGGGAAAAACCGCTCGAACATCTCGCCTGTGGTCTCGGGATTGTTGTCGTAATAGTTCATCGCCCGGAGGTGGTCGTAGAAGGCCTCCACCTCGGCACGGGAAAGCTTAAACTGCTCGACCAGCACGCGGGTGTAATCCTCGCGGGTAAAAGTAGTCCAGACGTCCATCTGGGGGTTTACGAAGCGCACATCCTTAAGCTGATGAATGGAATCCGAGATCTCCTTCGTCCAATAACGCCGGCAGCTCTTAATCATGCCGCTGGGGAAACCGTGCAGCGAAATATCGAAGATGTGCCCGCCCTTGCGAGTGAACCACGTCGCGAGGCCGCCGAACTGGTAATGGTGCTCGAGGAGCAGGACCTTGTGCCCGGCCTTGGCCAAGACATTCGCGCCCGTGAGGCCGCCGAGGCCGGAGCCAATGACGATCACGTCGTATTCATCCGCGACACCTTTGAGCCAATCGTAAGCCATGAGAAAAGTTGGTCACCCAAAACCCCGACCGCCCCCGGCGCAAGCGCGGCCTCAATCCCGCCCGCTCATCCTGCAACCGGCCCGCGCCCGCTCAGCCACCCGCTAAAACCGGCCGGAACCCAGCCTCGCGCAGAATCCTCGCCACCACCTCGCGCTGGTCCCCTTGGATCTCGATCTCGCCTTCCTTCACCGTGCCCCCGCAACCCGCCGCCGAGCGCATCTTTTTGCACAGGGCCTCCTTCTCGGGGGTGCCGATGCCGATAAAACCCCGCGCCAACGTGACCGTCTTGCCACCCCGCCCCGCCGTGGTCCGCAAAACATCTACCCGCCCACGGTTTTTCTCCGGCGGCGCGGCCTTCGACGCCGCCGCGCCCGCCGCTCCACCACTTCCCGGCCCAGGCGGCAAAGCCCCTAGCCCCTCCAAACCAGCTAGCCCAGCAAAGGGATTTTGCCCCAACCCGCCGCCCCCATTCGTTGC
>RGVP01000108.1 GCA_010027235.1 bacterium
TGAATGCCCAGGAAAAAACAAAGTCTAAGCTTATGGCCTCGCTTAAAGAGGTGCTGGCAGAGGCGTTGGAGTTCAACCGGGATGAGGCGAGGAAGTTGGCTAAGACTGGATTTTCTGAAGAGCTCGTGACGGTGTGAAGCGGCGGGAACTAGTCCAACACCTTAAAGAGCACGGCTGTGAATTAATCCGCGAGGGGGGCAACCACTCCTGGTGGGGAAATATTTCCAAAAACCGAAGATCGGCTGTTCCGCGACATACAGAAATTCACGATCTCTTGGCCAAGAAGATCTGTAAGGATCTGGATATTCCAAAACCCTGATTCTCGGAACAGGCTTGGGCCTTTTTTCAACCTAAACCTGCCCCCTTCCACCAAGCGGGGCTAGCCCCGACCGGGTCGGGGCATAGCCCTGCGGATGTCCTAGGGGGGATGGGATGATTTCGCCCAATGAATCAAAATAATAAATACAAAAAAAGTGAAGGTGGAAATAGGAGCAGTGAGGTGCAGATGAGAATGGCGCTTCACGAGATTATCCGGTTGCTGGAAGGCTGGGTAGATTCGGATGCAAGTAAGGCCGAGGCGACGATGCTCAAGATCCTCAACACGGCGCTGGAGGTTGTATGAGAGATGAGAAGGGATTAAGGAGTTATGGAATTATGGGGTTAAGAAAAAATTTGCTCACACGTGGTCTGCCATGGACGCGGGTCGGGGTAGAGACACGGTTCGCGTGGATTTTTGGTTAGTGAGAAAATAGGGGAATACCTGGGTTGACTCTGTCTTGAGTTGTTACAAATTACGAAATGAGTACGGCTGAATTAGCGCTGTGCACCGGGGGCTCGTATTTCCCGCTAGCACACCCGCCGTATCCCGCACCTTGAGATGATGGGGAATTAACTATAAAATCCAACCTTGCGAATTTCAGTAGTGAGAATGACTGCTTCCTACCTCAACCCTCGGCCTAAGGATTCGGAGGGAGGAAAAAAATTTCCTTATCAGCTAATCGTCCTCGTTCTCGAAAATTCACGGTTCCATCGAGGACGAACCGCGCCGCCGCGTTTGCACCACTTCTCTAAATCACCTCCCGGATTCGGGGCAGCCGTGTTTGGCAACGCGAAACCTCAGAGGCCCAGCCCGCGACGACCCTCGAGCAGCCACAGAGACCCTGAGCCGAAGAACAGCACGTACGTTCCGCAGCGCATGTTTTCGGCGATTCTTGCAGAGCCAGATCCAATTGCGCTTGAATGAGTCGCTTGATAAATTAGCAATTAGTGGTAGACTTATGTCTAATTAACACATTATGGTCCCATCAAGTCGTTTCTTATTCGTCCTCCTCGCTACCACGCTGCTCTCCACCGCTCACGCCGACATTGTTATCTCCGAATTTCTGGCGAATAATAACATCGGCCTGACCGATGAGGACGGGGAGACCTCGGACTGGGTCGAGCTTTTCAACAACGGTGCCTCGACGGTGAATCTGGCAGGGTGGCGTCTCACGGATGACGCTGGTGATACGGCGAAGTGGATTTTTCCGTCGGTGAACCTTTCGCCTAATGGGTTCCTGATCATCTTCGCTTCTGCGAAAAATCGGGTCAATTCGGCGGCGAGTCTTCACACGAATTTCAAGCTCAGTTCCAGCGGCGGGTACCTCGCACTGATTCGGCAAGATGGCAGTCTATCGAGTGTTTTCAATCCGTACCCAGCGCAATATCCCGACAGGCCTTACGGCACGGCGCAATCGGTGGCGACTACGACTTATGTTTCGACGAACGGCGCGCTGAGATACTTTGTACCTGCGAATAACGTGCTCGGGACCACGTGGACCGCGCGCACTTTCGTGGATACCACGTGGACGAGCGGGACGAGTGGCGCAGGCTTTGAAGCGCTGACTAATGGGTGGCTGTTCAAGTATTTCAAAGGCAGCAGCACGGTCAGTAATCTGGCTCAGGCCGAGGCGGTGGTCGCGAGCCCGCCGGGGCAGACATCGCAGACTACGACGGCGACTTTTAATTTTTTCAACTCGGGCGGAGAGGGGCGGTATGCCGGCAATATCAGCCCGCCCCCGCTGAACTCCGTTGATATTGAGGATTTCGTCGTGGAAGGGACGGGCATCATCACGATCCCGACCTCTGGGACGTGGTCGTTTGGCGTGAATAGTGACGATGGGAACCGCATCCAAATTGATCTGAACAAGGACGGTGATTTCCTCGATGCGGGCGAGACGGTGAGCGACGATGTGCTGGCTGGTCCCCACGATTTCATTAGGCAGTTCGCCTTTCCCGCTGCTGGCGATTACAACATACGTGTGATCGTTTTCGAGCGTGGCGGCGGCGCAGAGGGTGAAGTGTTTGCGCGTTCGGGTTCGTTCAGTACATGGACTGCGGATTTCAAACTTGTCGGGGACACTACACCGGGGTCGGAGGGATTGGTGATTCGGTCCGTTAGCGCCGGCGCGGGCGGCAGCGGTTATTTGTCGCTGATTGGGGCAAATCTGGTGACGCCGATGGCGAATGCGGTGCCGAAGAAATCTTCCGCGTTCCTGCGCTACGCTTTCAATGTGTCGAGCGCGGTGTCGGTCACGACGCTGACCATGCCGATCAATTACGACGATGGCTTCGTTGCCTACCTGAACGGCACCGAAATCGCCCGACGTAATGTGCCTGGTGGCGTGCTAAATTTCGACGCCGTCGCAAGTGGCGACCGCCTTCCTTCGCAGGCATTGCTTTCGGAAACGGTGGATCTTACCCCATTTGTCGACCGCCTCGTCGATGGGACGAACGTCCTCGCAATCCACGGTATCAACGACGCAGCCGCCAGCAATGACTTCCTCGTGCGTCCGCAGCTTGCGCGCTACGTGGTCACGCCGGGCGCGGTTAGCTTTTTCACTGCACCGACACCGGGCGGATTTAATACCGCCGCGGTTTACAACAAGGTCGCCCCGGTCGTGGCTAGCGTGCCGCATGGCTTTTACTCGACGGGGCAAACGGTGACTCTTGCTACCGGCACATTCGGCGCGACGATCTACTATTCATTTGACGGCTCCTCGCCGTCGGCGACTTCGCCGACCAGCAAGAGCTACACGGGCCCAATCTCGATCAGCCAGACGACGACCCTGCGCTACCGCGCGGAAAAGGCGGGCTCCGACCCGAGTGACAGCGACACGCAGACCTATCTTTTCACCGCTGACATCAAAAATCAGAGCGCCAACACGACACGCACGGGCGGCGCGAATCCCGTCATCAGCAACCCTTTTGGTGCGGCCACCGCCACCACCGCATGGCCCCGCGGGACCCTCAATGGAACCTACTACCAACAGCCGAACGGGAACCAAATCCTCGATTACGGGATGGATACGGATATAACCGGGCCCCTGACCACCTACGGCCCGCAGGTAGAGAACTCGCTGAAGGCCATCCCGTCGTTCTCGATCGTCACCGATCTCAACAATCTTTTCGATCCTGGGACCGGAATCTATGCCAATCCCGGCTCTGACGAAATAGCCTTCGAGCGACCTGCTTCCGTCGAGCTTATCTACCCGGATGGCAGTAAGGGCTTTCAGGTCAATTGCGGACTCCGCATCCGTGGCGGATACAGCCGTTCGTCGGACAACCCCAAACACGCCTTCCGCTTCTTTTTTCGCGAAATCTATGGGGCCGCCAAGCTGGATTTCCCGCTTTTTGGCAATGATCCCACGGCGGCGACTAGCTTCGACAAATTCGACCTGCGTACCTCCCAAAACTACTCGTGGAGCTTCGGCGGAGACGGCAGCAACTTTTTCGTGCCGGATGAATTTGGCCGCTTATCGCAACTGGCGATGGGTCAGATCAGCAGCCACAGCCTGCACGCCCATCTTTATTTGAATGGGCAGTATTGGGGCCTCTACAATGTGGACGAACGGCCGGAGGCGAAGTTTGGCGCTACCTATTTTGGCGGCGACCCCGACAACTTCGACACGATCAAAGTTGATCCCGACCTTGGCTACATAATCGAGCCAACGGATGGCACCCTTACGGCCTGGTATGAATTCTGGGCACTCGCCGACCGCATGAACGCCGGAACCGGCAATGCGGTGTATCAGCAGATGCAGGGAAAAAATCCCGATGGCACGCTGAATGCCGGCTTTCCCGTACATCTCGATCCGGCAAACTTGATCGATCTGATGGTAAACATCTACTGGAGCGGCAACCTCGACGCACCGGTGTCGAACTTTCTTGGTAATAATGCCCCCAACAACTGGTATGGCTTCCGCGACCGCACGGGAGCCAGTGGCGGCTGGAAATTCGTCCTCCACGACTCTGAGCACACCCTGCGCAACGTGGATGAAAATCGGCTCGGAGCCAGCGCGGGCAACGGTTGGGCTGCGGGCGACAGTGCGCAGCAGGGAGCGGGTACCGCTCAGACGAAATCCAGCCCACAATATATTTGCTCGCAACTCCTAAAGTATTCGTCCGACTTCCGCGCCTTGTGGGCGGACCGGGTCTTCAAGCATCTCAACAACAATGGCGCGCTCACCGTTGCAAGCTCGCAGGCCCGGCTGGATGCGCTGAAGGCAGGCATCCTCTCCGCCACGATTGCGGAGTCCGCACGCTGGGGCGACTCGAAGTCCGCAAACCCGTGGACGCAGGCCAGCTTTATTTCGGCGATCGACGGCGTCCGCAACGGCTTCCTCGTTACTCGCAATCCGATCTTCATTTCCCAACTCCAAACTTGGGGCTGGTATCCCACCTTGCTCCCGCCGAACTGGAGCCAGCGCGGGGGCGCGGTGAATACGGGCTACTCGCTCACACTCACGAATCCGAACGTAACCGGCACGATTTATTACACGCTCGATGGTACTGACCCGCGCGCGCTGGGTGGCGGGGTTGCGGGTACCGCGGCAGCCTTCAGCGGCTCGATCGTCATCAATCTCTCGAAAACCATCCGCACCCGCGTTCTCAACGGCGGTTCATGGAGCCCACTCGACGAGGCGACCTTCTATACGAACCAAAACTTCAATAACCTCATCATATCCGAAATCCACTACAACCCTCTTAACGGCGCGACGAGCGGCGACAACTTTGAATTCATTGAATTCAAAAACATCGGCGGGACGACGCTCGATCTCGGCGGGCTGAATTTCTCTAGCGGCATCACGTTTTCCTTTCCGGTCGGTACTACGATGGCTCCCAATGCGTTCTTCGTCCTCGCGCGCGATCCGGCTAACTTCACAACGCGTTATCCCCTCGTCAAAGTGAATGGCACTTTTACCGGAAAGCTCGATAACGGCGGCGAGCGCCTCACGCTGCTGTCGGGCGCGGGTAGTCAGATCATTGATTTCGACTATAATGACACTGCGCCCTGGCCCGTCGGTCCGGATGGTCAAGGCTTCTCGCTCGTCGCGAAAGATCCCGCAACCCATACCGATCCGGGCAATGCCGCGAAGTGGCGCGCGAGCACTGCGGTCGGCGGTTCACCGGGCGCGGACGATCCGGCGAGCACCATTGCAGGTATCGTGATCAATGAAGTGCTCACTAGTTCCATCCTGCCGCTCACTGACACGATCGAATTGCACAATCCGACTGGGAGCGCGGTCAACGTCACCTATTGGTGGCTGACCGATGACACTTCGATTCCGAAAAAGTATCAGCTTCCCGCGACTACGATTCCGGCGGGGGGCTACGTCACCTTCAATGAAGCGCAGTTTAATCCCACGCCTGGGGTCGGCAACAGCTTTTCGCTCGGTTCCACGGGTGAACAGCTGTACATTTACTCTGGCGATTCGGGAGGAAATCTCACGGGTTACTCGCACGGGCTGGAGTTTCAGGCGGCGGATAATAACGTGAGCTTTGGGCGCCATGTGAATAGCGTCGGCGACGAAAGTTTTCCCGCACAAACGGCGCGCACCTTCGGATCTGCGAATGCCGGCCCGCTCGTCGGCCCGCTCGTCATTAACGAAATCCAATACAGCCCGCTCGCGGGCTACGATGAATTCCTTGAAATCAAAAACGTGTCCGAGGGCGCATTGAATCTCTGGGATGCGGCAAATCCTGCAAACACATGGAAAGTCGGAGGTCTCGATTTTAGTTTTCCCGCGAATACGACGATCGCGGCCGGAGCGTACGTGCTCCTCGTCAAGATCGACCCCGCGACATTCCGCACGAAATATCAGATCCCCGCGAGCGTCCCGATTTTCGGCCCGTATCTCGGCGCGCTCGACGACAACGGCGAGCGTCTCGAACTCGAAAAGCCCGCGCCCCCGTACATGGACGGCATGGGCCAGACCGTGGTGCCTTACGTGATCGTGGACGCGCTGCGTTACAACAACAAGGCACCGTGGCCACCGAGCGCCGCCGGTGCCGCGCCTTCGCTCCAGCGTGTGAACTCGACGCTCTACGCGGACGACCCCGCGAATTGGTTCGCCAGCGGCATCACGCCCGGCGCGCAGAACGCGCTCAATGTTTCTCCAACCGTCTCACTCGCCAGCCCCGTGAATGGCGCGTCCTTCACTATGCCCGTAGCCATCACCCTCGTCGCCAATGCCAGCGACACCGATGGATTCATTAGCAAGGTCGAATTCTTCGACGGTGCCGTGAAAATCGGTGAAGCCAGCACGGTGCCCTACAGCATCGCCTGGAGCACTGCCTCCGCGGGCAGCCACACGATCACCGCGCGAGCCATCGACAGTGGCCTCGCCGTCACCACCTCCGCAGCCATCACCATCAACGTCACCGGCAGCGGCGTCGGCGGTAACGGCACGGGTTGGTATGCGCAATACTACAAGGACACCAACGGCTCCTCCCATCTCGTCGACCCACCGCTCGGCACGCGCACCGATGCCACCATCAATTTCAACGACGGCACCGGCTGGCCAAACACGTTGATCCCCGGCGCAGGCACTGATCTAGTGAGCGTCCGCTGGAGTGCGCAGCTCCTTGTGCCTTCCACTTCGACTTACAACTTCTACACGAATTCCGATGACGGTGTCCGCCTTTTCATCAATGGCCAGTCCGTCATCAGCAACTGGAGCGACCATGGGCCGACGCCCAACATTGGGACCATCCAACTGAACGCCGGCCAGCTCTACGACATCGTCCTCGAGTTCTACGAAAACGGTGGTGGCGCAGTGATCTTCCTCGAATACGAGGCCAGCGGCGTCGGCATTGCGCGACAAATCCTTCCTGCGAACCGCGTATATCCCGCATCTACACCGCTCATCATTACCCATCCCGCGCCCGTTACGCTCACGACCGGCAACACCGTTAGCTTCAGCGTTCTCGCCGCAGGCGGCGCGCCTCTGAACTACCAGTGGCAGTTCAACAACGTGGATATCGTCGGGGCCACCGGCCAGTCGCTCGTCCTTCAGGACCCACTCCCCGCGCAGGCCGGAAACTACCGCGTCCGCGTCACCAATAGCTTTGGGAACGTGACCAGCAACACCGCCGTACTGACCATCACCGATACCGATGGTGATGGCATCCCGAACTACTGGGAAAGCCAATTCGGTCTGAATCCCAACGTGGCGAATAAAGGGGACAGCGAGGGCGACGGAGCCAGCGACAAGAGCGAATTCCTCGCTGGCACCAACCCACTAGACAACACGAGCAGCCTCGCAATGCGTGTCGTCAAAAACACACCCGCCGGAACTGACTACAAGCTCTCCTTCACCGCGCAGAGCAACCGTAGCTACACCGTCCAATACAAGAACGCGATGCCTGCCGCCGCATGGATCACACTCCAAAACGTCCCCGCAGCCTATGGCATTCGTCCGCTGGAATTTATGGACCCCGCTGCAGGACAGCTCCAGCGCTACTACCGGGTCATCACGCCCCAGCAGTAGGGGATGTTTGCTCCGGGCTAGTTGAGCCGTGGGGGCGCACGGGCCACCCGGACAATATGATCGGAAAATGAAAGCCGCGCGATCTCCATCGGTTGATAGAGCGCTTTAGCTTTGGGTGGCTGGGTGGGTCAATCGGCTGACCAAGGGCTGACTGCCGAGGAATTGAAGCTGGCGGAAATTCGCTTGGAAGCCCACCGAAAGGATCCCTCCTCGGCGCTTTCAATCAACGAAGTGCTGGGTCGGCTCAGGAAACTAATCGGCCGGTGAGTTGGCGACTGGAAATCTGGCCCGCTGAAGTTACTCACGCCAAGGTTGGAAAGGTCGGAAAGAAATACAGGGGAGGTTTGAAAGTGTGGATGTGAGAATATCGGAGTAGATAGGCAGTCCTGGGGATGCAACTAGAAACGGTTTGCAAGGCTCCCGTAGCAGTTTAAATTACATAAATGAAGAGTAGTGTGATACGACGGGACGGCGAAATCCTGAGCGGCACGCCGTGCTTTCTGGGCACACGAGTGCCGGGCCGCAACCTGATCGACTGCCTGGAAGGCGGCTACTCGATCGACCAGTTTCTGGCGGACTTCCCCACAGT
>RGVP01000109.1 GCA_010027235.1 bacterium
AAACCCGCCT
The DNA here is from genome assembly GCA_010027235.1 of bacterium. Classification (GTDB taxonomy): domain Bacteria; phylum Verrucomicrobiota; class Verrucomicrobiia; order Opitutales; family Opitutaceae; genus IMCC26134_A. Next base: position 11 of record RGVP01000109.1, read on the forward strand.
TTGAGGCCGTCCTGCAGGCCCCCTCCGCGGCCCGCTAGCGCCGCCGCCGTAACCGCCAGTCATTGATGCCGTCGGTTTTGCAAACCGCCATCACCCCAGCTCAGGGTCTTTTTTGATCGAACCCTTTATGCGGGACATGACCTCCGATGGCTTCGCCTTCGTCCAGATATCAGCCATCAAACCGCCGCCTTTACGACCGGACACGTCGCCAGTGTATTTATCCTAACGTGCCTGGGGTCACTTGGACGACATGTGGTGACCCATGTAGCGTCTGGCTGCGTGAGTGCTGCGGATTTGGCAGCGGTGTTTTCGGACCCTGGTAGTGAATGGAAATCGGCCTTACGCCAGAGGATCTACTGTTAAGGCGGTTAGATCGTGCGCGCCTCCTCATAAAGCGCGGCTGGCATGGGATAATTAAGTTCCCAAACGATCGAGATAGGGCGGTCACCCGTGGCGGAAATCAACCGCTTAGCCTGACCTAGAAAAAGGAAAGGTGCGGTTTCCTCATCAACGCGTTTTTCCATGCGCGCAAAGAACAGGATGGTGTAACCACGCTCTTGGAAATGAAGGTGATTCTGGCCCGTGGGGCTAGCCTGCGTGGTGACCGATTGGCTTTGCCAATGCAGCTCGGTGCGACTGATCGGGTAGTCGCTGTATTGAGTCGTGGGCGAGAAATCGTTTTCTGATTTACGAAAGGTGATGAGGTGAATGTAGCACTTGAGGTGTTCGGCGTGAAGAACACCGACGCCTGTTGGTCCCGGTCTTTCCAGAGTCGCCAAGCCGAGTGCCGCCTTGATCTCGGCCGAGCCGTAGGCGGCATGCAGTTGCAGTGTGCAGGGGAAGGGCAGCTCGGTCTTGGCTGTTGGGAAGGCGTGTTGGGCGCGTCGCCATGCCACCACTTCTTTAAGATCTTTGCGGGCAGATTCGTTGCGATGCCACTTCGCCAGTGATTCCTTCAAAGTGGCCGCGCCGACATCGCCCCCCTTTTTTCCCCACAGGAGATAGTGGAGACTCACGGCGTCCGTCGGGGCCCATTCCGAAATGGCTTCGTCAAGTCGGTCGGTGGATGAGAAGCGATCGAGTTGATCCAATTGCCGGGGATCGGTTCGTAGAATGACCCGACGCAGTGCTTGACGGCAAGCGTCGAGATCGGGATCCATCGGCTCGGGACTGTGCCGGGCAAGAGCCCGCCATTCGGACCAGGTTTTATTTTTGAGCAGCGTCAGCGGCGAGATGCCGGTGGCTTGGACAAAATTGCCAAAGGTCGCGGGCTGGCCGTGATCTTGCTCAAAAGTCGCGAGGCTTTCCGTCACGAGGTTGGCGAGGTTGCGAAGGCTCTCCCGGATGTTGCCGAGAACGTGTTCGCGAGCGATGCGCTCCAGCTGAATGTTGCATCCCGGCGGGAGGTGGGGGAAGTCGGTCTCCACCTCTTGGTCCATGCGTTGTCGGTCGCGGGTGAGCAGGGCGGCAAACTTTCGGTCGATGCGGTAGCGACGATGGCTTTGCCCTATGAAGTCGAGCACGGTGAGGCAGTCTTTGCCGGGATGGTGGCGCAATCCGCGCCCGAGTTGCTGGAGAAAGACGGTCAGGCTTTCCGTCGGGCGTAGAAAGAGGACGAGGTTGATTTCCGGAACGTCCACGCCCTCGCTGAATACATCGACGGTGAATAGGAAGGGTATGCGACCGGCGCGAAAATCCGCGACTAGGCGAGTGCGCTCGGCGGCGGGGGTTTCACCCACGATGACGGCGGCGTGCAGGTTTTGCTGGTTGAAAGCCGCCGCCATGTAGCGGGCGTGGTCTACGCTGGCGCAAAAGCCGACGGCGCGGGTATTGCGCAGGTCGGGTTGGTAGCGGCGCAGGCTGGCGAGGATGATGTCGAGGCGTTGGCGCGCACGCAGGTCGTCGCCGGTGTAAACTTGGGTGAGTGCTGCGGTGTCGTATTTCCCGTTGCGCCAGAAGCGCTCGTCGGCGAGCGAAACGGGATCGGTGACGCCGAAGTAATGAAACGGGCAGAGGAGTTTTTCTTCGAGAGCCTCGGGGAGGCGAATCTCGGCGGCATAGGCACCGCCAAAGTCAGGCAGAATCGAGCTGCCGTCCATGCGCTCCGGCGTGGCAGTGAGCCCGAGCAGTATATCGGGCCGGCAATTCTCAAAAACAGGGCGATAGGTCGGGGCCGTGCTGTGGTGGGCCTCGTCGATGACGATGAATCGGTAATGTTCGGGCGAAAACGTTTCCCACGGACGGGCGCCCAGAAGGCTTTGCACAGAGGCGAAGACATGGGACCAGGCAAGGGGGCGCTCGCCGTCCACAAGCAATTCGCCGAAGTTTGCGTCACGCAAAACGGTGCGGAAGCAGTCGCGGGCCTGTTGGAGAATTTCTTTGCGATGGGCTAGAAACAGAAGGTTTGGGCGCTCGGCTGTGGCAGGGGTGGACTTGGTTTTAACGGTGGCGAAGCGGAGGTAATCGAAGGCGGCCATCACGGTTTTCCCCGTGCCGGTTGCAGCCACGACGAGGTTGCGTTTTTGGCCGGAGAGCCGGGCGGCGGTGAGCGCCTCGAGAATGCGCTCTTGAAAAGCATGCGGTCGGATGTCGGCGAAGAAGCGAGGTCCGTTGGCGGGGTTGCCGTTTTTTGCGTAGTGGATCGCTTCGCTTAGGCGTTGGGCCTGCGTTGAATCGTAAGTTTCGAAATCTGGACTGCTCCAGTAGGTCGAAAATTCGGCAGCGAAGCGCTGCAGGATATGGGGCAGGTCGCGCTCGGTGACTTTGACCGTCCATTCGAGGCCGCTGGTCATGGCGGGACGCGACATGTTGGCGGAACCGATGTAGGCGGTAGAAAAGCCGCTGTGGCGGTGGAAGTGGTAGGCCTTGGCGTGGAGGCGCGTGCGCTCGGTATCGTAGGAGACTTTGACCGAAAAACCGGGGCGGGCGGCGAGGGCGGCGATCGCATCGGGGTCCGATGCGCCCATGTAGGACGTGGTGACGATGCGAACCGGAATACCGTGAGCGGCGAGATTCTCGAAGGCAGGTTCGAGCAGGCGCAGGCCGCTCCATTTAATAAAGGAGACCAGGATATCCACCCGGTCTGCGGTCAGCATTTCCTGGCGCAGTTCGTGTTCGAGCTGTGGATCATGACGGGCCCCGGTGAGCAGGCTGCTGGTTGCGAGCGGGGTTGTGGGACGTGGCAGTGGTGGCGGCAACTGATCGCCGGGCGCGGGAGGCTGAAGCGAAAGCAACAACGGAGAATCCGAAGCAATCAGCCTCTTGCGCTGCAAGTATTCGAGTCCATCCGTAGCCGAGATGAGCTCAACGAGGCGGTTAACCAAGGGAAGTCGTTGCTCAGGTTTTCGAGAGCGCAGGGCCTGGCTGATGAGTTGCAGGAGAAATTGGCCGTAAGTGTGAGGCGCCTCCTCGTCGTCCAATTTGCCCAAAATGGCGCGCAGTTCCGGCTGGGCCGCGAGTTCGTCGGACAAATCGGCGTCGAGTAAACGCTCGTAAAGACCGGCCACTAATCGCGAAGGCGCCGGCTGGCTCATCGTTCAATCTTAGAATTTGAGTCAACCTGCGCGCCAGCCTCGAAATTTCCCAGCACCTCGCCGCGGATGACGGTAAAGGTGAGGTTGCCGGAGCCGAGGTCCACGCCGGGCAGGAAGTCGTCGTCGAAGGCGGAGAGCAGGGCGGGCACCGCCTCATCGGCGATGTTCGCCGAGGCGAGCAGCGTGACCGTGCCGGCCACCGTGCCGTCGGGCAGGTAGTGGAGGTCGATGGCGACAGCGTCGGCGCCGTCACTAACGCCGAGAAAACGCTCGGATGAGGCGGTTCTTAAGGTTCTTTTCCAATTCATGAGCGTGACGAGGTGTGCGCGGAGGCGGAGCGCGGTAGCGCGGGCGAAGGGCGCGAGCCCGCAGGTGGTCGGTGCGGCACGCGCCGGCCTCGGAGCGGAAGCGGAGAGGTGCCGGATCCGGGTGCCCGCAGCGCGGGCGGTAAGCCGGCACAAATGGTGAGCGTCGAAGCCGCTCGCCCCGGAGTGAGCCGTGCGAACGGAGTGGGCGACGAGGGCGGGTGCCCGTAGGGCGACCGAGGAGCAAAGCGCTCGGAGTGGGGGGTGCGGAGGGTTCTTTTCCAAGTCATAGCGGTTGAGATCGGTTAACCACGAAACATGAGAAGGTGGAGGCCGTAGGGAGTCGAGGCGGAGGACGGGGCTGGAAGGTAGTGGCTAGGGGCTAGCGAGTGGGCGAGCGCGTGATGATGACGTCGAGCGGCAGGGGCAGGCCTTCGGGCGAGAGCAGGACGTTCGCAGGATGAACGTCCCAGAGGTCGAAACCCTCCAAACGAAACGCGAGGGAGTTTTCGTAGCCGAGCCCGCGCCACGGCAACAGGGTGAAGCCAGCCGAAACGAAGGCACGCTCAAGCGCCTCCAAGCTGGAGCGGGCACCTTGGAGGCCTGGTTGGGTGGTCACAATGGACCAGCGGTGCGCTTGCGCCTCCCATAAGCCAACGAGCCTAACGTCGTCGCCAAGGATCTCGTTTAGCCAGAGCAGGCGCTGCAGGTAGTCGAACGGGCTGGCGTTGCTCAGGTAGGGCGTGTCGGCGGAGTCCCAAGTCACCGTGTAGCCGCAGGCGGCGGGTTTGGTGAACTTCACCCAACGCCCGGTGGATTCGTCGAGTGAGACGTCGTGCTCGCGACCGCCCACCCGTTCGGGGCCGGGGAAATCTAGGGGCAGGGTTTTTCCGCAGGAACGCGCCCACTCGATGAGCGCTGCCCACTGCCGCTCCGGGAGGGAGAAATCGACGGTCTCCCCATCAGCCGCTCCATCTGGGCGTAGGCATCTTGCGAGGACAGCCGCTGCATCCGTGAGCGCGCTGCTCGAGCCTGCTTGGAGTAGCTGCTGAGTTTCATGGCGCGAGAGCATAGGGACGGAAGAGGAGGATGCAAGGATGGGCGGTGGCGGCGGGAGAGAGCGTGAGCTAGGAGCTAGGGACCAGGAGCTAGGTGCTCGTGGTCAGCCACACGCCGCCGGCGGCGAGGCCGAGCAAGGCGACAAGGATAAGGAGGCAGCCCTGGGCGCTGGGTTTGCTGGACGGGGTGCGGTAGCTCAGGCCCGAGCCGGGGACGTTGAAGGTGGTGTAAGTGCGGCCGCGGCTGCTCTGGGTGACGCGAAAGCCCGGCACGCCGGCCGACACGCCGATGCCGGACTTGCTGAAGTTGAGGCGGAAGGGCCCAACCCCGAGTGATTTGCGGTATGAAAAACCCATAGAAAACGCGTTACCCTACTCACACCGTAAATCCACTAATATCGCAAGCGCCATACCACATGCGCCCCCAAAAAATTACGTGCATAATCTTATTTAATTTAAAGGGGTCAAACCCCGCTCCGTTGCACCCAGCCGCTGAACCGCTCTTGTCGGTGGGTGGAACGTTCTTGCGCGCCGCTAGAACGTTCTAGCTGGCGGGTGAACCGTTCTTATCGCCGGGTAGAACGTTCCTGTCGCCCAGTGAAACGTTCCACCCAGCGGGTAGATCGTTCTACCCGTCGGGTGCATCGTTCTATCCGGCCGGTGCATCGTTCTATTTGGCGGGTGGAACGTTCTAGCCGCCCGGTAGATCGTTCCATCCAGCCGCTGCAACGTTCTGGCTGGCGGGTGCAATGTTCCAGCCCGCGGGTAGATCGTTCTAGTCGCCCGGTGCATCGTTTCAGCTGGCGGCGGCACCGTTGGCTACGCGGGTTTGAGGCTTTTCTGCGATTTTAAGAAACCGCGAAGGGCGTGGCGGGCGGCGTAGGGCGGGAAGTTGAGACCTGAGGGGCGGAGCGGCGGAGCGGCGGACGGCGGTCTCTAAGCGGTCGCATACATCTCGCCAAGGAGGTCGCGGAGGCGGGCGGCTTCGGGCGGGGAGAGCGTATCGATTTTTTTCACCAACCGCTGAGTGCGGAGGGTGCGAATCTGATCGGCGGCAATCTCGGCCGACTGGCCAGCACAGGTGACCGGAAGGCGGGTGCGCCAAGTGGGGTGCAGACTAGTGGTGAGCGGGCAAACGACCACGGTTTCGACGTGGCGATTCAGGGCATCGAGGCTAACAACGACCACGGGGCGAGTCTTGGCAATCTCGCGTCCGATTGTCGGATCGAGCGCGGCCAGATAAATGCCGTAACGTAACGGGGTGTCTTTGCTCATCGGTCGAGGGAATCGAGGCCATCCGTCGCGACTACATCCATATCGGCGAACTCATCGCCTTGGGCGAGATTCTCGGCCGCTATCGCCTGGGCGGTCGCTTCCCACGACAAGGCCCCATCATCGGCCGCGGGGCGGAGCCAGAGACCTTCGGGGTGGGCCTCGGCGACGACATGGTCGCCAAATCGATAACGCGAAAACCAAGCGGCCGGCAGGCGCACGCCGCGCGAATTGCCAATCTGCACGATTTTAAGCGTCTGATTTCCATGTAATTACAGTAATTACTTAATGGGCGCTGGGTCAAGTCGAAGCATGCGTGAGGCGGAAAGCGGAAAGCGGAAACCGGAAAGCGGAAAACGGAACAAAGAAACAACGGACAATTTTACCACGGAGGGCACGGAGAACACGGATAGTCGGATGGTTAAGATGACGGGGGCGCGAGGACCTCCCAGTGACCGCCCTTGGCGGAGCCGATGCGGCGGAGGCGATTTTCCTTTTTAGTTTCGTAAGTTGCCACTCCACGCCTTTAGCGGTGCGCCCGAGAAGGGCAGCCAGTTCCGCCGCCGTGGTCGCAGGAGTGGCGGATATGAGGTCGAGGATTTTGACCCTAGTTTTCACCCTAGTTTCCTCCGAACGCATCTCTGAAGTTTCGGCAATGTCCAAGGTGTTGGCGGAGGTGAGGGGATGAGCCGTAAGGCGGGAGCCGGAGCGGAGGAGCGATGCGTTGCTTCACCTCTCCGAGCTAAACTTAGAAGGTATCAGGAGCAGGCGGCGCGACGGCGATCGTGGAGAGCTGTTTGGCTTTGCTCATGGGTGCCAGCGGCCGAGGCTCATTTTGGTATCGGCCTTTTTGCTGCGAATTTGGCCCCCAACAAAAACATCGAAGAATCTGTTTACTCGGCCAGCCACAGGATTTTGATCTCTTTTTCGAGCGGCTTGAATTCGGGGTCGCCGGTGACGAGTTCGGCTTTTTTTTCTTTGGCGAGGGCGGCGGCAAAGGCGTCGGCCAGACTCAGGCGGTGGGTGGCTTTGTAGGTAGCGGCAAGATCGGCCAATTCGCGCGTAGCGGGGTGAAACTTGATCGGGAGACCCTCCATCAGAGCCTCCACTTCCCGCCATTTCTTGGGGCCGTCTTTCTTGAGCAGGATGTATTTCAACTCGGCATAGTTGACCTCGGTCATATGCAGCGGCTGGTGCTGGCGGGCGGCATCGTGCAGCATTTTCTCCACCACCCGCGCACTGGGTTCGCCTCGGAAAAACGCCAGCAGCGCGTAGGAATCGAGGACGGCACCGGCCACTTGCTAGTCCTCCAGTTCGTGTTCCTCGCGCTTATGGTCGGCCCACCTTTGCGCAAAGGACTTTTCACCGGGTTCACGTTTCAGGACGCCGAACCCGCGGGAGATGGATTGGTTTGTGATGGGCCGAAGCAGGATGCCTTCCGGGGTGATGGTGACCGAGGCCTTGGTGCCATCCTCGATCTGGAACTCCCGCCGGACGCGCGCGGGGATCACAATCTGCCCCTTGGTCGTGAATTGGACCGTTGCGGTTTGAAGGTTGGATCGCATGACCAATAGAGGATTTTTCTAGAAAATAAGTCAAAAATGAAACGTAAGACTTTTTGAGATTGTCGTGCGCGCGGCGGCTCGGCGCCGCCGGCGCAGTTCAAGTGGAGAGTTCAAGTCGAAGCATGCGTGAGGCGGAAAGCGGAAAGCGGAAAGCGGATAGTCGGGGGCTGGTGCCGGCGCGGGGCCTACTTTTTCGCGGCGGCGGCGGTGAGGCCGCCGGGCAGGCAGGCGCCGCAGCCTTGGGCGAAGAAGTCGTTGCCCTTGTCGTCCACCAGAATGAAGGCGGGGAAATCCTCCACCTCGATCTTCCAGACTGCCTCCATGCCGAGTTCGGGGTATTCGAGCACCTCGACTTTTTTGATGTTCTCCTTGGCGAGGATGGCGGCGGGGCCGCCGATGCTGCCGAGGTAGAAGCCGCCGTGTTTGTGGCAGGCGTCGGTCACGGCCTTGGAGCGATTGCCCTTGGCGAGCATGATCAGGCTGCCGCCCAGGGATTGAAAGAGGTCGACGTAGCTATCCATGCGGCCGGCGGTGGTGGGGCCGAAGCTGCCGGAGGCGTAGCCGGC
>RGVP01000110.1 GCA_010027235.1 bacterium
AAGCCGGGCGCGCCAGCGGCAAGGGCTGGCGCGCAAGCGGCCGAGGCGCCGCGCGGTTTCCGGGAACCCGTTGCCCTTTTTTGTTTCTTGGAAAGGATAGTAAGGTCTAACTTCCCACGATTCGTCGCCATGTCCCTCGCCCGCCTGCTCCGCTCCACCCTTGCCCTTTCCGCCCTGCTGGCGGCCCTCGCCTGCCCCGCCGCCCCGGTGGATGAAGCCCGCGCCGCCCTCGGCACCGGCATCGAAGAGGTCTCCGCCGCCCTGCGCGAACGCCCCAAACAGGACGACCTCATCGTCCAGCTCGACACCCTGGTGGAAAAGCACTTCGCCTTCACCACTACGACCCGCCTCGCCGTTGGCCCCGCTTGGCGCGATTTCAGCCCAGAGCAACGCACGAAGATCGAGCATTTGTTCAGCAAACTCGTGATCCGCACCTACGCCGACCGCATCGCCGGCGACGCCGCACCCAATATCACCTACGGCGCGCCCACCGAGCTTAAAGCCGGCCGCGTGGAGGTGCCGACCGTCATTCGCATCGCCAACAACACCTACTCGATCGTTTACCGCTTGGAACTCGATTCCGGCACCAGCCCCGCCCGTTGGCGCGTCTACGACGTCGTCGCCGAGGGCGTGTCCCTGATCGCGAACTACCGCGGCCAGTTTGAACCCATCCTGCGCAAGTCCGGAGCCGAGGGCCTGCTCGAAACGCTCACCGCTAAGGTGGCAGAACCCTCCGCACGCTGATCCTTACCGCCATCACCGTGAATTTCCACCGCCTCCTCGCACTCACCTCCGTCTCACTCGCACTCGGGGTTGCTCTGTCCTCGTCCGCCCTCGCCCAGACCCCGTCCAGCGGTCGCGCGATCGACGAACGCACCGGGGCCGCGCCTGATCTCGCCGACGACTACGGCGACTACGCCGCCATCAACGTCTCCGATCCGCTCGAAGAGTTTAACCGCGCCATTTTTAAATTCAACGACTTCACCTACACCCGCGTTCTACGCCCAGCGGTGAAGGGCTACGAGTGGGTCGTTCGCCCTCCGGTAAACCGCGCCATCGGTAATTTTTACGATAACATCCGTTACCCGGTGCGTCTAGTAAACTGCCTGCTTCAAGGGAAATTTCAGCGCGCCGGCCTCGAGACCAAAAAATTCGCCGTCAACACCCTCGGCGGCCTCGGCGGTTTCATCCGCCAATCAGATAACGTGCCCGATATCGCCAAACTCCCTCGCGAAGACCTCGGACAGACCCTTGGCTTCTACGGCGTTCCTCACGGCCCCTACATTGTTATCCCCGTATTCGGTGGCTTCAGCCTGCGCGACCTCGGCGGTCGCCTCGGCGACACCGCCGTTTCCCCCGCCGGTTGGGAATACATTCACCTTGGCAACCACAAGTGGGCAGGCGAGTTGGAATGGGAGTGGCAGACTGCCATCACCGTGACCGACACCATGAGCACGATGCGCGAGGTGCTTGATCTCTACACCCAGATGAAGAACGCCGCCGTCGATCCCTACCTCTCCCTGCGCGACGGCACCCGCCGCTACCGCGACGCCGAAACCGCCCGCTGATACGCTCCCGACCGATGAAGCAGGCCCTGCTGGCGCTGGAAACCAACCGCGTGCGCCGCAACTACGCCGGCGGCCTTAGTCTGGATCGCTGGGAAGGCCGCTGCACCCCCGCCGATGGCCCGCAACCCGAGGACTGGCTCGCCTCCACCACCCCGGCGATCAACCGCGGCATGCCCGAGCTGCCCGGTGAAGGTCTGGGCCGCACGCTCGACGACACCGGCCAGACCCATTTTCTGGCCAACCTTTTTCTTGAACACGGGGAATACTACCTCGGGCGCGAACACCTTGACCGCCTCGGGGCCCAACTCGGTTTCCTCGCCAAGTTCCTCGATTCATCGATGCGCCTGCACACCCAGGCTCATCCAACCCGCACATTTTCCCAGTCCCGCCTCAACTCACCCCACGGCAAACTGGAGTGCTATGTGATCCTCGGTATCCGCCCCGGCCACGCCGGCAACCTCCGCCTCGGCTTTCAACACGCCCCCACCCGAGCCGAGTGGCGCGAGATCATCGCGACTCAAGACATCGCCCGGATGGATGCTTGCTTCGAGCCCATCCCCGTTGAGGTCGGTCAGGTCTGGTGGGTCCCAGGTGGTCTGGTTCACGCGCTCGGCGCCGGCCTGCTGTTGCTCGAAGTGATGGAGCCGTCCGACTGGGTTGTGCGCTGCGAGTTCGAACGCGAGGGCATCATCGTGCCGCCCGAGGCCCGCTACATGGGCCGCGACCTCGATTTCTGCCTCGATGTTTTCAATTATGAGGAGCTCAGCGTAGCCGAGGTAACCGCCCGCTGCCGCGTAGCGCCCGAAGTCCTGGCCGAATCCGCCACCCACATCGAAACCCGCTGCCTCGCCCACGCCCGCACCCGCTGCTTCGAGGTCCGCCACCTCCTCGTCAGAGCAACCCACACCTGGCCCGCCGCCAGCCACGGCCGCCTGCTCGTCGTCGCCAAGGGCCGCGGCCACATCCGCGCCGGCGGCCGGGAACACCCTCTTCAACCCGGTGCGCGGTTCTTCCTCGCCGCCGCCGCTGAGGCCCGGCTCACCCCCGGCGCCGAACCACTCGAGTGCCTCGTCTGCCAAGCCTGCGGCTAAAGCCAGCCTCCCGCCACCCCGGCAAACCTCGCGATTAACATTCGACGCCCCCGCCAGTCCCTTTACATCCTGCACCGATCCCCAGGGCTCGTATTTTTCGCGGCTGCGTGGCCTTCCGCCGCGAAAAATACGAGCCCTGGGGCGGCCCCAACGGCGGCGATGGCGGACGCGGCGGAGACGTCATCCTCGTGGGCGACGACGACACCAACAATCTCATCGACTACAAATATAAGCCCCACTGGAAAGCCGAGCGCGGCGAGCACGGCCAAGGCAAAGACTGCCATGGCCGCGAAGGTAAATCCGCCTTCCTCCGCATGCCCCTGGGCACCGTCGTGATCAATGAGTCCAACGGCGCCGTCGTCGCCGAGATGATCGAAGACGGCCAGCGCATCGTCCTTTGCGCCGGCGGCAACGGCGGTTGGGGCAACCCTCACTTCCGCTCCTCCACTAACCGCGCCCCCCGCACCGCTCTTCCTGGCCTACCCGGCGAAGCGGGCGACTTCCGCCTCGTCCTGAAATCTATCGCCGACATCGGTCTCGTCGGGTTCCCCAACGCCGGCAAATCCTCCCTCACCCGCGCCGTCACCAAAGCCCGCCCCAAGGCCGCCGCCTACCCCTTCACCACCCTCCACCCCCAGATCGGCGTCATCGAATACCCCGAGTCCTACGACCGCCTGCTCCTCGCCGACGTCCCCGGCCTGATCGCCGGCGCGAGCGAGAACCGCGGCCTCGGCCACCGCTTCCTCCGCCATATCGAACGCTGCACCCTGCTGCTGTTCCTCCTCGACATGGCCGGCACCGACGAACGCGACCCTCGGCAAGACTACGCCACCCTCCTCGCCGAATTAAAGGCCTACGACCCCAAGCTCCTTAAAAAACCCCGCGTGGTCGTTGCCAACAAGATGGACCTGCCCGCCGCCAAGAAAAACCTCACCACGTTTAAGAAGAAGTATAAGGTGGAGGTATTGAAAATCTCCTGCCTGACCGGAGACGGCTTGGATGCTTTCAAGAACGCCCTGCGCGACCGCGTGAAAAAACACGGCGGCAAAACCCGGCCCATGTCCCGCCCTCGCACCGCGACCTAACGCATCTGGTTTTTGCTGCGACCAACCGCCCACCCCGCTCCCCTAAGACCTGAGCGGCTAGCGTTTTTATCCGCGCGATTTTCCTTCGCCGGACCCGCGCCGACGTTCGACTTTCTCACCGAGGCATTTGATGTTCGCGCTCTCCCATGCGTCCCGGCCACGAAACCCTCCCCGATTTTCCGATTCTCGCCCAACAGGTTCACGGCAAACCCCTCGTCTACCTGGACAACGGCGCGACCTCCCAGAAACCGCGCGCGGTGATCGACGCCATTTCAGGCTATTACCTGCACGACAACGCTAACGTCCACCGCGGCCTGCACGCCCTGTCCATGCGCGCGACCGAGGCGTTTGAACACGCCCGCACCCGCGTGGCCCGCTTCATCGGCGCCGCCGACCCCGCCGAGATCGTGTTCACCGCCGGCACCACCGATTCCATCAACCTCGTCGCCCAGACTTGGGCCGCACAAAACCTCCGCCCCGGCGACGTCATTTTACTCACCGAAATGGAGCATCACTCCAACATGGTGCCGTGGCAACTCGCCGCCTCCCGCGCCGGTGCCACCGTGCGCTACCTGCCCGTCCTCGGAGCCGACGCCGAGCACGGCCTCGATCTCGACCACCTGGACCAATACCTGACACCCGAGGTAAAACTCTTCGCCTTCACCCACCTGTCGAACACCCTGGGCACACTCAATCCCGCCGCCGAACTCTGCCGCCGCGCCCGCGCCATCGGCGCCGTGACCGTGATCGACGCCGCCCAGTCCATCGGCCACGAACCCCTCGATGTCCAGACCCTCGGGTGCGATTTCCTCGCGTTCTCCGCCCACAAGATGTGCGGCCCCACCGGCATCGGCGTGCTGTATGGCCGCCGTGCCCTGCTCGACTCACTGCCCCCCTGGCGCGGTGGCGGTGGTATGATCGAAAACGTCGAATTCACCGGCTCCACCTGGAAACCCGCGCCCGAGCGTTTCGAGGCAGGCACACCCAATATCGCCGGCGCCATCGGCCTCGCCGCCGCCTGCGATTACCTCGATAACCTCGGCCGCCCCGCTATCGCCGCGCACGATCACCACCTCGCCGCCCTCGCCCACGCCGCTCTCGCCGAGTTACCCGGCATCCGCATCCTCGGCCCGCGCCCCGGCCAACCCCGCGCCGGACTGCTGAGTTTCGCCTTCGCCGGCATCCACGCCCACGACGTCATCACCGTCGCCGACCAGCAAGGCGTCGCCCTGCGCGGCGGCCACCATTGCAACATGCCGCTGATGAAGAAACTCGGCCTGCCCAGCACCGCCCGCGCAAGCTTCTACCTTTATAATACCGAGGCCGATGTAACCGCCCTCGCTTCCGCCCTTCGCAAGGTCCTCAAGTTCTTCGGCTGAGCCCGCGGCCAAAAAAATATTTAGCCAGAAACGGCCTCACCGCCGCACCCCCTCAACCGGGCCTCCCGGTAAATGGGGAAATCCACTCCTACAGGCTGCGTAATTTGCGATCACCGCGCCGCCCCCAGTCGGATGGTCCACGGGCCCCCTCCGCACCAAGCGCCAAAAAAACTCGCGCTTGTAATCGCCGGAGACGCTCCCTACCCGCTCGCAACCCATGAAGTCCCTCGTCATCGCCGAGAAGCCCTCCGTCGCCGCCGACCTTGCCCGCGCCCTCGGCAAAGTCCCCAAAAAAGGCGACGTCTATGAAAACGACGAGTGGGTGATCTCCTCCGCCGTCGGCCACGTGGTGGAGCTCGAGATGCCTGAAGATATCGATAAAAAGAAATACGGCTTCTGGCGCTTGGAGACCCTGCCCATCATTCCCGAAAAGTTCGGCCTCAAGCCCATCGAGGACTCCAAGGAGAAGTTCTCCCTCCTCAAAAAACTTCTCGCCCGCAAGGACATCGATCAAGTCATCAACGCTTGCGACGCCGGTCGCGAGGGAGAGCTGATCTTCGTGTATCTCTACCAACTCGCCAAGGCCAAGCAGCCCGTGAAGCGAGCCTGGATGCAGAGCATGACGACCGACGGCATTCAAAAAGCCTTCGCCAAACTCCGCGATGGCTCCGAGCTCTCCGGTCTCGCCGACGCCGCCCGCTGCCGCTCCGAAAGCGACTGGCTAATCGGCATCAATGGCACCCGCGCCCTCACCAAACGCATGTTTGGGTCCAAAGCCGGCAATGTCGCCTCCGTCGGCCGCGTGCAAACCCCCACCCTCGCCATCGTTTACACCCGCGAGCTGGAAATCCGTAATTTCAAGCCCCGTGCCTTCTGGCGTCTCACCGCAAACTTCGAGATCACCCAAGGCACCTACGAGGGCGTTTATCAAAAACCCAGCTTCAAGAAGGACGCCGCCAACGACCACGACCGCGCCGACCGCCTCTGGGAACAGGCCTCTGCCGAGGCCGTGCTCGCCGACTGCCAGCGCCACCCGACCGCCACCGTCCGTGACGAGAAAAAACCCACCACCCAAGCCTCCCCGCGCCTTTATGATCTGACCACCCTTCAGCGCGAGGCCAACGGCCGCTTCGGCCTGTCCGCCCGCCGCACCCTCCAGATCGCCCAGGCCCTCTACGAACGCCACAAACTCATCACCTACCCCCGCACCGATTCCCGCGCCCTGCCCGAGGACTACGCCGCCACCGTGCGCGAGACCATGCAGGCGCTTTCCGGAGACCTCTCCGCCCATGCCGCCAAAGTCGTCCAGTCCGGCTGGATCCGCCCCGGCAATAAGAAGATCTTCAACAACGCCCAGATCTCGGATCACTTCGCGATCATCCCCACCACCGCCGAACCCAAGTCGCTCGATGAGATGGAGGCCAAAGTCTACGATATGATCGCGCGCCGCTTCGTCGCCACCTTCTACCCAGAGGCCCAGTTCGACGTCACCACCCGCATCTCCACCATCGCCGGCAAACACGATTTCAAAACCGAGGGCAAAGTCCTGACTGAGGCCGGATGGCTTGCGGTTTATGGCAAATCCGCCGCGCTCGATGAGGAAGCCCCCGAGGGTAAAAAAGAAGCCACCGGCTCCTCCAAGCCCCTGCCCGCCCTCGCTCCCGCCGATGCCGCGAAGGCCAAGACCCTCGATGCCGTCCTCCACGCCGAAGCCACCCGCCCGCCGCCCCGCTACACGGAAGCCACCCTGCTCTCCGCCATGGAAGGCGCTGGCAAACTCGTCGAAGACGAAGACATGGCCGAGGCCATGAAGGAACGCGGCCTCGGCACTCCTGCCACCCGCGCCGATACCATCGACGGCCTTATCAACCAGAAATACATGGAGCGCGCCCAACGCGAACTCGTGCCCACCCCCAAGGCCGAGTCCCTCCTCCAATTCCTCGCGGCCGTAAAGGCCGAGGCCCTCACCTCCCCCGCCATGACAGGCGATTGGGAATTCAAACTCCGCCAGATGGAACAAGGCCGGGTGAAACGCGACGCCTTCATGAAAGAGGTCATCGCCCAGACCGTGGGTATCGTGGAGCGCGTAAAAGGCTTTGAGGAGAACGAGTCCAACTCCCGCACCACCGACATCGTTTCCCCCACCGACGGCAAACCGATGTTCGAAACCCTTCGCGGTTACAAATCGCAGGACGATACCCTAATAATCTACAAGGTTATGACCGGCCGAAAAATCGAAGAGGCCGAAGTCCGCCAGCTCGTCACCACGGGCGAGGTCGGCCCGCTCGACGGCTTCGTATCACCCCGTTCCGGCGCCCGCTTCGCCGCCAAACTCAAGATTGTGGACAACGAGAAAGCCAAAGTGCCGGGCGGCAAAAAAATCGCCATGGACTTCGGCGAAAAAACCGACGTCGGCGACTTTCCCGCATTTTGGACGGACCCCAAATCCGGCGCTCAACTCTGCGAGGCGCCCACCAAATACGTTTTGCGCGAAAAAACCGCTGACGGCGCTTGGGAGCAGACGTTCTCCCTCTCCCGCATCCTTTGCAAAAGGGAGCTCACGCGTGACGACCTAATCAGCTGCATCACCACCGGGCGCACGCCGTTGATCGAAAATTTCATCAGCAAGTTCGGCCGCCCCTTCAAAGCCTACCTCGTCCGCGCAGAAGCCAAGGCCAACTTCGAGTTCCCGCCCCGCGAAGCCAAAACCGACAAAGACGGCAAACCCGTAGCCCGCCGCGCTTCCACGAAGACCCCGCTAGACCTCGCCGCCGCCACCAAGCTCGGCGCTAGCCCGGCCCACAAGGACGGGCAGCTCTACCAGACCGCCGACGCCTTCGTAGTCGCCAAGCCCGGCGCCGACGCCAGCCCCCGCGCCGTCTTCCAGACCAAGCTCGAAGTCGCCGGCAAAAAAATGACCCCTGAGATCATCCGCCAGCTGCTGACCGAAGGCCGCACGGAGTTGATCGACGGCTTCATGTCCAAAGCCGGGCGCGCCTTCAGCGCCTACCTCGTCCTTTCCAAGGATAAGAAAAAGGCGGAATTTGAATTCCCCCCTCGGTAAAGCGGTCGGGCCGCATCGGCTCGGATTTATACGCCACCGTAACCGGTTCACCCCACCCGGCGTCT
>RGVP01000012.1 GCA_010027235.1 bacterium
TTTTCCGGGGAAATCTGGCCTTCGTCGGCCTGCCGATCTTGCTAAAATTTCCGGGGTTGGCGCCGGAGCGTGTGCTGCTCCTTTTGGCGCCGATGATGATCCTCTACAATCTGCTCGCGGTTGGAGTTTTGGTCGTGAGTTGGCAGGGGGCGGGGCAGGTCTCGTGGCGGACGGTGGTGGCGGAGTGGCTGCGTAACCCCATCCTGTGGGCGAGCGTGCTCGGGGGTGTCGCCTACTCGTGCGGGTGGGTGCTGCCGTCACCCTTTGACGAGACGGCGACTTTGATCGGAAAAATGGCGGTGCCGCTCGCGCTAGTCACCATCGGGGCCGTGTTGACCAGCCTGCCGACGGGGGCGTGGTGCGCATCGGCTTGGGTGGCGATGGCGGGCAAGAATCTCCTTTCGCCTTTGGTCGGCTGGGTGGTGGCGGCGGCACTCGGCATCAGCGGGGTGGAGCGCTTGTTGATTTTGGTGGCGCTGGCCTGTCCTACGGCGGTGGCCTCCTACACCATGGCGGAAGCGATGGGCGGGGATGAGGCGCTGGCGGCGCAGACGGTGGTGGGCAGCACGGTGGGATCGGCGGCGGTGCTGGCGCTGTTGCTGGCTTGGGCTGGGTAGCCGGCTGGTAAAGGGAACCCGGCTATTGCGAGGTCAGGGAACGTTCGCCAGATTGGGTGGTCGAAGCTACCTTCTTCAAAATACCCATGAAAACCTTCCCGTTGGCGATCTTCCCGGTGTTCTGCGGTGCACTACTCTTGTCCGGCTGCGCGACTCATGATGACGGCCGCATTGTCAATCCGCGCCAGCCCGGACCGGCGATTGGCACGGCGGTGGGTGGGGCGACTGGCGCGGTGGTGGGCAACGTCGCTGGCGCGGTGGCCGGCGTAGGCCAAGGTTTTGCGGCCCAAGCGGGAAAGCCCTTCGATAATGATCGCCGGGTGGTGCGTTCTTGGCGCACTGAGACCACCTCGGACGGCCGCACTATTCAGGTGCCGGTCGAGATCGAAGTGGATAAGGATGGCAGGCCGATCGGGGAGGCCCGAGTGGGCGCGCGCTGAGCCTGTCGGCCATCCCTGTGGCCGACTCAGCGGGCGCGTTTACGGGCGGGCTTGGCCTTGGGCGTCCAGACGGCAGTTACGACGGAGGTGAAACCGCCGCGGGCCTTCCATTCGGATACGATTTCGAGGCGGCGGGGCAGGAGAGCGGCACCGAGGTCGTCGCAGATTTTGTTGGTCACGGCCTCGAAGAAGATGCCTTGGTTGCGAAAGGCGTGGAAGTAGAGCTTCAGGGACTTCAGCTCGACACAGGTTTTTTCCGGGGTGTAGCGGAGCGTGATAGTCGCGAAGTCCGGGTGGCCGGTCATCGGGCAGACTGAGGTGAACTCGTGGTGGGTGTGGGCGATGACAAAGTCGCGCTGGGGTGCGGGATTAGGAAAGGTTTCGAGTAGTTTGGCTTCGGACATGTTCCGAGCAAAGCCACGCGCGCCTCGCTGACAAGCCCCTCCGGGTCTTGCCAATATGCGCCGAGGCAGCGTGATTGTTTTCCGACCGCCCTATGTCCGCTACCGACCTTTCCGCCCTTGTGACCCAGATTGCCGTGCGCGCCCGCGCGGCCTCTCTCGCGCTCGCCACCGCTCCCACGGCGCAAAAGGATGCCGCGTTGCGCGCGCTGGCGCGACTGTTGCCGGCGGCCGAGGGGGACTTGCTGGCGGCCAACGCCGTCGACGTAGAGGCGGCGCGCGCGGCCGGTTTGTCGGCCGCGAGTCTGGATCGTCTCACCCTTACGCCTGCGCGGATCGCCCATCTGGCGGAGTCGGTCGCGCAGGTCGCGACCCTGCCCGATCCGGTCGGTCAGGTGCTGGAGGCTTGGACGCGGCCAAACGGCCTGCGCATCCGCCAGGTCCGCGTGCCCATCGGCGTGATCGGCATCATCTACGAGGCGCGGCCCAACGTCACCATCGACTGCGCCGTGCTCTGCCTAAAGTCGGGCAATGCCTGCATCTTGCGCGGCGGGAAGGAGATTTTTAATACCAACACCGCCTTCGCCGCGCTGGTGCAGCGCGCCCTGGCCGAGGCCGGCTTGCCGGCGGACGCGGTGCAGCTCATCCCGACGACCGACCGCGCCGCGCTGAACCACCTGCTTAAGCTCGACACCCTCATCCACTGCATCATTCCGCGCGGCGGCGAGTCGCTGATCCGCTTTGTGGCGGAGAACTCCACCATCCCGGTGATCAAACACTACACCGGGGTGTGTTTCGTCTACGTCGACCGCGCGGCTGATCCCGCCATGGCGGAGGCCATTCTGGTCAACGCCAAGACTCAGCGGCCCGGGGTCTGCAACGCCGCCGAGCAACTGCTGGTCCACGCCGACATCGCCGCGACGGTGTTGCCCCGGCTGGCGGCCGCGCTGGCGGCCCGCGGCGTGACCCTGCGGACCGACGCGGCGGCGGGCGCGATCCTCGCGTCGGCGGCGCCGGCCATCCCGGCCGAGGCGGCGAGCGAGGCCGATTTCCGCGCGGAGTTTCTCGACCTCGTCATTGCGGTGCGGGTGGTGCCCGATCTCGAGGCGGCGGTGGCGATCATCAACCGCGATGGTTCCGGCCACACCGACGTCATCGTGACGGCGGACGAGGCGGCGGCGCGGCGTTTTCAGGCGGCGGTGGACAGCGCGGTGGTGCCGTGGAACGCCAGCACGCGTTTCAACGACGGCTTCGAATTCGGCTTCGGCGCGGAGATCGGCATCAGCACCGACCGGCTGCACGCGCGCGGCCCGATGGGGCTGAAGGAACTCTGCTCCTACAAATACCTCATCGACGGCGACGGCCAGGTGCGGGGCTGAGTTGGTAGGCGCAGAGGTGCCGAGGGCGGGTCTTCCGCCGGAAATATGGTGCAAAATGGGCGAAAATCGAACACATCGTCCATGACCTGATAAGAAAACGGCCATTTTCTTTACATGTCTCGACGACGTGATAAGAAAATGCCTGTTTTCTTGTCATATGACCACTGCGCTTTCTCCCCTCCCGCTGTCGCCGTCCGTAGCCTTGGAGACTCCGGAGGTGCTGCGCCAGCTGGCCCGGTCGCACCGGCAACTGGCCGAACTCAAGGGCGTGGTCGGCACCATCCCCAACGAAAGCATCCTCATCGATACCCTGGCGCTGCAGGAGGCCAAGGACTCCTCGGAAATCGAAAACATTGTCACCACGGAGGATGAGCTTTTTCAAGGTGACGCCGCCACCGCCCAGTTCTCCTCTCTCGCCGCCAAGGAGGTGCATAGCTACGCCGCCGCGCTGAAGCTTGGCTTCGGCCGCGTGCGCGAGCAGCGTTTTCTGCGGCTCGACGATGTGCTCGCCATCCAAGCCACCCTGTTGGAAAGCCGCGTCGGGCTGCGCACTCTTCCCGGCACCGTGTTGCGAAATCAGGAAAGCGGCGCGGTGGTTTATACGCCGCCGCAGGATGGGGATGAGATCGCCCGCCTGATGGGCAACTTTCTGGAGCATTTTCATGCGGACGATGAGACCGCCTGGCTCGATCCGCTCGTGCGCATGGCGGTGCTCCATCACCAGTTTGAGAGCATCCATCCTTTCTACGACGGCAATGGCCGCACCGGGCGCATCCTGAACCTGCTGTATCTCGTGCTCCATGGCCTGCTCGACCTGCCGGTCCTCTACCTCAGCCTCTACATCGTGCGCAACAAGATGGCCTACTATCACCATCTCCAGACGGTGCGCGATACCGGCGAATGGGCGGCCTGGGTGCTCTACATCCTGAAGGCGGTGGAGGAAACCTCGCGGCAGACCATCGCGCAGGTCCACGGCATCCGCGATCTCATGCAGAGCACCAAGCACCGACTGCGCAGTGAACTGCCGCGCCTGTATAGCCAAGACTTGCTCAACAATCTCTTCCGCCATCCTTACACCAAAATCGAGTTCATCGAACGCGATCTCGGCGTCTCGCGCCCGACCGCGGTCCGCTATTTGGAGCAACTCACGCAGGCCAACTTCGTGAAAAAGATGAAGCTCGGCCGCACCAACTTCTACGTCAACGAGCCGCTGTTTAAGCTGTTGTCATCCTGAAATCCGGAACGAAACCGCTACGCCCTCCGCACGTCTTAAACGACGCGGAGGGCTTGCCCGGGGCCGCTTAACCGCCGATGGCCGCGTGGAAGGCGGCCAGGCTGGGCGTGGCTTCGAGCCGGGCGCGGGCCTCGGCGACGCGGGCGGCGGGGGCGAGGCCGGTGTTTTCGGCGAGGAAGAGCAGGTAGGCGGCGATGTTTTTGGCGAAGCCCAGCCGGCCCTCCTCGCTGATCGCGTAGAAGCGGGCGCGCTGGCGGTAACCGGCGGCGGTGTGGTCGCCGAGGGCGGACTTCTCGGCGCGGCCGTCGGCGGCCAGGA
Organism: bacterium; assembly: GCA_010027235.1. Taxonomy (GTDB): domain Bacteria; phylum Verrucomicrobiota; class Verrucomicrobiia; order Opitutales; family Opitutaceae; genus IMCC26134_A. The sequence goes on from RGVP01000012.1 coordinate 4,390, forward strand.
CGTAGAGGAAGTTGTATTCAAACCAGAACATGTGCTCGGGGCTGGCGGGCAGGGCCTCGATCGCGGCGCGGGCGGAGGCGGCGTCGGCGAAGACGGCAGATTCGACGGCGGGGGCGCCGGATTTGGCGAGGGCGTCGAGGATGAAGGTGCGGGCCATCTTGCGCTCGGTGGCGTCGGCGGCGAAGGCGCCGGCGAGGGCGAGCTCCACGGTGAAGCGATACCAGTCGCGCCAGAGGGCTTGGTCGCCGGCGTCGCGCGAGGCGAAGAGGGCGCGGCCCATCTCGTAGGTGTAGCGGCCGGAGGTCTTGATCTCGAGGCGGGAACCGGTGACGGCGCCCATCACCTGGTAGTTCTCGGCGGACTTGCCGGAGCCGGAGTGAAAACCGATGCCGACCTCGAAGGCGCGGCAGACGGCCCATTGTTTCTCGATCAACGCGCGCAGGGCCACGTTGTCGGGGTAGGGCATGTTTTTCTGGAAACCGAAGGCGGGGGCGACGAAGTGGATCTTCATGCCCAAGGCCTCGCATAGCGCGAGCATGACGGCGGTGGTCTCGGGAGTGGTCAGGCCGGGCAGCTCGTCGATGGACAATTCGCGGAGGTAGGCGCGGCCGACCTCGGTGGTGAAAGCGGCGGCGCGGGCGGCGGCGTATTTTTCATCGCGGCGCTTCATCTTGGCCATCGACGGCCAGACGGATTCGAGCAGGGCGGTGAAGGCGGTTTCGTCGAGCGTGAGACCGGCGGCGGCGACGCGGGCGCGGACCTTGGCCACGAGGGCGTCGTCGATGTCGGCCAGGCGCGCGCGGGTGCCGGCGGCGAGTTCGGGCGAGAGGTCAAAGGTGATGTAGCTGGCGAGCAGGCAGCCGCGCACGAGGGCGTCCTCGCGCACGTCGAATTTGCCGCCGATGGGTTGGTGGTCGGCGTTGAAGGACCAGGCGATGCGGCGGTGGTGGAAGCCGTTCTTTAGCTTCGACAGCACGCAGCCGTGGCTCATGCCCTCGACGCTCTGGCCTTGGTGACCCTCGGGCACGTTGGCGCCGATGAAGGGGAAGGGCACGGTGTCGAGTTTGCCGTCGAGCATGGCGTCGACGTCGTAGACCAGTTCGCGGGGGATGGAGTTCTGGTTGGCGGTCAGGCCGAGGCCGAGCGCGCTCATGGCCCATTCCACGGCGGGCCAGTGGAGGGTGGTGAAGCGTGCGCCGACGCCGAGGGTGCCGCGACCGAGGTTGCCGCCAGCGGAGGGGAAAATGGTGGCGCCGGCGTCGTGGGCGAGGATGTGGTTCTTCAGCGCGAGCAGGTTGGCCCAGCTGGCGGGGAAAAAGGCGGTGCGCGCGCCGACGGTCACGCCGTCGGCGAGGGCGGAAAGATCGGGCGATGCGGCCTCAAGGCGCCAGGCGTGGTCGCCGGTCTTGGCGTCTTCCAGCAGGGTCCAGCGGCCGTGGGCGGTTTCGAAACCGCTGCGGTCCCAGACGGTTAGCGCCTCGCCGGAGAGGAGCTGGGCGCGAAGGGCGGGCCAGTCTAGGCAGAAGTCGGGACTGACGCACGGATTGTCCGCGATGCGGATGGCGTGTTGGAGGAGGAAGGCGTTGAGACGGGAGGACATGGAATGAAGAAACGAGGATGCTTATTTAAGCACACGAGGGGCCTCGGCGGAAGCCTCAACCAGCCAAGGTTCGCCTTTTGCAATCTTGAGTTCGACGTTTTTAAGGGTGATGTCGCGGGTGTGGGCTACGCGCAGGCCGACCGGGGCCTCAATATAGACGTTTTCCATGGTGATGCCAGAGACGGGCTCGTCGGAGAGGCCGATAATGATGCCTGCGGTCTTGGTGCCGCCGGTGGAACGGACGTCGCGGATGGTGATGTTTTTCCAAGCGGGCGTGCGGGGATCGCGGGTGGCGGGCAGGGGGTCGGCGACGCCGGGTTTGGGTGTGGTCTTGTTGGGGTAGAAACTGGTGATCTGGATGGCGACTTCGACGTTGCGCATCGTGAGGTCATGGTAGGTCAGGTTCTCGCACAGGCCGCCGCGGCCGCGGGAGGATTTCAGCCGGATGCCGGCTTCGGTGCCTTCGAAGGTGCAGTGGCGGACGGTGAGATTGCGCACGCCGCCGTAGGTCTCGCTGCCGATGGACATACCGTGGCCGCCGAGGAAGGTGCAGTTTTCAACCACCATGTCCTCGACCGGACCGTGCTCGGGTTTGCCGGATTTGATGGCGATGTTGTCGTCGCCGGTGTCGATCACGCAGCCGGCGATCAACACGCGGCGGCTGGCGGACGGATCGATGCCGTCGGTGTTCGGGGCGGTGTGGGGCGCGCGGACGGTGACGTCGCGGACGGTAACGTCTTCGCAGCGGGAGGGGATGAAGTGGAACTGGGGGGAATTGGTCAGGGTGACGCCCTGGACGAGCACGCGCTTGGCTTTGTCGATGATGAGCAGGCGGGGGCGGCCGATTTCCTCGTTGGCGTCTCCGCGGGCGCGGGCGGCGTCCTTAAAGGCCCGGGCCTCGTTCCACCAAGCCTGGCCGTTGCCGTCGAGGGTGCCTTCGCCGGTGATGGCGATATCGTCCACGCCGGTGGCGGCGATTAGGGGGTTAAATTTGCGATCCTGGATGCGGTAGGCGTCGGGGTTCGTGGAGAAAACGAGGCGCGCGTCTTTCTCCAGGTGGAGGTCGAGCCGGCCGACGAGTTCGAGGTGGCCGGTGTGGTAGTCGCCGGAGGAGACTACAAGGCGTCCGCCGCCGGCGGCGGACACGGCGGCGAAGGCCTTAGTGAAGGCGGCGGTGTCGTCCTGACCGTCGTTCGGCACGGCGCCAAAGTCGTTGATTTGGAAGACGTGGTCGGGGATATTGGGCAGGGCGGGATGGACGTCCGGGGCGGCGTGGAGGGCGGAGGTGGCCACAGCCAGCAGGGCGACAGAATTAAAGCGGCGGAGAAGGGTGATCATACGGTAAAAAAAGGCGCCGCCGCGGGAAGGCGGCGGCGCGGAGTGGTTTATCGGTAGGGCTTTAAACCAAGTTGCTTAGGTTCAGTGAATACAGTGGGGGCTTTTTGTTAGATTCTGTGAGAATCTGCTGGGTAAGCGTTCCGATCAGAAACAATTTATTCCAAGCTGAACCAACGCATCATGGTCAGACGGTTGGCTGGATTATTGTAGTCTGTTTTTGCCCTAGAAAAACCGGATACATGCCCGTCAAGAAACAGAATATTTGTAATGCTACTATGGCGGACCAAGCGGGAGTCCGTGTTGACTTGCATCGGCACCACATGCTGGCCCCAGCCTTGGTCGGGATCGTCCACCGTGTAGGCGTTGTCACCGCCCAAGGAGTGGGACTCTACCATTAGGAGTAGTTGGCTTGGGGTAGTGGCAGCGCTGAGATTGTAACCGCTGAGGGAGGAACCGGCGGACATTCCGAAACTGGTCGGGTCAAGTTTTTTCACCTTGGAGGCGCCTGCGCCCAACGTTGGGCGGCCAAAGGTATAGGAACGAGAACGATACTCCGTGTCCGCCTTGTCCACGATGAAGTCGGAAGGGCAGCGACTCATGACTTCCTGGGACCAAGCCTGCTGGCCGGCTGCGTTTACCATCTTTTTTGATCCAAAATAGTCGGAGTAGATGCCCTGATCGCTGCCGAGGCCGTTCCAAAGAGGGACCACGCCTTTGCGGTCATTAGCCATGAGACGAACGGCTGAGCCCCATTGCCGAAGCTTTGAAACGCACTCTGACTTACGAGCGGTGTCTCGAACCTTGCTCACCGTCGGGATAATGATCGCGGCTAAGATTCCGATGATCGCGATTACGGTCAGGAGCTCGATGAGAGTAAATCCGCGGTAAGTCGCACGAGAGTTTTTAGAATGGCGCATTTTCAAGATGAGTCTGGATAGAAGATGAAACGTGCGGCGGCGTATAAAAAATCGCCGCCGCACGGTAGAGGTTTGCTCAGGGAGCGGATGTCACGCGCAGGCGGGCGAAAAGCCGCTCACCGGACATGGGGACGGTCACGACCACACGATTTGTGTTCACGTCAACCGGGGTAGTGGTGATAGTCACTCCTGCAGTGCCGTTTACGGCTGCAGTCCATGAGGAGAGGTCGGAGGATGTCTGGGCTACGACTGAGAACTGCGCAGTGGCAGCAGTTTTTACATCGTAGGTGAGGGTCAGGTTCGAGCCACTGCGTGCCACGACCGGCGCGGGGGCGGAGGTCGCGGAGAGCGGGTTGCCGCCGAGGGCGAATTCAACCAGGTTTGGCACGCCGTCATTATCGGGGTCTTGCGTCGAACCGTCGTTGACGCCGACGGTCAGACCTTGGCCGGAGACCCAAGTCTGATAGGGGGTCGAAGGCGATCCAACGGTGACCGACACGGTGTTGCTTGAGGTAGAGCCAACCGCGTTGGTTGCGACGACCTTGTAGCTTCCTGTGTCACCGGTGGCGGCAGCTACGACGGTGTAGGTCGCGGCGGTGGCTCCGGAGATGGCCGTGTTGTCTTTATACCACTGATAAGTCGGGTTTGGCGTGCCGGTCGCGGCCGCAGTGAGGGTTAGAGTTGCGCCGGGGTTAATGGTCTGGGCAGAGGGTTGAGCGGTGAAGCTCGGGGCGGCACCAGCGGCTGCGACACCGTAGTCGATCTTAAGGCTGGTCACCGTCATTTCAGGGATGATGGTGGAGTCCAGATTGCGGAAGCCGATGGCCACGGCGTCGAAACTGTTGGTTGTCGTCGAGGGCAGGGCTGCTGCATCGGTCGTGGTAGCCCCGGAGGAGTAGAGGGGCGTGCCGGTGGCGGTCGAACCGGTGAACAGCTTGTAGTCGATGGTGTATTGGTCGGTGCCGCTGCGGGTGATGGTGTAGACCAAGGTATAGACAGTGTTGTCCGTGAAGGTCACCAAGTTGGCGAAACTGGGCACGCTGCCGATCGATACGCCGGCGGGTTCGTTGTGCGCGGAGCCAGTGCTTCCCGGCGGCATGATCAATTCGTTGCCGCGGTTGGTGGTTGCCAGAGTTTGGGGCGGACGGGTTCCGATCGTTGCCGAGGAGCTGTCGACCTGCAGGGATCCGCGGTAGCCAACCCAATTCTGCGTGCCGATGCCCAAGGCGGCTATTGCGGTCGAAGAGGGCGGGGCGACTATGATGTCGGCCGCGGGGTTGCCCCAAAGCGGGAACGGATTTACCCCGCCGGAATTGTAGAGACCAAAGCCAAGCACGCGGAGATTCTTGCCGCTGAAGGTGGTGGTGAGGCGCAAATAGTTGCCGGCGGCGTAGAGGCTGACCGGGGTGCTGCTGAAGCGAGCGGCGGCCTCGACCACGCTGGAGCCGGTGGTGACGGGGAATTTCAGGGTAAGCGGACGGGTCTCGACGACATCCACGGTGGCTGGGTCATCGCCTACAACAGTCGAGGTGTTCACGGCGCGGCTGGCGAGTATCCACCAACTGGTGGAAGTGGACGTGATAGACGCGGTGGAGTCGTTCAACGTCGAGGTGGCGAAGTTGGTCGCGAGGGGGGTGCTCACGTTGGCGAAAGCGACCGTGATGGTGGCGTCGGACGAGGTGGCGGGCGCATTGGCCTCGTTATTGACCTGCACATGGTAGGCGCCTGCGTCGGACACGCTGGCTGATGCGATGGTATAAGACGAGGAGGTCGCTCCAAGGATCTCTTGATTGTCCTTAAACCACTTGTAGGTGCGGGGCAACGAGCCCGAGTAGGAGGCGGTCAGGGTGAAGCTGTTGCCGAAAACCACTGTCGCACTGACGGGATTGGTGGTCACGGCGGGAGGCACGACCGTCACAGTGACGGCTGCGGCCGTGCTGGTTGCCGCGCTTCCGATACCGTTGGATACCACTACAGAGTAGGAGCCAATATCCGCAGTCGTGGCGCTGGCGATCGTGTAGGTCGCGGACGTTGCACCGGCAATGAGTTGATTGCCCGTGCCGGTATCCCGATACCACTGATAAGTCGGCGTTGGGATTCCGGATGCGGTGACCGAGAGGTTGATCGCCGCGCCCACGTTCACGGTCACCGGTTGGGGCTGGGCGCTGATCGAAGGAGCGGCGGTGTTCACAGTCACGGTGGCCGTATTGCTCGTGGCGTTGCCCTGGGTGTTGGTCGCAACCACCTTGTAGGAGCCGGCATTGGCGGTGGTGACGGAGGCCACGGTGTAGGTGGCGGCAGTGGCGCCGGAAATCGGATTGTTGTTAAAGAACCACTGATAAGACGGGGTGGGGGCGCCCGAAGCGGCCGCCACGAGGGTCAAGGAGGTGCCGGCGTCGACGGATTGGGTGGAGGGTTGGGTGGTGAAGACCGGGGCCGCGGCGGCACTGAGGCTCACGGTGGCGACGGTGCTCGTCTCGCTGCCGTATGCGTTGGAGACCTTCACGGTATAGTTACCGGTATCGGCCACGGAAGCGGACGCTATCGAGTAGGTGCTACTGGTTGCACCGGCAATGGCGCTGCCGTCCTTATACCATTGGTAGGTCAGTGTGCCGGTGCCTGCCGCGACCACGCTCATGCTGGAGCTCGAGCCTGGGACGAGGGATTGGGCCGCGGGCTGGGTGGTGATGCGCGCGATGTCGGAGTTGGACGCGGCGACCTTAAGCGCGGTCATCTGAAAACGCGGAACTGCGCTCACGCGGCCGCCGAAAGCGACGGCGTCAAAACTCGAGGTGATCGCGGAAGGTAGCGCGCCTGCTGCGGAGGTGGTGCCGGTGGTCGAGTAGACTACGGTGCCCGCGTTGCTGACCACGAAATTAAAGCCGAGGGCGGTCGCGCTGCTGCGGGTGATGCGATAGGTAAAATCGTAAAGGGTGGTGGCGGTCTCCGCTTTCCAGCCGATTGACGCGGTCGAGTTGGTGACGGTGCCCACGGCAACAGCGGCAGGGGAGCTGTAGGCGCCGGTGCCTACGGAAAGGAGTTCGTAGCTGGCGTAGGCGGTGCCGGTTTGGGCGGGACGGGCGGCAAAGTTGCCCGTTGTGGAGATATCGAGCGACATGGCGCGATAGCCTTTCCAGCCGAAGGTTCCGCCGCCGGGAGCCGTGCCAACGGTGGAGAGACCGTTGTTTAGCAGAGTTGCCAAGGGGTCGACTCCTCCGGAGTTGAAAAGACCGATGGCGATATTTTGTAAGCCGGAAACGTAGAACGAGCCTGACAGTTCGATGTAGTCGTTAGTATTCGCTAGAGCGATAGGAGTCTGGGTGATGCGTCCACAGGCGTTGATGGCTGCCGAGCTAGAGGAAACGCCACTCAGAACCAACCCATAGCCGGTATTTGAAAGCGTTCCAGAGGCTTTATTGTAGGCTCCGCACCACGTCGTGCCCGTTCGGGTGATAACGCTGGGGTTCTGACTGTAGGTGTCGGTTGTAAAGTCAGTCTGGAAAACAGTTGATGCAGCGGCTGACTTTAAGGGAGAGAACCAAGCGAGCGCGGCTAGCAAGGCGGCGCGGAGGGCGATGTTTTTGGGACGAGGTTGCATAAGCGTGGGAAATGTAGGGGCGGAAACTGTCTATTGGGGTGAATGCGAAACGCAGACGCGGCAGCACTGTGATAGCGCGTCGCGGTCGGTGCGGGTTGGGGTTGAGGGGTAGGGTAGTTGATCTGTCCGTATGTAATTTCCCTTCAATTATGCTTCAGCACAAGTTTCTTGGTTGTTCGCATTGTTGAACGAAACTGGGCTGTTTAATATTTAAGCACAACGATGAGCGCATGGGCGGAGTTGAACGAACATCGAGCGAGATGAAACTAGCATCTCCCTTAGGACAGTTCCCCTATTAGCCCTAACATGTCGCGTGCCTGCGCGTCGCTCTCTTCGTGCCCTCCCCTGCTAGTTTTATGCGTTTTACCCTAAATCTTCTGGTCGCATGGTTATTGGCGGTTGCGCCAAGCTTTGCGGTTGTTCCACTCGCGTTTCCCGGTGCGGAGGGCTTCGGCCGTTTTGCCAGCGGAGGACGCGGCGGGGACGTCTATGTCGTCACCAACCTGAACGACTCGGGGCCCGGTTCTCTGCGCGACGCCGTCGCCAACCGATCGGCGACCACGCCTCGAACCGTGATTTTTGCGGTTTCGGGCACGATCTATCTCAACTCCACCCTTCGTATCCTACAGGGTAATCTGACCATCGCCGGCCAAACCGCGCCTGGCGATGGGATTTGTCTGGCTCGCTACCCCATTGACCCCAGCAATTCCAGTAACGTTATCATTCGGTTTTTGCGGTCCCGTCTGGGCGACGTCGCCGGAGTGGAGAACGACGCGTTCTCCTGTCGTTACGCCACCAACATCATCGTCGACCATTGCAGCTTCTCCTGGTCGGTGGACGAGACCTTCAGCGCTTACGACAACACAAATTTCACCCTGCAGTGGTCGTTTATCACCGAGAGTTTGCGCGATTCGGTGCACAGCAAGGGCCCGCACGGATATGGGGGGATATGGGGTGGCTTGGGCGCGAGTTTTCATCACAATCTCATGGCGCATCACGACAGTCGTAACCCCCGCTTCAACGGCGCCCGCACCCACGGCACCGCGGGCGAACTCGTCGACATGCGCAACAACGTCATCTACAATTGGCGGGGCAACTCCACCTATGGCGGCGAGCCCACCGACACCGGCCTGCCGGCTCGCCACAACATGGTGAACAACTACTACCGTCACGGCCCGGCCACGGGAACGGGAACGTCTCGCTACCGCATCCTCAACCCCTCCCCGAACGCGCTCTCCACCGGTTCGATCTACAGCCTGTTTCATGTGCTGGGTAACTACACTTCGGCGAGCTCCACCGTAACCGCCAACAACTGGAGCGGAGGCGTGCAGGGGCCGACTGCCGCGGAGCTGACCGCGATGCGCGTCGACACTCCTTTCGATGTCCCGGCCGTGGTCACGCAACCCGCCGCGGGCGCCTACTCGCTAGTGCTGGCCCATGGCGGCTGCCGTCTCCCGGCGCGCGACTCCATCGACACGCGCATCGCCAACGAGGTGGCAACGGGCACCGTCACCTATTACGGCTCCAAGAACAATTACCCCGGCATCATCGACTCGCAGACCGACGTCGGCGGATGGCCGGCGCTCGCCTCGTTGCCCGCTCCGACCGATACCGACGCCGACGGCATGCCCGACACTTGGGAAATTGCCCGGGGGCTAAATCCCTCCAACCCCTCGGATCGCAATCTCGTGGACGCCTCCACCGGGTATACCCGCCTCGAGACCTATTTGAACGAGCTCGCCGCTCCGGCCTTTCCGCTCCCCGTCATATCCACCCAGCCCAAGTCAGCCTCTCTCGCCCTCGGCGTCGGCTTCACCCTTTCCGTCTCCGCCAATGCTTCCGCCGACACGGGCTCTCTCGCGTATCAATGGTATCGCGACGACGTCGCGCTGACCGGAGCCACCACCGCATCCTACGCGGTTGCCACCGCCGCCGCGACCGACGCCGGATCTTATCGCGTGGCGGTCTCCAACGGCTACGGGACGGTCTCGTCCGCGATCGCCGTTGTCACCTTGGTTGCGCAGCCTCCTGTAATCGTTACACCACCCGCATCGTTGACCGTGGCCACCGGCCAGGGCGCGGCGTTTACCGTCGTTGCCAGCGGCTCTCCGACGCTTACCTACCAATGGTATCGCGGAGCAACCGCCATCACGGGTGCGACGTCCGCCACGTTAACGCTGGCCTCGGTGACATCGGCCGACGCCGGCGACTATTCCGTGGTCGTGACCAACGCCTACGGCTTCGCGACCTCCTCCTCCGCCACGCTCACCGTGTCCGCGCCTTCGGCCGGAAGAGTGTTCGAGACCACGTTCGCGCAGGATACGATTCACGCCGCCCAGCCCGTCGTCACCGCGACGCGCACCAACTGGTATATCATGGCTAACAAGGTCGCCACCAATTCAAACGTCGGTGACGACATATCCACGTCCACGGTCACGGAAACCCGTCCGTTCACCCTCACGCTGAACGCCGGTTCGACCGCCGCCAACTACCAGGCCGCGACCGTCTTCGCCTCAGCCCCGCTCAGCCTCGCCCAGACGGGAAGTTCATTGCGCGTCACCGTGACCCTCAGCACCGCCAACAACATCAATCTTGGCTTCGGTCTCTTCAACTCAGGCGGATCCCTTCCGCACACTACGCATCATTCGGGCACCTCTACGACCACGTTAATTGGTGGCACCACCGGCATTGATGGAGGCGTGCGCAACTGGGCGGGTTACTGCGCCCTGCTAACCCACGGCAGCACGGCCGCTTCGCTGACCACACGTATCGCCCAGACCACTACCGATGGCAGCATCACCAATCGAACCCAGGATCTGGTGGTGCCTGGATCGGCCGGTTCATCGTATGGGCAGCCTGCAGGGATATCCGTCGGCACCGTCACCAACTCGGCGTCTTCCGTCACGCCGGTGAATGACGCGGTATGCACGCTGGTCTACCAGATCTCCCGCACCGATGCCGACCAGTTCACCCTTGCCTACCAACTCTACGATGGCGCCAGCGCTAGCGGCACCCCTCTCTTCAGCGCTTCGGGCGTGACCACCGCCACGGCCGCGCGGCCCTCCGCCGTCGCTTCCGCCTTCGACAGCTTCGCGATCGGGGCTCGAACCACCAATGCCACGGTGCCACGAATCGTCATGACCGCCCTCGCCGTCGACTATACGGCGCCTAGCTCGGATGTCGCGCCGAGCATCACCACGCAGCCGCAGGGCGCGACCGTTGTCCAAGGTGCCAACGCCACCTTCTCGCTTTCCGCCGCAGGCACACCGGCCCCGACCTTCCAATGGCGCAAGAACGGCGTGGCCATTTCCGGTGCGACCTCCGCCAGCTTGAGTTTTACCTCTGCTCAAGTCGCCGATGCCGGCGACTACACCTGCGTCGTAAGTAACTCCGCAGGCTCCGTGGTTTCGGCCGTCGCGACGCTTGTCGTTCAGGTGCCGCCGCAGATTTCGCTCCAGCCCTTGGGCCAGACCGTGGTTCGCGGCTCCGCCTTCACGCTTGCCGCCGGGGCGACCGGTTCCCCCGCGCCGACTTTTCAGTGGTATCGTGGCGGCGTGGTCATTTCCGGGGCTACGGCGGCGTCCTACTCCGTGGCCACCGCGGCCGCGGGCGATGCGGGCAGCTACACCGTGACGGTCACCAACGCCGCCGGTGCGGTGACGAGTTCCGCCGCGGTAGTCACCGTGCTCACGCCCTACCAGGCTTGGGTCCTCGACAATGGACTCGATCTTGCCGGCAACGGCGCGCCCGCCGCCGACGCGGCCGGAGACGGCGTGCCGAATCTGGTGAAGTTCGCGCTGGGTGGCGACCCCGCCGCACCTGGAGCCACCGCCTTGCCCACGCTTTCACGAACCGGTTCGGCGCTCGTTTTCTCCTACGACGTGAAGACGGTCGCGCTGGCGGATTACGCCGTCGTCGCCGAATCCTCGGCGGATCTGGCCAACTGGAGCCCGGCCGTGCACGGCTCGGGCGGCGTGACCATTTCCGCCGCTACGTTGGACGCATCCACCCAGCGCGTGAACGTCACGTTCCCCGGCGCGTCCCCTCGCGCCTTTGTGCGCCTTCGCGTCTCCGCCAAGCCCTGATTTCGTCCGCCCCAGCCCGGGGTTATCGCGGGATTTTCATTCTGGTTTGCGCAACGATGAGACTGGAAAACAGGCGTTTTGCGCAACAATGAGCGCATACGTCATGGTGGCCCGGATACGTAGCTCGGAAATACAGCGGTCAGCCATCTGCGAAATCGCAGCCGTGTCCCTGCACCCCCAGAAAAATGATCGCCTTTAATTGCCAGCCGTTGCTTTGGCCCCGCCTTCGACATCACGAAACCCCATTTCCTTTCCGTTCGCCGCCTCAAACGATTCTTCGCGCTGCGTGGCCACCGCGGCCACTGTCTTTTCGGAAAGCACCATCCGTCATGTGGGTCTCCATGGGGTTTTCCCGGGCTTGGTTTTTTCTTTCGGTCTTAAGTTTTTCTCCAATCGCAAGCGGCGAGGCCGCGCATTTGTTGGCCGCCGAGGCCAGGGCTGACGTTACCAGCATGGATTTGTCCGGCGACTGGAGCTTCGCCTACACTTCTGAGGCTCGCGAAAAGCCGCCTGGGGAGCAGGCGTTTCTCGCCACCATGCCCGTGCCCGGCGCGTGGGACGATACCGTGAACCAGGCCAAAGCCGCCGAGCTGTGGCCCGGCGCGAAGTTCAATCCGCGTTACAAGCCGATCCAATTCCCCTACGCCAGCAAGCCGCCCGACGCCTCGCTGCCCTTTCTTCAAGGCACGGGGTGGTATCGAAAAGCCCTCGACGTTCCCGCGAGCTGGCGCGGCCGCATGGTCACCCTGCGGGTAGGCCAGGTGGTTACGGACGCCACCTTGTTCATCAACGGCCTGGCGGTTCATACCCACAAGGGCCACAACACCGAGTGGGAAGCTCCCGTCGCCGACGCGCTCCGCTATGGCGAGGTCAACGATCTTGTCATCGCCGTATCCAACACCCGCAACGGCGGTGGCTGCCGTTTGCGCGGCTGGGCGGGCTTGACCGGCGGCATCTTCGCCCCGGTTTCGCTCAAGGTCTCGGGCGGACCGGCCAGGGTCGAGTCGCTTTATGTTTACCAGCAACCCTCCGGCGGCTTGCGCTGGAACGTCGCCATCGAAGGGGCCCCGCCCGCCGGCTCCGAGCTGAGATGGCGCGTGCTCGAAGCCGGGGAAACCGTCCTCGAGGGCGTCACCGCCGTGACCGGTGACTCCGTCTCTTGGGATACCACGTCGCAAGGCTTGCAGCCTTGGTCGGATCGCAGCCCCAAGCTCTACCAAATCCAGGTTGCCCTGCTCTCCGCCGGCAAGCCGATCGACGAAACCCGCCAGTCTTTCGGCCTAAGACGTCTCGTGGCCGATGGGCGCACTCTCAAACTCAACGGCACGCCGGTTTACCTGCGCGGCCACTGCGAACATTACTACTTCCCCGAAACCTGCACCCCCGCACTCGACAAGGAAACCTACCTCAAGCAGATCGCCAAACTCAAGGGGCTCGGGTTCAACTGGCTGCGGTTCCACACTTGGATGCCGACCAAGGTCTACATGCAGGCCGCCGACGAACTGGGTATGCTCATCAGCATCGAGGGTCAGGATGGCATGACCTTGGATATGTGGCGCGACATGGTTCGCGCCGGCCGCGTCCACCCCTCGGTCGTCATTTACACCCCGGGCAATGAACAGGTTTTCGACGAGGAAAGCCTCGTGGGAATCGGTCGGATGGCCAAGGAGCAAAAACTCCTCGCGCCCGATGGTCTCTTCAGCCCCAACTCCGGCGAACGCGGCATCATCCGCTCCACCAAGGAAAGCGGCGGCCAAGGGGGCTTCGGTGAAAGCTTCAGCGAAACCCCCGTCCCTCACAGCCCCGCGCGCCTGGCCTTGGTCAACCAGTTCAGCGACCTCTACCAGCCGCACATATGGGGTTTGTTGAGCTACAGCAGCCTCAAGGGCGAATGGCGGGATATTGATCGCCGGCTGCAAATCTTCACCAAACCCGCCCTGGTGCACGAGTCCGGCATCGTGGGTTCGTTCATCGATCTTTCCCTGCGCGATCGCTATGTGAACACCCGCATCCGCACCAGCCTCTTCGACGAGGCCCGCGACCATATGCGCGCCCACGGTGTCCTCGACCGAGCGCCCCTATACTACAAAAACTCGGTCGCGGCCCAGGAACTCATTCGGAAAGACATGATGGAGATGACCCGCCTTTGCCAGTCCCTCGGCGGCTATGAGTTGCTCGGCGCCGTGGATATGCACTGGCACCGCACCGGCTACGATGTGGGCATCATGAACGAGTTCTTTGAACTCAAGCCCGGCATCACCACCGCCGACGTCTTGAGCTACAACGGCGAAAGCGTGCTCCTGATAGACGACCAGCGCGAACGTGTGCTTTCCGTCGGCGACAAGGTGGAGCGCGAACTCAAGGTCTCCTGGTATGGCTCCAAGCCGCTCGACAAGGGCCGGCTCGCCTGGTCGCTCACCAATGGCGACACCGTGGTCGAATCCGGCGGGTGGTTCACCGGCCTAGTGCAGACCGGATCCGTCTCCTCGATCGGGCAGATCAAATTCAACGCCCCCGCCCTCGCCCGACCGGCCAAGCTTCGCCTGAAGGTTTCGCTGGCCGATGCCTCCGGCTCCATCGCCAACGAATGGGAATTCTGGGTTTTTCCGCCCGCGCCGGAAACCCCCGGCTCCCCGCGCGTGCTCGTCACCGACAAACTCGACGCGACCGCCTTGGAGAAACTCGCTTCCGGCGGACGCGTGGTCCTGCTCGGCGGGCAATCCCTGCCTCGCCGAGCGCTTTCCTTCCAGCAAGGCATCGGCGGACGGCCGGAAAACAACTTCGCCACCGCGATCTACAAGCACCCCATCATCGACGGTTTCCCGCACGACGGCTACTTCGACTGGCAATTCTTCCGGATGTGCAACAAGGCCACCTCCGTGGTTTTCGACGGCATCCCGGTTGATTTCCAGCCCGTCATCGAGGTCGTGAACTCCTATAAGCAGATCATTCGCCAAGGAGCTCTCTTCGAGTGGCAGGTGGGTCGGGGACGACTGATCGTCTGCACTTTGAACCTGGAGGCCAGGAACCCGGCCGCCGCCTACCTTCGATCCCTCATCCTCGGCTACGCCGCCGGCCCCGAGCTCGCTGTCGCGCCCAGCCTTGCGCCCGCAGAAATCGCCAAACTCGCGGCCGACTCCGACAAGGGCGTGCGCAAGCTCTCCGTGGATGACGAGGGTTTCGACCCCCGGTCGGTCATTAAAAACTGATCCCTCGCTCGCCCCTTTGCAGCTGCGCGCTAACCGCTCCGCCCCATCGCAATCGCGTGAGGGGAGAAGTCTTTTGGGCTTCCGCAAGCTCAACGATGAGCGCGAATGGCCAATTTGCATCGAAGGGACGCGATTTAATCTAACCGCACCTTATCACCCCATGTTTCCCCAATATGCTTCGCGTTGGTTGCGCCGGCTTCGCGTCGGCCTGTGCCTGATCGCTCTCGCCTATGGTCTGCGCGCCGCACCTGTGGTGGATATTCTTCCACCTCGCTCCGCCGATCCGTCTCTTTCTCTAAGTGGAGAGTGGGACTTCAAATATCTCCCCGGGGAAAATCTCGGGGCCGATGACCGTTTCTTTTCCGGCTCAAGGGCGAAGGATGGTTGGGGGAAAATAAAAGTCCCTGGCCATTGGGAGCTGCAGGGGTTCGCCGAGCCTACCTACAAGAAAATAGCCGAGGGCACGGGCCTCTATTATCGCACCTTCAAAGTTCCTTCGGACTGGATGGACCGACGGGTGCTGCTGCGCTTCGAGGGCGTGCTCTACGGATTCACCGTCTGGGTAAACGGTCGCGAGGTCGGCGAATGGGATAGCAGTTACAATCCCTCTACATTCGACGTGACCGACGCGCTGCGATTCGACGGATCGGAAAATACCTTGGCCTTGAAGGTGCTCACCCAGTCGCGGCAGTCCGAGTTCGACCGCAATGATTGCTGGACCATTTCCGGCATCTACCGCGACGTCATGCTGATTTCCCTGCCACGCCTGCACCTCACCGATTACGGGGTGCGCACCAGCCTGAAGCCCGACAACTCCGCGGCCATTGCTTTCACGGTCGCCGCGACTGGCGGCGAGCGCGTTCGTGGTGTGCTCAAGTCTCCCGACGGCAAGACCGCGCTCGATTTCGAGGTCGCTCTTGATTCGAAAGGGCGTGGCGCGACCCAGCTTTTGCTTCCCAAGCCCGTCTTGTGGACTGCGGAGACGCCATTTCTCTACGGTCTTTCACTCGAACTTTTGGGCGGCTCCTCGGTCCTTCACCGTTACGAGGATCGAATCGGCGTGCGCGAAATCACCGTCGCCGATAGCGTGCTCAAGCTCAACGGCCGCCCGATCAAGCTGCGCGGGATCAACCACCACGACATCTGGCCCGAGCAGGGTAGGGTGGCCACCGAGGCCCTTATGCGTCGAGACCTCGACATGATCCGCGACGCGAACATCAACTTCATTCGCACGTCACATTATCCTCCGCATCCTCGCCTGATCGAGCTTTGCGATGAGATGGGCTTTTATGTCATGTGCGAGGTGCCCTTTGGCTACGGTGACAATAACCTCACCGATCCCACCTTCGCCGAGCCTCTTGTAACCCGCGCCCGTGCCACGGTTAACCGGGATAAAAACCGCCCATCCGTGATCGCTTGGAGCATAGGAAACGAAAACCCGCTCACGGATCTCGGCGTCGCCACCGCCCGTTGGGTAAAAGAGAACGACCCGACTCGCGTTGTATGTTTTCCCACCGTGGGATCCTACTTCCGCGACAACGAGGATAAGTTCGAGCAGTTGCCTCCTTTCATCGACGTCATGTCGCCGCACTATGCCGACCCTGGGCGTATCCGCGAACTGGCGGCCCGTCACAAGCGACCGCTCATCATCACCGAATACGCGCACGCCCTTGGTCTCGCCTCCGACCGAATCAAGGAATGCTGGGAGACCATGCGGGAGCTTCCCAACGTGGCCGGAGGCGCCCTTTGGCTCTTTCAAGACCAAGGCATTTTACGCCGCTCCGAAAAACCGGTGAACCCCTTCGAAAGAACGCAATATGCGTGGAAGGACGCCAACACCTACTACGACACGGCCAAGACGGACGGAGCCGACGGCATCGTCTATTCCGACCGCACTCCCCAGGCCGACTACTGGCAGGTGCAAAAGGTATATTCGCCCGTCCTTGTTGAGCTAAAGGAGGTCAAACCATCTGGTTGGTCGCTGATCGTCGTAAATCGTCACGACTTCCGCTCTCTCCAAGGAATGCATCTCACTTGGAAACTTCAGGATGGCGACAAAGTCCTGAAATCCGCCGAGGTCCCGCTTTCCGCGGCTTCCCACGACAGCGAAACCCTCGAGGTGCCTGCTCGCATTCCCGATGACCCCAAGGGAGTCTACTCGCTCAAAGTCGAGTGCCGCAACGAAGCCGGACGCGTCATTGTCGTCCGTAGTTTCCCGCTTCGAGACCTGAATTCCCCCTTCTTCGCAGACCTTCTGCTCGATTCGCTCGGAACAGGTCGGAATCCGTCAATTGCGCGCGATGGCCGCCTTGTTGAGGTGCGCGGAGTCCGTGGTATCGCGCGTTTGGATACCCAGTCCGGGCGGTTTTCCCTGTTGGATGCCAAAGGCAACGTGATCGTGTCGGATTTACGGCCTCACTTCGGGCGGCGTCTTACGATGGCCGAGGAACTCCGCTCCTCGCGTCGCACCAAGAACAGCCAGATGGATCTCGACCTGCGCGATGGATCCACCGCCGTTTGGGGTCCTGAGAGCGCCGCGATCGCCCCGACAAAGGTTCTGTTCGCCGACTTCTCTCCGGCCCAAGACGGCGCCCGGCTCATCTTGCGGGCAGACTACGAGCGCGGGGAAGACAAGGCCCGGTCACAGATACATGGAGAAATCAGTGTCTTGGTCCGCTCCGACGGTTCGCTCAACGTCGACTACAAGTTCCAGCAAGACGACGCCATCGGGCAGATCGTAGAGGCGGGGCTTGCCATGCTCGCACCTGTATCTGCAACAGAACTACGATGGATCGGGGACGGTCCGTTTCCGGGCTATCCAGGGAAGGAATCGCTCAACGAGTTCGGTTTTTTCCATCTAAACCGCGACGACATTTCATTTAACGGCAACCGTCGACGCGTTGGTCTCCTGTCGCTCACCGATTCAAATGGCACGGGAGTTCTGCTCGCCGGTCAGGCCATGGACGTGGCGCTTGAGAACGACGAGAAGTTCATACGCATAAGCCACAACGCGCTTGTGTCGTCACGCGGCAACAAGGGCAGCAGTCCCGGGCGACGCCTCGACATGTCGGCGATTCGCACGGTCGAGGGTTCGTTCTTTGTCGTCCCGCTGGCGGAAGCCCGTTCTTGGCCCGCTCTGCTTGAGCGTTGGCTTGGCAGCCCCAACACCAAGGTCACGCCGTTCAAGCCTTTCTACCATAGCTACGACCAATAGCCGGGCCCGGGCATGACAACGGCCGGACGGACATGAGTAATACGGGCTGACGCCCGTATAAACTACTCGCCGTCGTTGGTGCAGCGGCGGATCAGGGCAGCGGTTGCCAGCCCTCGGCGCGCACGGTCCATGCGCCGTCCTGGGGGATGCCGGGGTGGGTGCGGCTGGCGCCGTCCCAGCCGCCTAGCATCAGAGCGGCGGCGGAGAGAAATGAGCCATTGGCCGGAAGATAGACGGCGATCTCGCGGCGGGGTTGGCCGGGCCTCTGTTTCTCGTCGCTGCGTTGCGGGCAATGGCCGTTGGGTAGATAGCGATTGTTCGGGCCATCCCGGAGGAGGATGTCGACCGCGACTTCCGGCCGGCCAAGACGGGCGGCGGTCATCGCAATCATCGGGTAGTCCCAGCCCCAGATCTTGGTCTCCCAGTCCCAGTCGCGCAGGACCGCGTCGAGCGTGCGCTGCATGGTTGCGCGATCGACGAAATCCGTCGCGGGCAGCACGCCGAGCGACATCAGCATGCTCGGGTGATCGTGGCGGCTCTCGACATTTTCCCAAGTGTCGGGGTGGGATTCGAGGGCGACGTATTTGCCATCTTTTTCCGGGAGCGGAGAGATGCGGGCGATGATGTCGTCCCAAAGCGGTTCGCGCGCCAGTCCGCGACGTTCTCGCCAAGATTGGGCCACGCCCAGGGCCCAGCGCCAGTAGGCGAGCTCGAAGCCCGGGTTTCGACTGGTGGCCGGATCGTAGATTTCCTGCGCGATCCAAAGGGGCGGGCCGAGCACGTAGCGATCACGCGCCGGATCGAGCCAAAGCATGGAGGCGAGGCAGTCGGCGGTTTCCTGCACGAGTGCCGCATAGCGCTCCAGCGCGTCGCCGCCGGGATCGGAACGCCGGAGCAACTCGGCCAGGTAAACGGGGTGTGGCTGGTTCCAGACGATGAGGGGATTACCGCCCGGGCTTTCGCGCAGGTCGGGTCCGGTCATCTTGGCCCAGCGGGCGCCGCGCAGACCTCGGCCGGTGGCGATGGCGCGGGCCTCAGGCAGACGGTTGGCATACCAATCGAGGTTGCGCGCGAGTAATTCGGGTCTACCCCAGAGCGCGAAGTGCGCCGCGTGCCACCAGATCATCTCGGTGTGGTGTTTCCCATACCAAGTGGCGCAGGTGAGGCCGCTCTCCTGCGGCGGCGATTCGCCCGCCATTTGCACGGCGGTGAGATACTGCGAGAGGACGATGCGGCGTTCGAGTTTCTCCGCCAGCGGACTGGTGCTGCCGGTAAAATCGGCCGCCGCGCTCGTGCGCCAGAAGGACTCCCAGTGGCGCGCGACGCGTTCAAAATCGGGTGACGCGACCGGTTCTGAAACCGCAGTTTGGGAAAAACGAATCGCCAGCGAAAGCACGCTTCGGCCGGGCTCGGCCCGGACAAGAAAGGTATGTGGCGTGCCGGCCGGTTTCGCGGGGTGGTTCAACGCGACCGCGTAATCGAGCCCCGGCACGCGGCGCTGCACGAGATTGGGTGCGACCTGTTCTGATCGGTGCGACTCGGGCGCGGACCAGTCGTAGCCGGGCGTGTTTTTTACGCCCAGGTCATGTCCGCGCGGAAAGGCCAGTCGGAAGCCGAGCGAGCCTGACGCCACAAGGTCGGATTCGAGCCGCAGCAGGACGGTATCCGAATCCGGCAGGCAGGCGGTTGCGACCGTCACCGGGTAGCCGTTCAAGGTATAGCGGCTATGGATGACGCCGCGCCAGAGATCGAGTCGCTGGTCTATGTCGCGGATGTCCTCAGGCGTGATCTCACCGCCGCCGGGTTTGTCCCAATCGAGGGCGATTTGCCCGAGCGGATGGATGCGCGGGTTTTTGCGCAACCATTGTCCGGCCGGGCCGGAGGCGACGGTCGGGTAGCCGCGCACGGTTCCATCGGGATGGACGAAGTCCCGGTTTGCGTCCGCCAGAACGTATCCGGCCGGGTTCTCGTCGCACGCCCACGCCCAACGCGACATGGTTTCCACGGGCACGCCGGCGCGTTGATATTCGGCGGGAAAGGTCTGAAGGCCGGTGACGTCCGCGGTGAAGGCGAAGCCGCCGTTGCCTACGGTGAGGGGCGAGTCGTAATCCAGCCCGCGCAGCCGGGGCGAATGACGTGCCACCAGCGATTCGCGATCAATGCTCGGACCCTTGGAGGAAGTTTGTGCGGCGACAGCCACCAGGGCGGGCAGGGTGAGGAGTGCGGATGAGAGCCAGCGGGAAATAGCCCTCATTTAGGATGATTGGCTGAGTCCGTTTCAAGGGAGGGTGAGGCCGTGGAGGATATCCATGGAATGAAGCGGTCGATCCATTGTCCGCCTTCACCGCTTGTTCCTATGGTAAAGGCGCCGTGGCCGCCGACAGGAACGACCCAAAGCTCATGCGGAGCGCCCGCCAGGACGTAGTTGGCGGCTATGCCTCGGGCGAAGCTCGCCGGTGCGGTTTTGTCGTCCTCGGCGGAGGCGATGAACGCTGGAGGGGCATCGGCCGGTATCGGGTAGTCGGAGGCGTCCTTTTTGTTGGGCCAGGGACTAAGCAGGATGACAAAATCAGGACGACTGCTCTGGCGCTCCACCGGATCGGTGGCGCCGGGAGCGCCGGCGTCATGTCGACTCGCGACGTTTAGTGCGAGGTTGGCGCCCGCGGACCAGCCCACCATGCCGACGCGTCGCGGGTTTATGCCCCATGCGGCGGCGTGGTGCCGAACGAGGCGAACGGCGCGCTGACCGTCCGCGCGCGCGTCCGTCTCCACGTCGGTCGAGGGCGGGCGCACGCGGGATTTTAGTGCGATTATGGCGACGTTGCGCGGCAGGAAAGCGTCTACCGCGCCATCGGCCCCGACGAGGCGAGTCAGGTGGGTGTAACCACCACCCGGGCAGGCGATGATGGCCATGCGGCCTCCTGCAGGCGGGGCGGTGTCGGGCAAATAAACGAGCATGCCGGGTATGCCGACGTTACGCCAACGGCCTGTGCCGTCGTCCGCGCCCGGGGTGGCGTTCTCGATCATGCCGGGCGGATGATCGGACCATAGCGGGAGCTCCAACGGCTCAACCGCCCGCGCCACTCCGGCTAACAGGAGCGTGATGGATGCGTAAACGAGGCCGTAAATACGAGGGGCGAAGGTGTGCATTGCCAAAGGTTCAAAGACGCGGCTCAGCGCACCGGACGCCAGCCGTCGGCGCCGCCGAGTATGGTCTCGACCGTGTAGATCGCGGCCTCGGTTTCGGACAGTTGTTTGGCCCACGGTGCGCGGCGCGAGAGATCGGCGGCGCCGGGTCCGGTGTTCCGATATTCAGCGTAGCGGGCGGTTTTCTCGTTATCGGGTTTACCCCAGTTGTTCCATGCCTCGGGGTGGAGTTGTTCCGGCAACTCGCAGCGCAGGAATGCGGTGGCGGCGTGGGGGCGCCAGGGGCGACCGAGGTAGAAGCCTTTCACGACCTCGGGGCCGGCGGTGATTTTGCAGTCGAGGAAAACGTAGCCGAAGGGCGACGACTCGGGCGTGCTGGCGGCGGTGAGATAGCCGTCTGCCTTGGCGTGAATGTGGCAGCGGTCGAAGACGGAGATGCCGGCGGCGTAGATGAAGTCGACGTGGCCCTCGACGTAGCATTCGGAGAAAAACTGCCTGGCGGCGGGGCCGCCCTTGGGTGAGTCGGCGCGCAGGGTGTCCTGCCAGCCGAGGAATCGGCAGCGGCGAAGCACGGCGCGGTCGCCGGTCACGTAGAAGGCGAGGGCCTGCACCCGCTGCTCGCGCGTGGTGGTGTTTTCGAAGGTGATATTCTCCGCGGTGAAGTCGGAGGCGGTGACGTAGACGGTGGCGCTGTCCGCCGCGGAGAGCGTCTTGCCCTCCGATCCGGGCGCGGGTGTCTTCAAGTTCGTATCCATCGTGATTACGGTGCGCGCGGTCTCGCCGGGTTCGCCGAGCAGCTGGAGGAAGGACTTTCCCGTCGGGACGACGACGTGCTCCTTGTAGACGCCGGACTTCACGAGGATGCGGAAGGGTTTGGAGGCGGTGGCGGTGGAGGGCGCGGCGTCGATCGCGGCCTGCACGGTGGTGTGGGTGCCGGAGCCGTCGAAGGCCACTACGGCGTCGAAGCGTTTTTCCCCGGGGACGGGGCGCGGATCGCGGGGATCCTCGCGGAGCATCGGGGCGAGTGCGGGGACGGCGCGGCGCAGTTCCTCGGCGACGAGGCGGCCGAAAAGCACATAGCCCTCCGCGTTGAGGTGGGTGCCGTCGTATTGTCCGTTTTCCTTGGTCGGGCTGAAGGCGAGGCAACCCTCTTTGCCGAGTTTCTCGCAGAGCGCCTTGCTGCGGTCGTGAAGCTCGACGAGCGGCACGTTTTTCTCGCGGGCGATGCCGCGGACGATTTCGGCGCGGCATTGCAGGCTGGAGTTGATCTTGTGCGGATCGTTTTTGTCGAACTGGCGGCGGACGAGCGAGGTCACGAGCACGGGGGTGGCGCCGGCGGCGCGGGTCTCGTCGATGTAGCGCTCCATGTAGGCGCGGTATTCCTCCTCGGTGGTGGAGCGGCCCGGTTTGCCGGGCTCGTCGTTGTGGCCGAACTGGATGAGGTAGTAGTCGCCCTTGAGCGCGAGGGCTTTCTCCCACGAGCCCTCCTTGATGAAGCTCATGGAGCTGCGGCCGCCGCGGGCGGTGTTGGTGAGTTTCGCCTCTTCGGAAAGAAACTGGCGGAACCCGAGACCCCAGCCGGCGTTGTCGGTGACGGTGGAGTCGCCGACAAGGACGAGGTGCGGCACCGCCCCCAGCGACGAGGCGAAGAAGAACGCGGCGAAGGCTAGGAGCGTAAGACGTGTGTGCCGGGGCATGATGATTGGCGGATTTTGGGGAAAGTGGAAGCGGCGGTCAGGGGAGCAGGGTGAGTTCGCTGCGGGAGACGGCCTCGGTCTTCAGGGGCTCGCCTTGCGCGGCGCGGATGCGGACGCGCTCGAAGCGGAGACCGTCGCAGTTGAGGAGGTCAGCGCCGCGCGCGGCGGAGAGGGAAACGTCGCGCAGGGTGATGTCGCGCAAGGGCATCTCGGGCAGGCCTCGCATGACCAGCGGGGCGCCGCTGCCAACCGAGACGACATCCTCGATGAGGATGTTTCGGAAGATGGGCGTGCCCTCGTTAGGGGCGGGCGTGGCCTCGGCGGCCTTGCCGTTGGCGGAGTAGAAAAAGTTGAAGTCGATGGCGGCGTTTTCGATGCCGGTCATGCGCACGCCGCGGATGTGGATGTTTTCCACCACGCCGCCGCGGCCGCGGACGGTCTTGAAGCGCAGTCCGATGGCGGTGCCGATGAAGGTGCAGTTCCGGACCAGGATGTCGCGCACGCCGCCGGACATCTCGCTGCCGATGGTGAAGCCGCCGTGGCCTTCGTAGACGACGCAGTTCTCGACCAGCACGTTCTCGGTCGGCACGCCGAGGCGACGGCCTGACTCGTCCTTGCCGGACTTTATGCAGAGACCGTCATCGCCGGTGTCTATGATGCAGCCGGTCACGTGGACGCGGCGGCAGGAGTCGATGTCCATGGCGTCGCTGTTCTGGGCCCAGCGGTCGTTGAATATCTTGAGGTCGCGCAGGGTGACGTCCTCGCAAAGCCAGGGATGGAGCGTCCAGTTGGGAGAATTGCGGAAGGTAACTCCCTCGAGCAGCACGCGCCGGCAGTCGAACAGGCGGACCAGGCGGGGTCGGAGGTATAGGCGGTAAGGTTGGTAGGCGGCGATATCGAGGGAACCGGCGGCCTCGAGCGCGTCCGTGGCGGCGGCGCCGTCCATGGCTGCCTGGCTGGGCCACCACTCGGTGCCCTTGGCGTTGAGCACGCCGCCGGATGCGACGAGGGCCTTCCAGAACGGCTCGGTGGTCTTGGCCTTTTTTACCAGGCGCCAGGCGTCGCCGCCGCCGTCGATCACGCCGGAGCCGGTGATGGCTACGTCCTCGAGTTTCTCGCCCGAGATCGGGGACGTGGTCTGGATGAATTTCTCGCCGCGGGCGTCGAACACGCCCAGCGGATAAAGCGAGTGGTCGCGGGAAAACTGGATGAGCGATCCGGCTTCGAGGTGGAGATTTACGCGACTGCGGAGCCGGATGGGGCCGGTGTGCCAGATGCCGGGGGGGACGACGAGCGTGCCGCCGCCACTTTCCTCGAGCGCGGCGAGCGCGCGCTCGAAGGCGGCGGTGTTGAGCGTCTCGCCGTCGGGCACACCCCCGAAATCGGCTAGGTTGGCCCGCGTGGCGGGGATTTGTGGGGTGCTTGGCGCTATCGGCTCGATCGGCGCGGTCAGTGAGGCAAAGCAGGTTTGACTGCTAAAAATTGTCAGGAAGACGAGGATAAGGCGGGTCGGGATCATGCGCGTGGGAGAGGGAGTAAGGGTTAGGTGGATCAATTATTAAGGGGGGCTTGGTCCAAGCTCGCATTGGTCACTTCGGTCAGTTCGAAGCGAGGTCCTTTGGTGATGGTAAGGTTGATGTTTTTGAACGTGAGGTTCTTGGCATCGCTGGCGATGACGCCCCGGGTGGAGCTAATCGTCATGTCCTCGAAGGTGATATCGCGGATGGGCGAGTCCTTCAGGCCGGTGATGCGGATGGCG
The DNA here is from genome assembly GCA_010027235.1 of bacterium. Lineage (GTDB taxonomy): Bacteria > Verrucomicrobiota > Verrucomicrobiia > Opitutales > Opitutaceae > IMCC26134_A. Next base: position 28,954 of record RGVP01000012.1, read on the forward strand.
ACGGGCGCGCCGACGGCGGCGACGCGGCTCACGTGGATTTCACGGAAGGTGGGGGGAAAGTTGTCCACCGGCGCGTTGGGGTCTGACGAGTAATCCATGTTCAGAATCACCACCTCGCGCTGCAGGTCGCGGGCGGTTACATCCCGCACCCAAATCTTCTCGACCACGCCGCCGCGCCCGGGGCGGGATTTAATGCGGAGCACGCGATCGGTGCCCGTGAAATCGCAATCGTGCATGAAGACATTTCGAACGGAGCCGGACATCTCACTTCCGATGACGAGGCCGCCGTGGCCACGTTTGCTGGTGCAGTGGCGCATGACCACGTTTTCGGTCGGGCGACCGACGCGGCGACCGTCTTGATCGTAGCCGGATTTCAGGACCACGCAGTCGTCGCCGGTGGAGAAGGTGCAATACTCAATCAGCACGTTACGGCAGGAGTCGGGGTCGAGGCCGTCGTTATTGGGGCCGTCGGTGTCCACGTTCACGCGGCGGACGATGATGTTTTCGGAATAGATTGGATGGATGGTCCAGTTCGGCCCGCCGCCGATGGTGAAGCCCTCGAGCAGGATGTTTTTGCACTCCACTAGGCCGATGAAGCTCGGGCGGATGGCGGCTTCGCGGGTGCCGAAGACGCGTTTTTCAACCGGCAAATTGGTCGCGCCCATGGCGAAGGACTGGCGGGTTTCCCGGCTTTTCCAATCCCACCATGCGGCGGCGTTGCCGTCGAGGCGGCCGGGGCCGGTGATGGCGATGTTTTCGCAGTCGCGGGCGTAGATCAGAGGCGAATAGTTATAGAGTTCGATACCCCCGGAGCGCACGAAGACGGGGGGCAGGTAATCCTCCATCACGTCGCTGAACTTCACCACTGCGCCCTCGGCTAGGTGCAGGTCGATGTAGCTGCGAAGGTGGATGGGGCCGGTTAGCCACACGCCGGAGGGCACGAGCACGCGGCCGCCGCCGGCCTCGGCCAAGGCTTGGATGGCGGCGGCGAAGGCAGCGGTGTTTTTCACTTCGCCGCCCGGTTTCGCACCATGGTCGACGATGTTGACCACGCGATCGGGAAACGCCGGACGCTGGAGAGACGGCATCGAAAACGGGGCGGCGATGGGCGCGATCATTTCGGACGGATCGTAGGCGGCGGGGGCAAGGGCGGGCAGTAGCCCGGTGGCTAAGGCGAGCAGGGCAAGGCGGGCCGCGAGGCGGCCGGGCAGGGAATGCATAGGGGGGTAAGCGGACCGCTGACCAAGGGGAGCCGCAGCTTGATATCATAGCGTCATGATTTTTCGGGCAAGTTAAGGTGGCGTGCGCATCGTTGCGCGCAACGATGTGCGCTTAGTTAGAGGTTGCGCGACGGACGGGGTTGGGGCGCTTGTCTTTATACCCCTTATATGTCCGTTACCCCTGCTTCCCCCGCGCCGGGCCGTTTTCGTTGGACCATTTGTGGTCTGCTTTTCTGCTCGGTTGCGCTCAACTACATCGATCGAAACATCATCGGTATCCTGAAGCAGCCCTTGAGCAACGAGTTGCGCTGGAGTGAGACGGATTACGCGCACATCGCCTCGGCTTTTCAGATGGCGTATGCTTTTGGCTACCTTTTTGGCGGGAGAGTGGTGGATCGGCTCGGGGTAAAGCGGGGGCTGCCGTGGTTTGTCTTTTTGTGGAGTCTGGCGGCGGCGGGGCACGGGTTAGTCAGCCTGATCGCGCCCGAGGTGAAGTTGACCATCGATCTGACTTGGCTGGGAGTCTCCGCGCCGTGGGTGTTGCCGGCTACGGTGCTCGGCTTTATGTCGGCGCGGGTGGCGCTGGGGCTGACGGAGGGCGGAAATTTCCCCGGGGCGATCAAGACCGTGGCGGAGTGGTTTCCGGTCAAGGAGCGCGCTTTGGCGACGGGGGTTTTTAACGCCGGCACCAACGTCGGCGCGATTCTGTGTCCCATCGTGGTGCCGTGGATTTACAGCCATTTGGGCTGGGCCACGACTTTCTACGTCACCGGCGCGCTTGGTCTCGTCTGGCTGGCCTTCTGGTGGTGGCTCTACGAGGCACCGGAGAAACATCCGCGGCTCTCGGCGGCAGAACTCGACTACATCCGTTCCGGTGTGGTTCCGGTGGAAGAGCCTAAGGCGCAGGTGTCGTGGCTCTCCTTGCTGCGTTACCGCGCGGTCTGGGCCTATCTCGGGGCCAGCGTGCTGGCCGGGCCGGTGTGGGGCATCTATATGTTCTACTTCCCCGATTTCATGCAAAAGACCTTTAAGCTGGGCTTGGCGGAGGTCGGCGGGTGGACGGCGGTATTTTATCTTTTCGCCTCGATCGGCGGCGTGGCCGGGGGGTGGCTGTCGGGTCGTTTTCTGGGGCTTGGTTGGTCGGTCAATAAGGCCCGTAAAACCACCCTGCTCATCTGTGCGGCCTCGGTGGTGCCCATCTGTCTCGCGCCCCACGCTCCGTCCGCGCTGGTTGCGGTGCTCATCGTCGGCTTGGCTGGTTCGGCCCACCAAGGCTGGTCGGCAAATCTCTTTAGCGTAGTTTCGGACACCATGCCCAAGCAGGCGATAAGTTCGACGGTCGGACTGGGCGGTTTTGTGTGTTTCATGACCGGCGCAGTCGTGGCCGAGGCCATTGGGGTAGTGCTGCAGAAAACCGGCAGTTATTCGCTGATTTTCGCTGCTGCTTCGCTGCTCTACCTGGTGTCGCTCGCCATCGTGCAGATCTTGGTGCCGCGCATCGGCGTATTCTCGGCCCAGTCCAATCCCGTCTAAGTTATGCGATTTTCCAACCTTCTCGTCCTAGCGGGGCTTCTTTTCGCGGTTGTCCGCGGCCTTGGTGCCGTCGAGATGTGGCGCGATGTCGTCTATGGCGAGGCGGGCGGGGAAACGCTGCGGCTGGATATCGCCAAGCCCGACGGGCAAGGGTCTTTTCCGGTGGTCATTTTGGTGCATGGCGGCGGGTGGTCCTCGGGGGATAAAGCCGGCACGGAAAAACCCGGTGCGGGTGCAGACATCCGGCCCTGGTTTGAGCCGCTCACCCAGGCGG
>RGVP01000111.1 GCA_010027235.1 bacterium
CCTTCCGGTCGGAGTGTCGTAGCAACCCTGCCAACCGGCGAGTTCGTCGAGCACGTAAAGTCCGGCCTCATCGCACAGATCAAGAAACTCAGCGTCAGGCGGATAGTGCGACATGCGCACGGCGTTCATGTTGGCCTCCTTGAGCAACCGGATGTCCTCACGATGATGCACGAGCGAAAGAGTGCGGCCGGTTTCGGGGCGGAAGCTGTGACGGTTAACCCCCTTTAGCGTTATCTTTTGGCCGTTAACGTAAAGTCCATCGGCTGGGCGAAGTTCGAAGGTCCGGAAGCCAAAACGCTGCGTCAAGGTGTGCGTCACTGCACCGCCTGCGCCCGCCCGCAGAGTAAATTCAGCAAAGTAAAGGCGCGGCGTCTCGGCGCTCCATACGACGGGCGAGGGCATTTGCAAACGCAAGGTCGCGGGCGTCGAAGCGGAGACCGCAGCGAGTGTGACACGTGCATCAACGGGTGTGCCGGCTAGGGTGAAAGGCGCCCCCACCGGTGCGCCGTCGAGCGACTTGATCTGCACGCCGACCTCGGTTCCAGCGGGTAAAGCCCCGCCCAGAAAAACATCGGCCCGAAAAGCACCGTCTGCCCGGGCGTCGATCGCCACGCGGTCGATGAACTGAGCCGGCAAAGCCTCGAGCCGCACTGGCCGGAAAATGCCGCCAAAATTCCAATAATCGCCAATGCGTTCGGCGGTGTTTACGCTGGCGTTGGCCGAGCGCTTACTGACAGCGACCTCAAGCAGGTTTGGAGCTTCGAAGCTTAGGCCATCCGTGATATCGTATCGGAATTGATAAAATCCGCCCTGATGAACGGGCCCAACTAGACGGCCGTTGAGTTTTACCTCGGTATCCGTTAGCACGCCGTCAAAAACCAACCGCACCACCCGCCCGCGCCACTCCGCCGGCACGGTGAACTCCCGCCGATAGAGCCCCTGCTCGGCCGGGGCGGGTGGCATGAGCGGCATGCGTTTGCTCGGTCGTAACTCGACACCATAATCATAGGCGCCGAAGCCCTGAGTTTCCCAACAGGAGGGCACGAGGATTTTAGTCCAGACCCCGCTGTTGCGGCCCGCAGTGCAGTAAAAATCCCAGAGCTGTGCATCGTCACTACCGCGACCGGAGAGGTATTGCTGCTCAGTGGCTGAGCCAAAAAGCGACACGACAGTCGTGAAAAAAAACAGGAAGTGAAATCGGGGCATAAGGTAGAGGGTAAAAGGGTGTCTGGGTGGAATAATACCAAGTGGTGCGTCCATTAAGATAAGGCCGGCGATGAGCGAACTATACGCCGGGTGTTCAGGCTGCGCTGCGTTGTCGCACCGCCTCAAACAGCGTGATGATCGTGGCCATGGCTACGTTGAGGGAGTCCGCCTGACCGGCCATCGGGATGCGCACCCGCGCATCCGCCTCGCGCAGCCAAAAATCACTCAATCCATACTGCTCACTGCCCATCACGATGGCCAGTGGTCCGCGCAGATCGGTGTCGGTATGCAGTTCCGTCGCGGCCGGAGTCGTCGCCACCGCGCGGATTCCATGCATCCGCAACCATTCCCGCACCTCGGCGCTGTCCGCCACGATGACAGGCACGGAAAAGAGCACTCCGGTCGAGGCCCGGACGACATTGGGATTAAACAAGTCGGTCACTGGGTCGCAGACGACCAAGGCATCCACTCCGGCGGCATCCGCACTGCGCAGGATGGTGCCGAGATTGCCCGGTTTCTCGATCGCCTCCACCACCAGCAGAAAGGGGGTTGGTCGAGATAGGTTACTTTCTCCGGCGAGCAAAACGTCCAAGTCCGCCAGCGTCCGCCGCCACTGCGGCGCCACGGCGAGCAAGCCGTCTGGTCTCTCTCGGTAGGCAACCTTCGCGAAGGCGTCCCTGTTCAACTGAAATACCTTTGCGCCTGCGGCCTGCGCCTCGACGATGAGCGCAGGCTCGTTACCTTGATCGCCGAGATACCACTCCGGGCAGATGTAGAGCTCGGTCAGCACTACACTCTTCTCCAGTGCCCTTCGGATCTGACGGTAGCCCTCGACCAGAAATACACCCGCCTCGTCGCGCGGGCGGCGATCGCGCAGCTTAACGAGCTGCTTCACGCGGGGGTTTTGAAGACTAGTGATGTGTTCGACGGCGTTAACCACGGCACAGATAAAAACACACCTGAGTGGCGAGAAAGACAAAATCCTTTTACTCTCCGGTTGGTTCGCGTGTTCTCTCGCTTTGCCGTGGCCAAGCCCAAAAAGAAGTTCAACTCCGATCCCTTCCCCTACCATGCCGTGTTGGAGCTGGAGATCGCCACGCTCACCAATCTAGGCGTCGGTCTGGCTCGCGTGCCCCACCCCGCCGACCCCGCAGCGCGCTGGGTCGTGATGGTTCCCTTCACCTTACCGGGCGAGCGCGTTCGCGTCCGCGTTTTTCGAAACCACAAAAACTACTCCGAGGCGGACTTGGTTGAAATCCTGACGCCTTCGCCCGAGCGCATTCAGCCAGTATGCCCGCTTTTCGGCAGTTGTGGCGGTTGCCAATACCAGAATCTTGCCTACGACGCCCAACTCGTCTGGAAACGCCGCCAAGTCGAGGAGCTCCTTTTGCACATGGCAGGGCTGGAGTTCCCAGTCGCCCCCGTAATTGGTTCCCCCGCGCAATACGGCTATCGCTCGAAAATCACCCCTCACTTCAACGCCCCCCGCTCCGCCGCCGAGGCTGCCGAGTTGCCGATAGGGTTTCTCCGCCAAGGCACCCGCTTCGATATCCTAGACGTCCCCTCCTGCCCCATTGCCACAACGCCGATAAACGACCGCCTCGCTGAAAGTCGCGCGCACGTGAGAACCCGCGCCGCCGAAGGGGCCTTTGCGCGAGGCGGCACCCTGCTGCTGCGCGATGCATCCGGTCGAGTCACCACCAACTACGACGACACGGTTACAGAAACCGTAGGGAATTTTAAATTACGTTTCCTCGCCCGAGATTTTTTCCAAAACAACCCGTTCATTCTACCCGTCTTCACTAGTTACGCCCGGGATCAAGCCGCCGCCACCGGCGCCCGATTTATGGTCGATGCCTACTGCGGTAGCGGCCTCTTTGCCCTGTCCTGCGCGCCGGCCTTTGAGCAAGTCGCGGGTATCGAAATCAGCGAGAGCAGCATCGTTTTCGCCAAGCAGAACGCCGTGGCGAACGGACTGGGGAACGTAAACTTCCAAGCTGGAGATGCCGCCGCGATTTTTGCCGGCCTACTGTTTCCGGCCGACGATACCGTCGTGTTGATAGATCCACCGCGCAAAGGCTGTGACGAGGCTTTCCTGACCCAGCTTTTCACCTACGGACCGCGCGCCGTGGTCTACGTCTCCTGCGACCCCGCCACCCAGATGCGAGACCTCCGGGCCTTTACCGCCGCCGGTTATGAACTGACCGCGGTGCAACCCTTCGACCTCTTCCCTCAAACCCGCCACCTTGAATGCGTAGTGACGCTTCGGAAGAAGTAAGAAAAATATAAAACTAGACTAGCTTCGACTCAGGGTGCCGAATCAAAGCGGCTGGAAGTTCTTACCCAAATATCTGGACAGGGAACCGGTAGTAAAAAGCAAAGACTCTAAATGGAAAAGGGAGAAAGCCGCGCTTATTTCTACTGAAGGGAGAAGGACCTATCTAGTTTCTCCTTGGAAGCGGTGTAATCAGTATCCACCAGACTCAGGCCGGAAACATGGCCATCGAGATATAATGCAAGAGAGGTGCCGCCATGCCGCACGTAGCCGTCTTCCTGCTGCATAGAGCGAACCCCGTTGGATGCTTCCAGAGCGCTTTTAACGCCGCCCGCTGCAGGAACGTCGACTCGGTTTGCGCCGTTTTTAACTTCGATCATCAACACAAGCCTGGAGGGAGAAGATACTTCGGTAAGAGAATAATATTTTGCAACAGAAACGCCAAATAACGTGATAGAAGGTTTGGTGGTGCTCACGCCAGTGGGGACAACAAAGGCATACTGGGGTGCGGTAAGGGTAGCGCCGCCGTTGATACCGGTCGGGCAACCCCAGAACGCTCGTGTAGCGTATTTATTATCAGTTGCTTTACCGCTAGTATCCTCAATCACAGTATTGCCGCCGCTATTGAAGTAAGTATCCAATATATAGCTGCCGGTGCCGGTGGAGTCCTTAGCATAATCCAAAATTACCTTGGACTTGGCATCGTTAGCCTGAAGAGCGATGGCGCTGCCCCATTGCCGCATACGGGCCACGCACTGCGCTTTTTTAGCCGTCCGCTTCACTTTACCCACCGTCGGAATAATGATGGCAGCAAGAATACCGATAATGGCAATAACCGTGAGGAGCTCAATCAAAGTAAAAGCATTGCGGCGAAATCGCTTGGGGAAGTAGCTGGAGTGACTTTGCATAACTAATAGGGACAACTGTCCTAGGGGTGATTGGTAAAGGCGTGAAGAGATGAGACTTAAAATTAACTAAAAATGGGACGTTATCAAAACACCGTATATTGCTTGGTAAAATGGTCAATCGTTTCCTAAGGATAGAGTGACTGAGAAGAGGTAATCTCGTAGGAAGATGCTTAGAATCCTGCATAAAGTTTCATGAAACGCGTGAATTTGAGATATACTTCAGGCTGTGCTGAGGTTCCCCGCTGGCATTAAACAGATGGATCGCTATTCGCCATGGCTGGAATTACAATCGTTAATCGTATTGAATGCGGCAGTCTTTTAGGTTGAAAATGCGGTCTTGGCTGGAGCGTTGACCATGCAACGCCAAAGAGAGAATGATTTAAATCTAAACTTTATTATTTTTTATTATTGGCGTTTCTCACCCCTGCCTAATCCAGAAGCAATCAATTTGACGAAGATTACCCGCGCCGCTGCCTAATAGTGAAGCTGGATAAGGCGATAAAATTACTTGGAGGATGCATGGGGTATTTGCTCTATAATGTCCCGATAGGTGGGCTCAAGGCCCGCGGCTCGCCGAATGGAATCCGCCACATCGGGTCCGTTGTTTTCCCACGTTACACCAAAGCCCTTGGTATTATACAAACGTTGAGCCGACGCAGTCCAATTATCCCGCACCGTAATATAAGATGAGCCCTCGTCGAGGTAGAGGTGGCCCCAGTGAGGTTTCTCAGCGTAGCGATTCAGTATTACTTCGCCGACTGCGTTTTCCGTAATTTTAGTCCCAGGCGAGGCAGAAAGATGATAAATGCCGCCGAAATCGTAAAGCATTTGGCCGTAGCGAGTGATTCGGTTGGCGTGGATTAGGTTATCACGCTGTGCGGTGGTGAGATAGGTCCAGCCCCAGCCCAGGCTTATGCCTGAGTAAGGCAAATCGCTCAGGTCGTTATGCTCGATGCAGGATTCGCGGATGTAACCGGCGGCTATGCCAACGCAGCCCCAATCCTCGTTGGCGCAGTCGGTGATCAGGTTATTGGCGATGCGCAATCGCGCGGAGACCTCACGGTCATCGGCGGGATTATAGGGCAAATGGGTCTCGGCGCCAATGTCTTGGAATTTGCCAAGTTGGAGACCATTGCCGGCGATGTCGTGAAAAACACAGCCCTCCACCGTCAGGTTGCGAAGGCCATGTTCCGCATCGAGACCGGCGGAGGCCAAGTGCTCGAAGCGACACCGCTCGAACCGGAGATTCTGCCCCGCACAGACGCGAACGGCACCGGGCGGCCGGCCAACCCAGGCTTGGTTTTCGAGCCCTTTTTTTTCGGGCGTGCCAGGCGGAAGCATCTTGTAAGCCTCAGTCATATAGAACCCGGCCTGATGTGGCACATGGCCAAATAACGCGGGCCGCAACCAGGCGGTATGAGCAAAGTGCAAGCCCTTAAACTCCACATGGTGCACAGGACGATCGAGAGTGCCGGCGATATCCAGCAGCGTTTCCTGCAACGGCACGACGGCGGTGGCGTGAGCCAAATTCTCATCTGGGCGCGGCCAATAATAGATGCGGCGCGCGGTAACATCATGGAACCACTCACCGGGGGCATCCAAGAGGCAAAGGGCGTTTTGCAAATAAAAGGGCGCTCGGTAGGTTTCGGTCATGATCGGCGCAGGCCATGGGTGCTCAAACTGGATGCGGCTCTCAGGCTGGTGAAACCGCACGCGCACGCTCTCGCCCTGCGCCATAAATTCACTGACACGCAGTAGCGCGATTTCCCATTGCTGATAGATGACCATTTCCAAGCCGTTCAGCTCACCGTTCAGGCCCGACCGGGCAGGGATAGTTGTCGATTCGTTGATCTTGTCCCAAGTCAGCAACCGATCCATTTCGTGAGCATTGGGGGTGCGGGCGCGCACCGACTTTTGACCGTTGATCCACAATTGGCGAAATTCACGGATACGTCCGCCTACCAGCGGGGCATCGGCCACCCAAACTTCACCGAGGGCGGCGGCGGGAAGGCCGTTAACCGGAGCGTCCAGTTTTGACCAAGCAGAGATGCCGAGGCCTCCATGCAGCACCGGGGTCTCGCCGGGAGCGGCTTCAAAAACGGTCGGGCTCTGCACCGTGCCGGAATCCTCGGCGCGGATGCACCATGCCGCATCCAAGGCGTAATCACCTCCGCGGAGGAAGATTCGCACCGGCTCGGTCAGCGGATAAGGCGCAAGACGACGCAATTCCCTAGCGCGGCGCTGAGCGCCGGTCAGCGAGAGCGGATCAATCGAGGTGCCGGCGGCTCTTTCGCCACCAGCCGGAGCGGCCCAAAACTCGGCTGCACGGGTAGAGAAAGATAGCCCGGCAGCCAAACAGACGGCGGTGAGCACCCGGGGGAGAAGGCGCATTTTCATCGCGAAAGGGATGCTCGCGAGGTCGAAGGATGGGAAGGATTTTCCCACCAGAGCTTAGTATAAAGGTGATTTTAGTCGGCAAACGGCTAGCTTTGTTTGTATCATCATAGCATAAGTAAGCAGGCATCTCCTCCGTCGTTCGTCGGCGTTTTTGTCCCTGATTTTCTACCCATGAAAAAACTCGGTTTGGGCGTTCTTGGCCTCGGCGAAGGCCGTAGCATCGTATCTGGCGCGCTTAGCAGCCCAGCTTGGCACGTGGTGTCCCTGTGTGACGTCAACGAGCAACTCGGACGCGAGCGACTCACCGAGTTCAGCCTGCCTCCGAAGGCCTTTACGAAAAATTATGACGACATGCTCGCTGACCCGAGTATTGACGCCGTCGGCATCTACACGCCCGACCATTTGCATGCGGAGCACGTCATTCGCGCACTAACCGCCGGTAAACACGTGATCTGCACTAAGCCCTTCATTGACAGCCTCGCTTCAGCCAAAAAGGTGCTCGCGGCGGTGAAAAAGAGCGGCTGTCATGTAATGGTTGGCCAGAGCTCACGTCACTTCGCACCCTTCACCCGCCAACGGGAACACTTTGAAGAGGGCATCTTGGGCGATCTGATCTGCGTTGAGGCCAGCTATAACGCCGACCACCGCTGGTTCCTCGCAAAGCCTTGGGCGCGGAAAGCGGAGTTTAAGTGGCTGTATGGCGGGCTGAGCCACCCGGTAGACTTCGTGCGCTGGTATTTGCCACGCATCACCGAGGTCTCCGGTTACGCCCTGCTCAGTCCTAACGGAAAAAAACACGGGTTGGTTCATGCCGACACTTTTCAATTCGTCATGCGCGATGCCGAGGGGCGCGTGGCCCGCGTCAGTGGCGCCTACTCCGGTCCAGTGGTGCCAAATGCCCGTGACAGCAACATGAGCTGCGTGCTGCGGGGCACCAAGGGCGCCAGTCAGGGCGATTACTATGACCTGCGCTACGCCTGGAAAACTGATACCCGATCGGCGATGGAGACTTTCGAAGACCAAGACGCTCATTTCTTTCGTTTTGGCGGCCACTCCCATCATGCGGGGGAATACCAAAACTACCTCGACTATTTCGCACGCTGCCTTGCCAAGGGCACCGCGCCTAAGCCCGACGCCACCGAGGGTATCGTCACCGTGGCGCTCATGCAGGCGATGGATGAGGCCGCCACCACCGGCCAACCGGTGAAAGTCCGCGACATGCTGGCACGTTATAAGTTAGCGGGACTTTTCCCCGCCTAAGACGCCGCGCCTGTAAGCGTATTGTCTAACCCTATGAGCAAAACCTCCACCAC
>RGVP01000112.1 GCA_010027235.1 bacterium
CCCACCGTTCCATGCCCTTCCTGTCGCCAGGAAATCCTCGAAGACTCGCCCTATTGCCCCCACTGCCGGCGCTATGTCTCCGCCGAAGACCATGCCGGGCCCAGACGGCCCCTGTGGGTGATCGTCACCGCCCTGATCTGTATCGGGGTGGCGATCTGGTGGGTGTTCACCGCTTCATGAGCAGCTTCTTTGAGCGACGCGTGACTCCGAGCGAGAATCCCGCCGGGTGAGCCTGAACCGTCATGATCATTGCCTATGCCCCCCCTGCCCCGTCGCCGCTCGTCCTCCCGCTGGCTCGTCTACCTTCTGCGCTGCGCTGACGGGTCGCTCTACACCGGCATCACCAACGACCTCGCCAAGCGGCTCCTGGCCCACGCTGCCGGCAGGGCGTCGAAATACACCCGCAGCCGGCTCCCGGTGGCACTGGCCGCCAGCGAGCCCCAGAAGTCGAAGTCGGCGGCCCTGAAGCGGGAGATGGCGATCAAGCGGCTGCCACGGGCCGAGAAAGAGCTTCTCGTGGCGGGCCCAAAGCCGGCCCCTCAACCTGATTCCGGATCCGCCGACTACACCATCGAGAACGGCCTCTTGGTCTTCACGGCGACCTACCATCTCAAACGCGGCTTTTGTTGCGGCTCGGGTTGCCGCCACTGCCCGTATGATCCCAAGCACGTGGCCGGGAATAGAAGCCTGACCTCGAACCCGTCCGGAGCCAACCAATGCGATTGATTTTAACGGCCATCCTGCTGGTGCCGTCGGCTCAGGTCGCGACGGAGGAAGCCCTGTCGATTTTCCCGGGGCCGAGGCGGCCCCCGTGCCCGACGGCGAGGCCTACGGCGGTGGCTGCCAGGTCTCAGCCTCGTAGAGGTCCTCGTCGGTGGGGACCGCGGCCGCCAGTTGCCGCTTCGTCCACGCGACCCCGACGTCGGCCACGCCGTGGAGTTTGGTCCTCTCGGTGACAGCATCGGTCATGATAGCGTGGTTGATAATGCCGTGGGAGAAGTTGGAGTAGGAGAGATCAGCGCCGGCGAAGCTAGCCTGCTCGGCTTTGGCCCCCACAAATTGTGCCGCGTGAAGCTGCGCCGAGTCGAACCGCGCCCCCTGCAAGGTTGCGCCGGAAAATCCCGCCCCGTGGAGATCCGCGCCGCTCAGGTCGGCCCCGGTGAGATTCGTCTTGCCAAAGAACGCGGTGCCCGCGGAAGCCTTGCGGAGGCTCGCCCCCGCGAGGTTGGCGTTGCCAAAGTTGCAGCCCGTGAGAATGGCACCAGAAAAATCCGCCCCCTGCAGGTTGGCCGACTGGAATTTCGAGTGTGTTAGGTTGACGCCGGCCAATGAGATGCCCGGCAGTTCGACCCGGTCGAGGTTGCATTTCAGAAACACCGCCGCCTCGATCACCGCGTCGCCGAGGGCCACGTTCTTCAACACCGTGTAGTCGAAGTGCGTGCGGCAGAAACGGGTGCCCGTGAGGGCGACGCCCGCAAACTCGCCCCGCAGGATCTTGGCGTCGGAAAAGTCGGCCCCGGAGAGATTCGAGCCGCGGAAATCGGTGTCGCCCTGATCGCTCCCGACGAGCGACGCATGGGAGAGATCGCAGCCGATGAACGTGGCGGTGTGGAGCATTGTGCGGGAGAGGTTCGCACCGACGAACCGGCAGTTTTCGAAGCGGCTGCTGTGGAGTTCGCGGCCGGAAAAGTCGGCCCCGCTGAAGTCGACGCCGGAGATCGTGGCGGCCTTGATGGCTTTGGCATGCACCACCTGTGCTGCCGTGAGCGGCGTGCCGGTCAGATCGGCAAACTGCAGATCGACCCCCTGCATCGAGGCCCCGGCGAGATTGGCCTTGGTGAGGCTCGCCCCGAGCAGACTGGCGCCGTCGAGAGCGGCGCCGCTCAGATCGGCCTGATCGACCTCCGACTGGAAGATCAGTGCGCCGCCGAGGCGGGCTCCGGCCAGGCGGGCCTGCCGCAGGTTGGCGCTGTTGAGAATCGATTTCGAAAGGTCAGCCCCTTCGAGCATGGCGGCCTGAAAGTTGGCCCGCGCGAGCGAGCGGCCGGCAAGATTGATGCCCGGGGCGGTTGCCCCTTCGAGCGACAGGCCGTCGCACAGCATGGGCAGCTTCGTTTCCGACGACAGCGTGCTCCCCGCCAGCGACGTGCCGCCACACTTTACTTTTGCGAGGTCGGTGGCTGTGAGCGTGCACCGCTCGAGACTCGCTCCCGTCAGATTGACCGTGTCGAAAACGCCGTGAGAGAGATCACACGTGCTCAACATGGCGGAGGCGAGATCGACCTTCTGAATCGCCACCTGCGGCATCGCGGTGTCGAAGAACCTGGCGCCATTCATGCGGCAGCTGCGGAAGGCGATGGCCTCGCCGCGGCAGGACGTGAATTGGGCCTTGGCGAGGTCGCAGTTTGTAAACTCCGCGCCGTTCAGGTCGCTGCCGACGAAAATCGCGGCCTCGGGCCACTGGCACCCCGTGAACTGCGTGGCGAAGAACCTGCCCTGAACGAATTCTGACTTGTGGAGCACGGTTGCGTTGAACGTCGCCTTGGAAAACGAGCAGTTGGCCAGACCGACCTCGGAAAACTCCGTTCGCGACAGGTCGCAGCCGTCGAACACGACCCCCTGCAGCATGGCTGTTGAGAAGCTGAGGCCGGAGAGATCCCTGCCCGAGAGGTTGATCTCACTGAGCAGGCAGAAGTCGAGCGGCTGCCGCTTCTCGATCCGCTCGAGCACCTGTTCGAGCGTGAGCCGCTCCAACTTCTGCGTGGGGGCATCGCCCAGCAACGACATATCGGGCATGGGAAACTTCATCGCAGCACGAGCCTCGTCTTCTTGATGTTGGCGTCGCGCCAGCTGGCCCCTTCGAGCTGGGTGTCGCGGAAGATCGCCTCGTAGAGGCTCGATCCATCGAGCTGGGCCCGGGTGAGGTTGGCCCCGGTGAAGTTGGCCCGCATCAGGTTGGCATTGGTGAGGATCGCCTCCTCCAGGATGGCATCCTCGAATCCGGCCTGCAGCAGGTCGCAGCGGTCAAACACCGCCCCCTTGAGCGACGCATCCTCAAACAGCGCCCGGGCAAAGCCGCCGCGGGCAAAGCTGCTGCCGTCGAGGACCACACCCCGCCAGATCGAGCCGGTCGCCTGCACGCGGTCGAACACGGCCCCGGTGAAATCGGCCTTTAATCCGCTGCGGAAATTCGTCAGGTCGGCATCGGCAAAACTCGCCCCGGCAGCCCGGGTCGTCTCGAAGGTGGCGGCGCCAAGCAAAGCCTTTGAGAAATCGACTCGGCCGACCTCGGCCTTCGTGAAGATCGCCCGCGGCAGCTTGGCCTCCCTGAACACCGCTCCTGTCAGCGTGGAGCCGGTGAAGTCGGCATACATTCCTGCCGCGCCGGAAAAATCGAGGCCGGTGAGGTCGAGCCCGCAGAGCTTCGTGGAGGCGAGCGAAGCCTTGGCAAGCGAGGCCCCGGCCAGCGTCGCCTCGCCGAAGTCGGCGAAGTCGAGCACGGCACCCTGCAGGCGGGCCTGCGAGAGGTCGGTCTTCGTCAGGTTTGCCGCCCGCAGGTTCGTGCCCATGAGGGTCGTGCCGATGAGTTTCGATCCGGCAAACACGGCTCCGGAAAAATTGATCCCAGAGAGGTCAAGCCCTGAGAAGTCGCGGTCCTGAAGGCTGGCGTTGACATACCCGCCCTGCCGGGCCTTCTCCAGGTCAAACGGCTCTTCCTCCTTCGGCTTTGGTTTCTCGCGCTGCGGTTTCGGCGGCGGCATCTCCGGCAGCGTGATCGCCTCCATGTCGGCGAGCATCGCCTCGAACGGGGCGATTTTCTCCGGCGGCGCGCCGGGAATGGCCTTGAGCCTGGCGATGGTTTCCCGCTGCTTGGCGACCGCCAGAGCCAGCGCCTTCTGGGCCGTGGCCGGAGGCTCTGCGAGTTTGATGCCTTGGGCCTTAGCCTGCGCCTTCACCGCCTCCATGTATCCCTTTACTTGGGGCAGATAGGTGTCGAACATTGTGTCGATCTTCTGCCGCTCGGCCGCCATTTCCTGCAATTTCTTTTTCATCTCCTCGGCCCGCTGCTTCGCGGCTGCGATCTTCGCCTGGGCCGCCTCCACCTCTTGAGCCGACTGCGGCGCGGCGGCGGGCGGGGCTGGCGGCGGTGGCGGATTGATCTGCTGCTGCAGGATCGCTTCGAACTCATCGAGCGACCGCGCCGGGGCATCGAGCGGCTCCAGGAGCACGAGCAGGTTTTTCACATCCTTGAGCTTCGCGGAGAGCACCGGCACCCGACCCCGCCAGACGAGCACCAGTTGCTCCTTGTCCATGTCGACCCAGAGCGTATCGAGATCGAGCGGTACCTCGCGGAAGGCGACCTCGTCGCCGAGCTTCTGCACCAGTTGCTCGAGGAACAGCCGCGGCCTCACGCCCGGTAGCTGCGAGCGGTAGACCGGGTTCTCGGGGTGCATGTTCTCAAACAGGAGTGGCTCGTCGCCGCGGAGGTAGCCATCGAACCACTGGTCGGGAGCAGTGGCGTTGTAGTGCGACCAGTCGAAGTCGAGCGGCAGCCAAGGCCAGCGGGTGGCCGCCCACTCCTTGGAATAGCTGCCCACCCGCTCCTGCCGAAACGGCCAGGCCGCCGGGATCGGCCCAAAGGCAGACGGATCGGGATCGTGGCGGTAGCTGCGGTGGGGATTAAACGGGCCCGGCTCGAGCCGGGCCACGTCGGGCCCGTCGGGCCCCTTGCCAATCGGGTTGAGCCGCGACTTTGGACCGCCCCAGGCCTCCGAATAGAGCAGCGGCACCGACTCTGCCGGCCCGGCCTCGCTCGGGTGCGGCCGGCCGAAGAGAAACTGCGGAACCCAGGTCCGCGGCCCGACCACGGCCACTTCCTTGCGAATTGGGCCGACTGTCACCCCCGCAGAAAACGACGCGACCGGCACGCCCGGCGGCCAGTGGGCCGTACCGACCACCGCAAAATCGGCCCGCGGCTTGTAGGGAATAAAGTCGGTGGCATAGGCGAGGCCCTTCTTCTGATCACCGCCGACAAACCGGTCGCCCGCCGCCGCCAGCGGCTTCTCGGGCCACGGGACGGGCGCGGCGTCAGGCTGAAGACGGTACGTGGCCTTTACGAAGAACGAACCGGTGAGCCCCGGGACAACGGGTTTTACCGAGTCGGCCAACTGGCCGACGACCCAACCGACGGCGACAAGATCTGGGTGAAGGTTAAAAAGCCGCATGGTTCAAGAACGAGCCGGAGTGTCAAACCGTGGTTCCTTCTACGCGAAATCCGACCACGACGCCATTTGCGCTGCCCGAGCAGCAGCAGCAGCAGTTGCCGCTACTGCTGCCGCTGCTGCTGCCGCTGCCGCCGCAGCCGCCGTTTGCGCTGCCGGACCGGCGGAAGTCACGACCGGTTCGCCGAGTTTTATTATAGAACCATTAATAGTCACGCCGTCAGTAACGCCATTCAGTATCACCCCTGGGACACCAGTAATGTTCACGCCTAACTTATTGGCAGTCATGTAGTTAGTAGCGGTTCCAAAGGTCGCTTCTGTCTGGTGCTGACAAAGCAGGGAGGCCGACGTCAGACAAACAGTGTTTGTCCCAGCAGTACCCGTCGTTGTGAATCCCGTCAGTTGTGCTTCCGATTGGTTGAGGGTGAGACTCGCTGCGGTCGTCGTTTTCTGTGTCGTCGGGTTTGCACCGCCAGTCAGTTGAGCTTGGGCCGGCAGAATCTGAAGCGTAGATGTATTGCTCGTCGCGGCTGACGGGTTTACCTGCGGTGCTCTGACCACGGGCGGACCGCCGACACCGAAGGCGGCCTTACTAGCGTTTATAAAGGCAACAGCACTCGCCGAATTCGCTGCAGTTGCCATAGCCTGGGTCACCTCCGGAATCGCTTCGCTCGCTGTTAGCGCGATATTCGGCGATTTGATTGTTGCGGATGTTCCCGCGCCAACGAAAAAAACTGTACCGACCGTCGATACGTGTACGTTTTTTCTATCGACATACCCCCCGACCACCTCCATCGCTCCCATGGGAATGCGGTCGTATTTATAGCCAAGGGTCATGTCGGCTCTCAATCCTCCGACAGCGCTCAACGCCGCGCCGACAACAGCTTCCACTTTGACGGCGGCAGTACCTTCTGCTCTTGCGCCGACAACCATGTCTGTTTTCTCAATGAGGGTAATCTCATTATTGAATCCACACACGAGTGTATCAGCGTCTTGATTAGCCCCAATTTTTAGATTTTGTGTCGTGTTAAGTTTTACGCCCTGCGCGCACATGACGTCGCTCCTTTCAGCAAGTTAGTAGTGAAGGAAAGTCTACGAGGGGTTCGGGGTGTCGCCACCAAGCGTCAGGACCGTGCTTGCCACGGGGCTCGAGAGCGTGACCGTCTGGCCATCTTCCTGCGGGTTGAGCGTGAAGAGGTTGCCGCCCTGATCCTTGAAAACGTGAATGTGTGCCGCATCTGGTAACGGCAGCGGCGGCTTGGTGTTGCCGTTATAAAGACAACCCACGATCACGGGCCGATCGACGATTCCATGCTCGAAGGCCACCAGCACCTCGTCTCCCTGCCGCGGACAGTGCATGTGCCCCCAGCCGTCCCCGGCCATGACCTGCGCCTTGCGGACCCAGGCCGTCTGTTGGCCGTCGCGGCTCCAGGGGAACATGAGCTGGATGCGCCCCAGTTGGTCGGTGTAGGGGGTCTTCGGATCCTGGCCGTCGGGGGCATGAACGAAGGCCGTCTGCAGGCCGAAAACCTGCGGCACGACCGCGGAAAACCGGCTCCGGTACTGCACGCTCGAGGCGATCGCCGCAAACTCGCAGTCGTACCAGTAGGCTGATCCCGAAGCCGACCCAGCCGGCCCCACGAGCGAGCCTTGCCGACCATCTTCTTCCGCCTCGGCGACGTCGCCGAGCGTCAGTCTCATTGTGGTCGTCAGGTAGGTCCCGTTCTCGCTGGCGACCGGAAAGTCCTGGAGGGAAAACGTGAAGCCGGCGGCCAGGCCGAGGCACTGGGCACGCCCCCGAAACACCCGCTGGCGACATTCCATCTCCTCGATGCGGATCTCGGCATAGCGGTCGCCATCGGACTTGGTCTGGTACAGCCCGGGATGATCGAAGACCTCGAGCGGACCGGGCCCGAGTGGCTGCTTGGCCGGTCCCGTGACGAGGAGCTCGTTGGTCGGCTCGGCGTAGTTGTAGTCCTTCAGCACGGCCGAGCCGGGCTGGAGGGCCGTCTCGATGTTCCATTCGTAGACGTGCTCCTGCGACTCCTGGCCGCGCTCCGCCGTCAGGTACGGAATCTTCTTATAGCCGGGGAAGGGAGCGTGATTGGAGACGTTATCGCAGCTGTTCAGCGTGTGCTTCGACTGCTCGTGCGTCCAGAAGTAGTAAACGCCCTCCTGCTGGAGCGACCGCTGGATGAAGTTGAAACACGACTCGCGGTACTGCGTGCGGGATTCCCACTTGGTCCTGGGGTAGAAGCCCAGGACATTGTATGAGGCGAAGGGGAACTTCGCGAACACCTGGCTGATCATGTCCGGCAGGTTCACATCGCAAAAGATCTGGCTGTTTTGGGTCCGCTTGAGCAGCGCGTACCAGGGGATACCGACGGCCCGGTAGCGACCCAGCCGGCCATCCTGGCTGAGCCGACTGAAGCTCTCCATGAAGGCGTTGAAATACCTGCTCCCCCCGATGCTGAGCGGGATCGTAACGGTGAACTGCTTGCCCACGAGCTGTTCGGCGGCGATCTCGGTCTCGGCACTTTCGAGCTCGAGCGTCAGTTGGAACGGTTCGCCCAACTCCTCGACGTACTCGAACCGACGCACGATGAACGTGTCGGAGCCGAGCGGGGTCTGCACCGAGA
>RGVP01000113.1 GCA_010027235.1 bacterium
ACCGTGTGGAGGACATCCAAATTTGAAAAATGAAATGTAGTCTGAAAAATCTTCTGGGTTTAAGCCTTTTTCTTTAATTTGAGTTTCTAGTACGTCGGCTCTGTGTTCTCTTTGAGCTCCGGATGTTATCTCAATACCTTTATAAAGTAAATCGAAGGTTTTAGAAAACTTTGCATTGTCTTCGTGTTTTTTTGAATAAAACGGTCTTTCAGAATAGTAATAATCGGTAATAAATACAAATTCTGAATTATATGTTTCCTTTGCATATTTGCAAATTTCTCTTTCTTCTTCTGGAGACATATCTCCTTCTTTATCGGAAGTTATACCTCTACCCTTTAAAATCTTTTTAGCTTCTTCGAATTTTATTCTTGGAAAAGGTGAGACTGGAATGTCTAAATCTAAATTTAAATCTTCATTAATTTGTTTTAAACCCGAAATAATTAATTTTTCTTCAAAATCCATAATATCATGGTGAGAATCAACGTATGACATTTCAAAATCCCACATAGTAAACTCAGTTAAGTGTCGGGTAGTAAACGAAGGCTCGGCCCTAAACATCGGATTAGAAATGAAAACTCTATCAAAACCTGAAGCCATAGCCATTTGTTTGTAAAATTGTGGTGACTGAGAAAGATAAGCTTTTCTATCAAAATATTTCACTTCAAAAACTTCTGTACCGCCTTCAGTTGCTGCTCCGTGAGCTCTACCCCGAAGCCGCCCGCCCCCGCACCGGCATCATCGACATCTCCTTCCACCGTGACGACATCGGACGCAATCCGATCCCCAAGGAGTTCACCCCCACCCTCATCCCCATCGACGTGACCGGCGCGACCGTAATCCTCGTAGACGACGTCCTCCAGTCCGGCCGCACCATAAAGGCCGCCCTCGACGAACTCTTCGACCACGGTCGCCCCGCCAAGGTCGAACTCGCCGTCCTCGTCGATCGCGGCGGTCGCACCCTGCCCGTCGCCGCCGACTACATCGGCCTCACCCTCCAAGCCGGCCCGGACGAAAAAGTCACCGTTGTGCTCCACTCGACAGACCCCAGCCACGACGCCATCACGGTCGCAGCGGCCCCGCGCAAATCCTAAGCAGCCAAATCCAACTGAGCGCTCCGCCCGCGCCCACCTTAGCCACCCCAAACCCGCACGCCTTTCTTCCCGCCCATTGGACATTGGTCATTGGGTATTGGTCCTTAAAACTTCGCCCATGTCCTGGAACCGCCGCCACCTGATCACGCTCGAGGAGCTCTCCCTCGCCGAGCTGGAGCAAATCCACAACGTCGCCGCCGCCTTCAAGAAAGTGCTCGGCCGCTCGGTCAAAAAAATCCCCGCCCTACGGGGGAAAACCATAGTCAACCTCTTCCTCGAGCCCAGCACTCGCACCCGCATGGCATTCGACATGGCCGCGAAGCGCCTGAGCGCAGACGTGATCTCTTTCGATGCCGCCAGCTCTTCCACCACCAAGGGCGAGACCCTCCGCGACACCGCCGAAAACATCGCCGCCCTAGGCGCGGACATGATCGTGATCCGCCACAACTGTGCCGGTTCTCCGCTCTACCTCTCACGCATTCTGAACATCCCCGTGATCAACGCCGGTGATGGCTCGCACGAACACCCCACCCAAGGCCTGCTCGACACCTTCACCATGAAGGAGCGCCTCGGCTCCCTACGCGGTCGCCGCGTGGTCATCCTCGGGGATATCCTGTTTAGCCGCGTCGCCCGCTCCAATATCCACGCCCTAGTTAAATTCGGCGCCGACGTTACTCTGTGTGGCCCCTCCACGCTCGTGCCCGAGTCCCTGCGCAGCCTCGGGGTCAATGTATCCCACGACCTCCGCTCAGCCCTCGCCGACGCCGAGGTGGTGATGCTGCTGCGTATCCAGCATGAGCGCCAGACGGCGTCCATGTTCCCCAGCCTCGGGGAATATACGTCCATGTTCGGTTTGAACCGCACCCGCGCCGGTTGGCTCCACCCGAACGCCATCATCATGCACCCCGGCCCCATTAACCGCGGCGTGGAGATCGACAGCGACCTCGCCGACGGCGACCGCAGCGTGATCCTCGACCAAGTGACCAACGGCATCGCCGTCCGCATGGCCTGCCTCTACCTCTGCGCCGGCGGCCGCCCCGAGTCCGTCACGCCCGCTAACTAACCCACTGCCCCTTTCGCCCCGATGCCCCTGATCCACCTTACTAACGCCCGTGTCATTGATCCCGCCTCCGGCCGCGATGCCGTCGGCGACCTATTCATTCGGGACGGCGTTTTCATCGCCCGCCCGTCCGCCAACGAACTCGCCGCCGCTATTTCGTTCAACGCCGCCGGCCTCGTCGCCGCCCCCGGTCTGATTGATGTGCACGTCCACTTCCGCGAGCCCGGCCAGACCCATAAGGAGACCATTGAGTCCGGTTCCCGCGCCGCCGCCGCAGGTGGTTTCACCAGCGTCGTCTGCATGCCCAACACCGCCCCAGTCGCGGACAGCGCCGGCACCATCCAGCTGATCAAGGATTCCGCCGCCCGCTCAGCCGCTGTCCACGTCTACCCGACCGGTTGTATCACTGTCGGCATGAAGGGACAGGCTCTGGCCCCAATCGGCTCACTTAAACGCGCCGGGGTAATCGCCATCACCGACGACGGCGATTGCGTGCAATCCAATGAGTTGATGCGCCGTGCCTGCGAATACGCGAAGATGTTCGACCTGCCGCTGATGGACCATTGTCAGGACCATTCCATGACCGTCGGCGCCGTGATGAATGAGGGCGCCATGTCCGTGAAACTCGGTCTCAAAGGCTGGCCCAATGCCGCCGAGGACCTGATCGTCGCACGCAACTGCATCCTGTCCGAATACACCGGCGCCCACATCCACATGCAGCACGTGTCGTCGCGCAACTCCGTCGAAGTCCTCCGCCGCGCCAAGAGCCGCGGGGTGCGCGTGACCGCGGAGGCCTGCCCCCACCACCTCGCTCTCACCGACGACGCCCTCGCAACCTACGATACTCATTTCAAGATGAACCCTCCCCTCCGCACTGAGGAGGATCGCATCGCCCTGATCGCCGGCCTGCGCGACGGCACCATTGATATCCTTGCCACCGACCACGCCCCTCACACCCCCGATGAGAAGGATCGCGAGTTCGATCTTGCACCCAACGGTATCCTCGGTCTCGAGACCGCCCTCGCCGTCACCCTCGATATCCTCGTTCGTCAAAACGGCTTCAGCCTCGCCACCTTGGTCGACCTCTGGACGCGCAAGCCCGCCCAGTTGCTTAAGCTGCCCGCCGGCACACTGGCCGAAGGCGCTCCCGCCGACCTCGTGCTCTTCGACCCCGAAGCGGAGTGGACCTACGATGCCTCCGCCGGTTTCTCAAAATCCCGTAACAGCCCCTGGAGCGGGCAAAAGCTGAGGGGCCGCGTGCGCCACACCTATGTCTCAGGCCGCCTCGTGTTCGCCGACGGCAGCTTCTCTCAAGCCTGATTCGCCGCGAGTTTGGGCGTAAAATAACCGTCGTCCACGCTTCCAAGCCGTCTTGCAAGACTGACTATCGCTCCCCACGTGCCCGACCTCGTCTTTACGCCCGCCCTGACCGTTATTCTCGGCCTGCAAATGGTGTTTTTGCTCGCCGGCTGCGCGATTCTAGCGGCGCGCGTTCGCTCTCTCCCTGCGCGCTTCGTCGGTATCGCCCCAAACCGCCTTACCCCCTCGCCGTTTCGCGCCAGCGAACTCTTCCTCGGCGCCGCTTTGACCTTTGGCGGGGCAATTATCTTCCACGTGGTCGTCAGCTTTATCGCTAACCGCTGGTTTCCCGCGCCAGCCGACGGCTCCCTCGGACGTTGCCAAGCCCTGACCGGCGCGGGCGTTCAAATTGGTGCACTCGCCGGCATCGGCCACGCATGGTTCTGGCATCTCCGCCCCTCCAAGCGCATCGAGGCGCCGGCCGCGGGAATGGAAAACCACCGCGCACCCACCTCGACGCTACCAAGTTTATCAACCGGTGCCGCCTTGCGCGAAGGCAGCCTCGCTTTCCTAGCTCTACTGCCCGTCGTGTGGCTGGTGAACATGGGCTGGCAGGCGGCCCTCGATCGCCTCGATATATCCGCACCACCCCAAGATCTCGTGGCGCTCTTCGCCCGCTCGGGCGATATTCCTTCGCTCGTCGTCATGCTAATCTTGGCTGTGCTGATCGCACCGGTCACAGAGGAACTGGTGTTTCGTATCGGCTTTTTCCGTTGGATCCGCACCCGCGCTATGCGGGGAGTCGCCCTGTTTTTGCCCGCCGCCAGTTTTGCCCTCCTGCACGGCAACCTCGCCGTTTTCCTGCCCATCGTGGTCCTCGCCGTCTGTCTCGCCATTGCCTACGAGCGTTCAGGACACCCGCTCGTGCCCATCGTCGCCCACGCTCTGTTTAATTTAAACACGGTATTACTCATCCTAGCCGGCTATCCGGTCTGACCAACCCGCCGGGCATGCATCCTTTCTCAAACAACCCCTCCGACACCATCGCCGCCCTGGGCGAACAGAAACTGCTCCAGCGCATCCGCCGCTGGCTCGGCTCCGCCATGCCCGCCGCGCCCCACGGCATGGGCGACGACTGCGCCGTCCTGCCTTCCCCGCGTGCCGGTCGCGGCCGCACCCCGCTGGTCACGGTTGATCCGGTTATTTACGGCGAGCATTTCGACGACTCCGTCGCGCCCCGCGCCGTCGGTCAAAAACTGCTTTCCCGCAACCTCTCCGACATCGCCGCGATGGGCGGACGACCGAACGCCGCTGTCGTCGCCTTAGCGCTCGATCCCCGCGTTCGCATCGATTGGCTGGAGGGGTTTTATCGCGGCCTCGCCGCCAATGCTCGTCGCCACGGCGTGCCGCTCGTTGGAGGCGATCTCGCCACTCAACGCGGAGGACTTGTAGCAACCCTCACTCTGCTCGGTCGTGCCACCGGCCCCCGTGTGATCACCCGAGCTGGAGCGTGCGTAGGCGATTTTATCGCCGTCAGCGGCGTGCTTGGCGGTAGCCTCGCCTCCGGGCACCATTGGAAGTTCACCCCGCGCCTTGCCGAGGGCGCCTGGCTCGCCGCCCGCCCCGAAATCTCCGCTATGATGGATCTAAGCGATGGCCTGGCTAAAGACATCCACACCCTAACTCCTCCGCGTTCCCGCGCTGCACTATTCGGTGACCTGCTTCCCATCCGCGGCGGTCACGACCTTCACGCCGCCCTGAGCGACGGCGAAGATTATGAACTGCTCTTCACCCTACGCGGCGAACCTGCCGCCGCCCGCCGCCTAGTTGCCGCCTGGCGCAAAAAATTCCCGCGCGTGCCGCTAACCGTGATCGGCCGCCTCGAACCCGCTGGGGCGCCGTCCGACGGCACCATCGACCTCACCGCGCACCATGGCTTCGAGCATTTTGGCTGAACTCCGCACTGGCGTCGTCACCACCTCAGCCGAGGACACCCGTGCGCTCGCTGCGCGTCTCGCCGCCGCACTGCTACCCGGCTCTGTGCTCGCCCTTCACGGCGACCTCGGCGCCGGCAAGACGACCTTCGTGCAGGGCTTCGCCGCCGGCCTCGGCATCCATGAAACCGTCACCAGCCCGACCTTTAATATCTTCACCCTCCACCGCGGCGCCGGTCGCACCCTCGTGCACCTCGACGCCTACCGGCTCGATTCCGGCGCGCAGCTAGCGGATCTGATGATAGAGGATTTTCTGGTCCCGCCTTGGTGGCTGGCCGTGGAGTGGCCAGAAAAAGTCGCCGACTGGCTACCATCTGGCGCGCTACACCTAGACCTAGGCCACGCGCCCGGCGCTGGGCGCTACCACTCTCTTCGCCTGCGCGGGTAGCGGAACCGGTTCGTTAAGCCAGCAGGGCCGTCAGCTCCTCGCACGCAGACGTTGCACCGGCGACAAAGGGCACGCGCGCCATGTTTAGATCAAAGACCTCGAGCGGAAAGAGCGGTGCGCGCAGATAACGCACCTCGCCGCCCGCCCCCTGGCAAAAAGGCACCGCCGCGGCGATGTCCCAGACTTTGACGTTATGGTCGACCACGGCGTCAATCAGCCCCGCGCCAACGTAAGCAAGGTGTAACGTGCTACTCCCAAGCCCACGGATTTTGTAGCGTTCAACCAGCAGACTCGCGTGCGAAGAAAAACTGCGATCCATCGGGCTGTGGAAACCCAGCGTGCGCCGCCCAGTCGGAGTGTCCGTGTTCACCCGCACCGCCCGCTCGCCATCCCAAGCGCCAATGCTCGGTCCACCGTGCATGAGTGTGCGGCGGGAGAGATCATAAATCACACCGTAAACCGGCACCCCATATTCAAGCAGGGCTAGCGAGATGGCGCAAAAGGGAATACCGGCGGCGAAATTATTAGTCCCGTCGATGGGATCCAGCACCCAAGCGAAACGTGCGCGAAGAGCAATCGGTGCAGAGCCGTCGCCGAGCTCTTCGCTGAGTAACTCGTCCTCTGGGAATTGCGCCCCGAGGTCGCGAAAGATGTCCTGGGAGATAGAGATGTCCGCCGAGGTCACGCGCGAACCGTCGGCTTTCCACTCGCTCGCCACCCGGCCGAATTCGCGGTGCATAAAGTCCGTCCGCGCGAGGACGGCGGCCTTGGCGGCGGCGATGCGGGATCTTACCTCGGAGGACAACATATTGTGAGCGTGACGCTCTACTCGTAGTCGTAAAGCTTTGGGTCACGCTTGGGCTCGGTCAGCGCGCGGCGCAGTTTATAACGCATGCGCGCCTCCTTTTTTTCCGCCTCGGTAGCCGGCGCTGCGCCCGAGCCCTCGCCGTAAGGATCGTCCTCGCGCCCCTCGGGGCCGCCCGCATCGGCGCCCATTTTTTCCTCCAAGGCATCAGGGGCGACACCCTCCTCGAGCTTGCGCACCACTTCCTCCATCTCGCCGTCGATCTTCTCGCCCGTCAGCTCGGACATGCGGCGCATCATACGGGCCATAGCGCGGGGATCGTTCTCATCCATGGATGAAAACTCCTTCTCCATCGCACCGACCGCCGCCTCCATGCGCGCATCGTCAGCGATGTCCCCGCCCGCCGCCTCGGCGTCGGTTTCCTTCGGGTCCTGCGCCCGACCAGTAAAAGCGAACTGCGAAACTACCCGCCGGAGCGGCCAACGCGGATTGTCCGGGCAATTCGGCGTGAGTTGCCCCTGACTTAGACTTCGGGCAAAGAACTGGTAGACGGTGTGATTCTTCGAACAATAATACTCATAAATCGGCATAAGATTGGTAGATAGGGCCAACCTAAACCCAAAGGCCCGACTCCTCAAGCCCGCCGCACATTGAACGGTCTCCGGCTCTTCTCGCCCAGTTAAAGATCAGTGAATATCCCTCCCCGTCTCCAAGCCGCGGCAAGTCCCCGGCTCACCTGTCGCGCGTGCGTGCGCTGGGGAAACTTCCTTTTTGCAGAGGCTGCACAGTTCGTTCGTGTAAAGCCGGCCGCGCCCGTGCTTGGCTGACGACGTTCTCCCATGCCCGCCGCCAAACTCCGCCTCGACGAACTGCTCGTCGCCCGCGGCCTCGCCCCCACCCGGGCCAAGGCCAAGGCCTACGTCATGGCCGGCCTCGTCCGCGCCGGCACCGAACGCCTCGACAAACCAGGCCGAGAATACCCGGCCGATTTTCCCGTCATACTCGTCCAGGCCGACCGCTTTGTCTCACGCGGAGGCGAAAAACTCCAAGGCTGGCTCGACGCCCATGGGCTCGACTTGCACGGCGCCCATGTGCTGGACGTCGGCGCCTCCACCGGAGGCTTCACCGATTGCGCGCTCCAAGCTGGCGCCGCCTCCGTCACCTGCGTCGACGTGGGCCGCGCCCAGCTCCACG